>NC_022657.1:8745833-9060952 GCF_000494755.1 Amorphoplanes friuliensis DSM 7358
GCCGGGCCGTCGACCGGTCTGCCGACCAAGACCGAGCAGGCCGACCTCAACATGGCCCTCTACGGCCGGCACGGCGAGGCGCCGCTCGCGGTGATCGCCCCGCGGTCGCCGTCGGACTGCTTCCACGCCGCGATCGAGGCCGCCCGGATCGCCCTGAAGTACCGCACGCCGGTGATCCTGCTCTCGGACAACTACGTGGCGAACGGTTCCGAGCCGTGGCTCCTTCCCGAGGTCAACGACCTGCCGGACATCTCGGTGGAGTACACGACCGAACCCAACGGCGAGGACGGGCGCTTCCTCCCGTACCTGCGGGATCCGGAGACCTTGGCCCGGCCGTGGGCGATCCCCGGCACGCCGGGCCTGGAGCACCGCATCGGTGGTCTGGAGAAGGCCGACAAGACCGGTGACATCTCCTACGACCCGGCGAACCACGAGTTCATGGTCCGCATCCGCGCGGAGCGCATCGAGTCCATCCCGGTGCCGGACGTGGAGATCGAGGACCCGGACGAGAACGCCCGCGTACTCGTGCTGGGCTGGGGCTCCACCTACGGCCCGATCGGCGCCGCCTGCCGGGCGCTGCGCCAGCGTGGCCTGCCGATCGCGCAGGCCCACCTGCGTCACCTCTCGCCGCTGCCGGCCAACCTCGGTGAGGTGCTCGAGGCCTACGACAAGGTGGTGATCCCGGAGATGAACCTGGGCCAGCTGGCCCACGTCATCCGGGCGAAGTACCTGGTCGACGCGGTTCCCTTCAACCAGATCAGCGGTCTGCCGTTCACGGCCGCGACGCTGGAGAACATGCTCGAGGACGTGGTCAAGAATGGTTAGTTCGACGATCCCGCTGACGCCGGTGAAGCTGACGGCCAAGGACTTCAAGTCGGACCAGGAGGTCCGCTGGTGCCCCGGCTGCGGTGACTACGCGATCCTGGCCGCGGTGCAGCAGTTCATGCCGGAGCTGGGCATCGCCCGGGAGAACACGGTCTTCGTGTCGGGCATCGGCTGCTCGTCGCGCTTCCCGTACTACATGAACACGTACGGGATGCACTCGATCCACGGCCGTGCGCCGGCGATCGCGACCGGACTGTCCGCCTCACGCCCCGACCTGTCGGTCTGGGTGGTCACCGGTGACGGCGACGCGCTGTCGATCGGCGGCAACCACCTGATCCACGCGCTGCGCCGCAACGTCAACATGAAGATCCTGCTGTTCAACAACCGGATCTACGGCCTGACCAAGGGGCAGTACAGCCCGACGTCCGAGCTCGGCAAGATCACCAAGTCGACGCCGGCGGGCTCGGCCGACTCGCCGTTCAACCCGCTGTCGCTGGCGCTCGGCGCCGAGGCGACGTTCGTGGGCCGCACGATCGACTCCGACCGCAAGCACCTCCAGTCGGTGCTGCGTGCGGCGGCGGAGCACGAGGGCTCGGCGTTCGTGGAGATCTACCAGAACTGCAACATCTTCAACGACGGCGCGTTCGAGGTCCTCAAGGACCCGGGCACCCGCGACGACCACCTGATCCGCCTGGAGCAGGGCCAGCCGATCACCTTCGGTGCCGAGGCGCAGTATTCGGTCGTGCACCCGTCCGGCGGCTTCGGCCTGTCGGTGCGGGACAGTGCCGAACTCGGCGGCGAGACCCCGGTGATCCACGACGCCACCGTCGACGACCCCGCGTACGCGTTTGCGCTGAGCCGGCTGTCGGGCTCCGACCTGGGCACGACGCCGATCGGGGTCTTCCGCAACGTGCAGCGGCCGTCCTACGACGAGCTGATCCAGAAGCAGCTCGAGGACGCCAAGGCGCAGGTCACCGGCACGCCGGACCAGATGCTCGGCGAGCTGCTCAACGCCGGCGACACCTGGACGATCCTCTAGACCGCGACTCCGACGCCGCTCTTCTCCTCGTCACGGATGTAGATGAGCATGTCGCCGGTCTCGATGGTCACGATCTGCTCACCACCCAGGGGCAGCACCTTGCCCCGGCGAATCAGCGCGACGACGAGGGTCTGCAGCTCACGGGGGTTGCGTCCGACCTCGGCCCGCTCGGCGGACCGCATGGCCAGCGCCATTCCCTGACCGGGGGTGAGCAGGTCCTCGACCACGTCGATCAGCGGCGGGGTCGTGGTGGTCAGACCCAGCAGCCGGCCGGCCGTCGAGGACGACACGATCACGTGGTGGGCGCCGCTTTGCTTGAGCAGGGCGGCGTTCTCCTGCTCCCGGACCGCCGCGATGATCCGGACCTGGCCCGCGGTCAGCTGCCGCACGGTCAGCGTGATCAGCACCGACGCCTCGTCGCTGTCGGTGGCGATGATGACCGACTTGGCGTTCTTCACATCGGCTTCGAGGAGGACCGCCGACCGGGTCGCGTTGCCCTCGATGGCCACCAGCCCGTTGGCGGCGGCCTGGCGCAGGGCCTCGTCGCGGCTCTCCACGATGACGATGCGGGACTTGTCGTACCCGGTCTCGAGGAGCGCGCTGACCGCGGCCCGGCCCTTGGTGCCGTAACCGCAGACGATGATGTGGTCCTTCAACTTTCGCCTCCACCGGGTGACCCGGATGTTCTTCCGGTACTGCTCCGTGAGCACCTCGAGGGTCGTACCGACCAGGATGATCAGGAAGAGCACCCGCGCCGGGGTGATGAACACGATGTTCACGAACCGGGCGTCGGGTGTCACGGGTGTGATGTCGCCGTAGCCGGTCGTGGAGAGCGAGACGACGGCGTAGTAGAAGCTGTCGAGCAGCGTCAGGCCGTCCTCGTTGACATCCCGGTAGCCGTCCCGGTCCGCGTAGATCACGGCCACGGTGAGCAGGACAAGGACGATCGCGGCCACCAGCCGGATGGCGAGCGCCCGCAGTGGTCCCTGTCGGACCAGCGGTAATCGGATCACTGAACGGCCGCCTGCACGTTCACACCATAGCGGCCTGTACCCACACCGCTTTCCAGGACAGCACACGACAGGCCTGCCATGGAATACCCGCCGGTAAGTTGAGTCACCGTTAAGGAAAATCCATCGAATCTCTTGTATGCGGAAAGTTACGGATCGAACACTGGCGGTCTACCGCTGGAGGTTTGATGAACCGGTTCGTCCGCCGTTTTGTCGTCGTCCTGATCTCAGCCGCCGCCCTCCTCGCGCCCTCAGCCGCTGCCGCTTCGGCTGCTTCCGCTGCGGCCGCTTCCGCTTCGGCGGAGAGCAAGGCGTCCGTCCTCTCCCGCTGGACCCAGCCGACCTCGGCCAGCACCGCATCCTGGAACGACGCCCGCGTCAACCGCGACGAGTGGGTCAGCTACGGCTTCGACTGGACCACCGACTACTGCTCGTCCAGCCCGGACAACCCGCTGGGCTTCGACTTCACCAACTCGTGCTGGCACCACGACTTCGGCTACCGCAACTACAAGGCCATCGGCGCGTTCGACGCCAACAAGGCCCGCGTGGACGACACCTTCTACGCCGACCTCAAACGCAAGTGCGCGACGTACAACACGGTCGTCCGGCCGGCGTGTGTGAGCCTCGCGTGGACGTACTACCAGGCGGTGCGGATCTTCGGCTCGCTGGAGGCGGTCAACCCGTCCGACATCGACCGGGCCCGGACCCTGATCGACGACAAGTAAGCACAGCGGCAGCCCCGGACCTTCGCTGATCCGGGGCTTTCCGCTGCTCAGCCCATCCCCGGGCTCAGCCCGTCTCGGCGCTCAGCCCATCCCCGGGCTCAGCTCATCCCAGCGCTCAGCCCATCCCGGGCTCAGCCCGTCGTTTGGGCGAAGCGGACCGAGCCGTGCTCCAGGTCGGGGTGCTCGACGGCCAGGGCCGTCGCGACCGCCCGGCCGAAACCGATCTCCGTGCCGCTGGCGTAGGCCGCGTCGAAGGCCGCATCACCGAGTGCCCGCCGCAGCGAGGCCTGCTGGGCGAACCAGAACCCCCCGAACTGTCCCGCCCGCCGTGCACCGCGCGCCGACTCCACACCTCCGAAGAGGACAGCGGCGGTCACCGGATCACCGCCGATCGCGCACCGCACGGCGATAGCCGCCACGGCGTCCGCGGACGCACCCCGGAAACCGTGCCGCAACCGCGAGCGCAGAGCCACAACCAGGTGGTCGTGCGCCGCGACCAGGTCCCGGCGGCGCAGGGCCACCATCCCGAGAAGCCAGTCGACGGTACGGGTGCCGCGGTCCTCCGGGCGTCCCGCCTCCAGCTGACGGGCACTGCCCAGCAACTCGGCCGCCTCGTCGAGCGCGTCCCGCCGCCACAACAGTTCGGCCAGTGTCACCACCGACGGCAGGGCGGCGCCCGGAACCCCGGACTGCTCGGCCAGCGTGATGGCGTCACGGCACACCTGCTCGGCCTCGGGCAGCCGTCCCGCCTCGACGAGCGAGACGCGGCGGCCGGCCTGTGCGCGTACCAGAAGGGCAGGGTGACCGATGTCCTGCGCGACCGACTCGGCGCGGTCGAGGAACCGGGTCCGCTCGTCGCGGTCGTCGGCGAGCCCGGCGTGGACCAGGTAGGCAGAGGCCAGCTCGGCCGGTGCGATGTCGGCGTCCTCGGCCCGGCCGTAGAGCCGGAAGAGCAGGTCACGACCGTCCCGCGTGCCGCCGTGCTCACGCCACCACGGGTCGAGGGCACCGGCGAGCCGCAACCCGGCCCGGACACTGCCGCCCGTCGCGGACCAGCGCAGCGCGGCCTGCCACTCCCCCACGTACGGGGCGAGCTCGGTGAGGGACACCGTGCGCGGCTGCCCGTCGGTGTCCACGGCGACACCCGCCAGCGTGTGCAGCGCCCAGTCGACGTGGCGATCCCGGGCAGCCGGTTCCTCGCCGGCCGCGGTGAGACGGCGGGCGGCGTAGGCGCGTACCTGCCCGGACATCCGGTAGCGCGACCCGGCGACGACCTCGACCAGCGACCGGTCGGCGAGCTCGGAGAGCGCGCCGAAGGCATCCACGTCCGACCACTCGACCGTGCTGAGATCAACCGGCCCGGCAAAAACGGCCAGCCGCCGCAGCAGCTCGGCGGCCGGATCACTGAGCCCGTGATAGGACCAGTCCAAATTGCCGGTCAGGCTCCCGTGCCGATGCGAGTCGAGACGCCCGGCGTCCAGCGCGGCGATCGGATCGTCGAGCCGGCCGGCGAGCTGCGCCGGGGACAACAGCCGCAGCCGGTCGGCGGCCAGCTCTATCGCCAGCGGAACACCGTCCAGCTTCGACGCGATCCGCGCCAGGTCGGCGGCCTCGTCACTCCCGCTCGGCCGGCCACCCCGTGCGGCCTCGGCCCGCGCAACGAGCAGGGCAAAAGCATCGGCGGGCGCCAGCGACGGAATCCGCCAGACCAGCTCACCGGGCACACCGAGCGGCACCCGCGACGTCGCCAGCACATCCAGCCGCCGGCAACCGGCCAGCAGCCGCCTCACCAGCTCCCGCGCGGCCGGCTGCCGCGCCTCACAGGTCTCCAGAACGATCAGCGTGCGACCGGAACCACAACGCTCCACGATCGAGTCCAGCAACGGCCGCGCCGGCTCGGCCCGAACCCCCATCGCAGCCGCCAGCGCCGCCTCCGGCAGCTCCGCGGCAAGATCCACCACCCAGACCCCGTCCGGGTACGCGGTGAGCAGCTCCTCCGCGGCGGCCAGCGCCAGCCGCGTCTTGCCGCCACCACCCGCACCGGCCACAGTGACCAGCCGGTGCTTACCGACCAGGTCCCGCAGCTCGGCCAGCTCGGCCTGCCGCCCGATGAACCCGGTGACCGGCGCCGGGAGATTGTGCGCCGGTGCGCAAGGGGTCCGCGGACGGGGGAAATCGCGGCCCAGGCCGGGTGCGACCAGCTGGAAGAGGCGTTCCGCGTCATCGAACCCGCGGAGGCGGAAAGGGCCGAGGTCGAGGAAGTCGACGTCTGTCGCTCCTACTGCTCTTCCGCCTGCTCTTCCGCCTTGTGCTCCGGCAAACACGAGGTCGGTGGACCAGGTGGTGACGGCCAGGGCTGTCGCTTCCGAACACAGGATCTGACCACCGTGGGCGGCGGACGCAACCCGCGCAGCACGATGGACCTCCGCGCTGGTGTACTCGTTGTTGCCCGGTGTCGCCCAGCCCGTGTGCAACCCCATCCGAACGCGAGGCGCCGCGTCAGGGCTCGGCCACGAATGCGCGGCCAACGCCCGCTGCGCTTCCACACAGGCCGCAACGGCATCCGCAGCATCGCTGAAGGCTACAAAGAAGGAGTCACCCTCCGTGAAAAGCTCGACGCCGGCGTGATTACGCAGAGCAGCGCGCACCAGGTCTCGATGGGCGTTGAGAACGCTTCCATAACCCTCGCTGAGCATCCGGGCGAGCCTCGTAGACCCCTCGATGTCCGTAAACATGAAGGTCACAAGCCCACTCGGCAGCTCGGTCCGTCCCGACACGGTGAGAACCTCCGCCCCCTTGGGAAGTCGCGCTTCATGCTGCCGCACCGCAATCACACGGCACATCGTAGGAACGGTCGGTAACCGTCCTCCCGCCACGCCGACCCCGGAAGGGCGACCCACGGTCGTGGTCATCGACGTTTACGCACGGCACTACGCGTGACGTAACGACGCGGTTCACGTTCTAGTTGCGCTGCAGAAGGTCATTTCCGCCGACCCGTTCGTACGTCCCCGCAAGAGTCACCGTTGTGCGACTCCACGAGGTCACCGAACAATCACCACAGCGTCACGTCTATGAACCGCCCAATCTCGACAGAACAAGAGATCCACCGGCCCGCCCCACTGATACCTGCCGAACGGACCGATCGTCCCCGACAACCGGTCAGCCCAGCCGGCGAGCTGTGGCCTGAAACCGAGGCTTGCCGACCCGCTCAGGTTGGACTGCATAGCCCTGTTCAGGTCTTCCATAGCCCCGATGTGGCGTCTTACCGGGACACGAGATTCGATTTCTGCACTTGCCAGAAGCTGAGGTCCAAGATCTGGAAACCCAGGGTCTGCGGTCCGAGGATCAGATCCGGAGTTTGGATCGAGACCAGAGTGAATAGGTCTGGCCCCGGTTCCAGGACCGAACCCGTCACAAACTGGTCGTCGCTGGGGTCCTCGGCGGCCTGGCACTGCGGTCTGAGTTGACTGACACGCGGCGGTCCCGGGCTGGCATCCAGGCCGGCACCACTCAGACCCGTCAGTCCCGGCTGAGGTTGAGACAACCGCGGTTGCCACCAGGAGCCCGGCCACGTCGGAGTACGCGTCGTGGCACGCGCTGCCAATCCACCGCGGGACAACTGAAGGGTTCTGCGCTTGGAACGGTCCATGGGGCGGCCGGTAATTGGGCCTGCCGACGTCGCTTCGCCGGCGGGCTTGCCGTCGAAGCCGGGCAGAGCCCTGGCAGTCCTCCCGTGACCACCACGGTTGCGAGCTGCCCAAGAGGCGTGAGATCCGCTTTGCGCACCCCCACATCACCTCGGAGTCCGGCTGGCGAACCACAACCTAGGCCGCTGCCCAACCACAACCCGATTCCGTGACCGAGCCAAACCCACAAGCCCGACCCTTCGGCCAAGCCACCCACAAGCCCGACCCTTGGCCAAGCCAAGCCACCCACGAACCCGACCCCTCGGCCAAGCCACCCACGAACCCGACCCCTCGGCCAAGCCACCCACGAACCCGACCCCTCGGCCAAGCCACCCACGAACCCGACCCCTCGATCGAACCCGCCCACGTGCCGACCCCTTGGCCGAGCCACCCGCGTGCCCGCCCCCTCGGCCGAGCCACCCACGAGGCCTGCTCGATCCGGACCAGCCCAGTCAGCAGCCACCGCCCGCAGTCCAGTAGCGCTCGGCCGCTGCACCCGCAGAGCACCGGCGAGACCCATGCGAGTCAGCCGGCAGGCCGGTTGGTGCCCGGTTGAGCAGCCCCATGGCGCAAGTTGGCGGGCCGGTCAGCAGGACCTGCAGGTGGGTCGCAGCGGAGGTGGGTGACCGGCGCCAGGGTCAGCAGCCGCAGGCGCCGCCGCAACAGCCTCCGCCGCCGGCGGCTCTGGCTGGGGCGGGGGGCATGGCTCCGCCGCGGCCGGTTACGGCGACTGTGGAGAGGAGCTTGACCGTGTCGGCGTGGCCCTGAGGGCAGGCGGCCGGGGCGGCGGACTCGGCCATCGGCCGGTTCATCTCGAAGGTGTCACCGCAGGCGCGGCACCGATAGTCATAACGCGGCATCTTCAAAGCGTATGGGCTGGGTATGACACTTTGCTGCCCCGCATCCCACCTGGTGGCCTGCACATATCGGACCAGGTCCATGGGGTCGCTACTGGCCGTCGCCCGGTAGTCTCGTGCGCGTGGCTGACGGGCAGGAGACACCCTCGGCGCGGGGCGGGAAGCGACCCCCGGCGCCGCATCTCGGCGGGCCTCTGGGGAGCTCGGGGGCTGCGCCTGAGGATGTTCCCGAGACGGTCGAGCGCACCTCCGGGCAGCCGTCTTCGGCGAGCGAGGGATCCTCGGCGGCCGGCTCTGGCGTGACTGACGGCCCTACGCCTGGGGAGACTCGTTCGGGTAAGTCGGGGATCGCGGCAGCGGAAGCGCCCGCACCGGCGCTGGACGCCGGCCCCGAGGCACCCACCGACAAGGGCTCGACGCCGGGCGGCGAGCCGGTCGATGGTCCCGGCAAGGCCGGCGCTACCTCAGCGCCTGATGAGCCCGCCACTGCAGCAGGGGGCAAGCCGGGCAGGGCCGCCCCCGCAGCAGCGGAGAGTTCGCTCGGCGACGGCGCCGCAGAAGCAAGCAGTGAGAGTGGCAAGGCCCCAGCCGCGGCAGCGGGCGGTGTGGCCGGTAAGGGTGCCGCAGAAGCAGGCAGTAAGAGTGGCAAGGCTAGGGCCGCGGCGGCGGGCAGTGTGGTCGGCAAGGGTGCCGCAGAAACAAGCAGTGAGGGTGGCAAGCCCAGCGCTGCGGCGGCGGGCGGTGTGGTCGGTAAGGCCGGCGCTGGTGCAGCGGGCGCTGCGGCCGGTAAGGGTGCCGCAGAAGCAAGCAGTGAGAGTGGAAAGACCACGGCGAGCTTGGCCGGTAAGGCCGGCGCTGGTGCAGCGGCTGAAGAGGCCGGTAAGGCGGCCGCTGCAGGACCTGTCACCGTCGGCAGCGGTGTCGGCACGAAAGGCTCCGGCAAGGCGGAAAATGCTGCAGAGTCTGCGGGTGTCACCAGCGGAGACAAGTCCGACTTGTCCGCGAGCGGCTCGACCAGGCCCGCCCTTGATGAGGCCGCCAGCAGCAAGCCCGGCCCTCAGACCGGCGGCTCGCCTGCAGGCGGCTCCTCGACGGGTGACGCGACGTCCGAAGGCAACAAGACCGGCGATAAGACGGACGCCGGTAAAACCGGTGACAGCAAGGCCACCGAAGCGACCGCAGGCGCAGGTAAGGCAAGTGATCGTGCGGAGCCCGTAGGCGCGGTTAAACCCGGCGACAGCAAGGCCACCGAAGCGACTGCAGACGCGGGTAAGACAAGTGATGGCGCGGAAGTCGCAGGCGCGGGTAAACCCGGCGACAGCAAGGCCACCGAAGCGGCCGCGGGTGCGGGCAAAGCCGTTGATGGGGGTAAGGCCGGGAAGACGGTTGTTGCGCCGTCTGCGGCGGCGGTGGCTGCGGCTTCGCGGGGGCGGGCCACGCGGGTTCTCCGGGCCGCCAACCCCGTGCGGGTCGTGAAAAGCACAGCACGCGGCACCTCGGCCTGGGCCAAGCGGCCGAGTGGGCGGCTGATTCTGCCCGCTGTCATCGCTGTGGTGCTTCTCGGGGCTGCGGGGACGGCCGGCGCTTATCTCGTACCTCAGGCTTTGCAGTCTGTGCCGTCGCCGAGCGTGACGCCCGGGTTCGGGGAGGATGCGGGTGGGTCCGGGGGGCCTGTTGTTCCGCCGAGTGCGGGTGGGGTGCCGGGGTTGCCGTTGTCGCCTTCGGCGCCGGTGGCCGGGGGGACGTTGCCGGCTACGCAGCCGACGATTCCGGGGGCGCCTGCAGTCACCGGGCGGCCGGCGGATGCGCTGAACGGGTGGGCGCAGCAGGCCGGGATGCGGGCCGGGATTCCGGTGGTGGCGGTGCAGGCTTACGGGTACGCCGAGCTGGTCGTCGCGCGCACCGCCCCCAGTTGTCATCTGACGTGGACGACCATTGCCGCGATCGCCAAGGTGGAGTCGTCGCACGGGAGTGCAAACGGGGCTGTGCTCAGCGTGGACGGTTCCGTCGCGCCGCCGATCTTCGGGTTGCCGTTGGACGGGAAGGGTGGGCGGCAGCTGATCCAGGACACGGATCAGGGGACGCTGGACGGGGATGCGCAGTTCGATCGGGCGATGGGTCCGTTGCAGTTCATCCCGCAGACGTGGACTTCGGTCTCCACGGGGAACAGTGTTGATGCCGACAATAATGGTGTGTCGGATCCGAACGACATCGACGACGCATCGCTCGCCGCGGCGAAGTATCTGTGTGCCGGTGGGCGGGACCTGTCCAAGCCGGACGCCTGGTGGGACGCCATTTTGTCGTACAACGCGGTGCGGCCGTACGCGCAGAAGGTGTTCGATGCGGCGAACGAGTACGGGCAGCGGAGCCGGGTCTGATTGACAACCCACAGTGATGGGTCGCGTACATTTGACCGTTCAGCACTTCCCTGAAGGTCCGGATACCGGCAAGCTGTACGGGTGAGGGTGCGTGAGTGGGATCCCCGGACCGCGTCGGCG
This sequence comes from Amorphoplanes friuliensis DSM 7358, assembly GCF_000494755.1. NCBI lineage: Bacteria > Bacillati > Actinomycetota > Actinomycetes > Micromonosporales > Micromonosporaceae > Actinoplanes > Actinoplanes friuliensis. The sequence goes on from NC_022657.1 coordinate 8,756,474, forward strand.
GGGGAGATCCGATCGCTCGTGGAGACGTTGAACGCGGTGCTGGCCGCCGACCTCCCCGACGATCCACCGTGGCAGGACGTCCAGGTGGTCGACTATCTGGCCGAGACCATGCCGGGTGAGCGCCGCATCAGCTGGGTGGCCGAGGACGACCGCCTCGCCGAGGGTGAGAGCGCCATCTTCGGGCATGTCAGCATCCTGCTGCTCGGTGACATCGGTGTGCTCGAGGTGCTCGTCCACCCCGACCTGCGGCGTCGTGGCCTGGGCCGGGAGCTGGTGGCGGTCGCCGCCCGCCGGGCGTACCTCGAGGGTTTCTCGTCGATCGGGGTCGAGGCGATCGGTGACACCCCGGCCATCGCGTTCTACCAGTCGCTGGGCTTCGAGCAGGAGTACGTCGAGACACGCAGCGTGCTGACCCTGTCCAGCGTGGACTGGAGCGCTCTCGGGGCCATGGCCGGTGGCATCAGCTCCGGCTACCGCGTCGAATACCACCCGGGTGGCCCGCCCGCGGAGCTGCTGGAGGCGTACGCGCAGGCCAAGCTCGAAGGGCAGGACGGTGACGACAGCGAGCTCGATCTGCGGCCCAGCTCGTCCGACCCGCAACGTCTCCGGGACAGCCTCGACACGCTGCACCGGCGTGGCCTGAAGCCGTACATCGTGCTGGCCACGCACGAGGCGTCCGGGGCGGTGGCCGGGCTGACCGAGGTGGTGGTGCCCGCGCAGCACCCGGAGCGCGCCGACCAGTACGACACGATCGTCGTGCGGGAGCACCGTGGTTACGGCATCGACCGGGCGATCAAGGCGCGGATGCTCTTCGAGCTGCGGAACGCCGAGCCGGGGCTGCGCGAGGTGCAGACCTGGAACGCCCAGCACAACGAGTCCATGCTGAAGGTCAACGCCGAGCTGGGCTTCCAGTCAGACCGCGACTGGTTCGAGTACGGTGCGGACGTCGCCCAGCTCGTGCAGCGGCTGGAGCCGCATCAGTAACGTTCGCGGAGCAGCTGGGCGGCCTCGGTCGCCCAGTAGGTGAGGATGATCTGCGCGCCGGCCCGCTTGATGGAGGTCAGGGTTTCCAGCATCACGCCCTGGCGGTCCACCCAGCCGTTGGCGGCAGCGGCCTCGACCATCGCGTATTCGCCGGACACCTGGTAGGCCGCGACCGGGATGTCGACGCGCTCACGGACAGCGGCGATCACGTCGAGGTACGGCAGGGCGGGCTTGACCATGACCATGTCGGCGCCCTCGGCGACGTCCAGCTCGACCTCACGCAGCGCCTCGCGGACGTTCCCGGGGCTCTGCTGGTAGGTGCGGCGGTCGCCCTGCAGGGTCGATTCCACGGCCTCACGGAACGGCCCGTAGAAAGCGCCCGCATATTTCGCGGAGTAGGCCAGCACGGAGACGTCCTGGTGGCCGGCCTGGTCGAGGGCTTTGCGGATCACGCCGATCTGGCCGTCCATCATCCCGGACGGGCCGACGACGTGGGCGCCGGCTTCGGCCTGTGCGACACCCATCCGGCCGTAGAGCTCCAGGGTGGCGTCGTTGTCGACCGTGCCGTCGGGGGCGAGGACACCGCAGTGGCCGTGCGAGGTGAACTCGTCCAGGCACAGGTCACCCATGACGACGGTCGAGTCGCCGACCTCGGAGATGAGGTCGCGGAGTCCGACGTTCAGGATGCCGTCGGGGTTGATGCCGCCGGAGCCGGTCTCGTCCTTGTTGGCGTTGTCCGGCACGCCGAAGAGCATGAGACCGCCGACGCCGGCCCGGACCGCCTCGTGGGCGGCCTTGCGCAGCGACTCGCGGGAGTGCTGCATGACACCCGGCAGCGAGCTGATCGCCCGCGGCTCGGTCAGGCCTTCCTTGAGGAACAGCGGCAGCACCAGCTCGGCCGGCGCCACCCGGGTCTCCTCGACCAGCCGGCGCATGGCGGCGGTGCGGCGCAGGCGCCGCGGACGGACGTCGGGAAAAGACATGCCCACTCCCTCAGCCGGGCGAACCGGCCCGCCCTGAGGCGAGCCGGTCCGTGGATGTCAGCGGAAACGCAGGGCCGTCGGCCCCTGGACCTTGGAACCACGACGCTGCTTGGCCGGCATCGCGGCCAGCTTCTCGCGCAGTTCCACAGCGTACGACGCCAGAGCCTCGACGAGGTCAGGGACGGACGCGTGCTGGGGCTGGACGTCGACCCGCAGGCCGAACTCCGTCGCCGTCTCGGCGGTCTTCGGACCGATCACCGCGACGACCGTGCGGGCGTGCGGCTTGCCGGCGATGCCCACGAGGTTCCGGACAGTCGACGACGAGGTGAAGAGCACCGCGTCGAAACCACCGGACTTGATCGCGTCGCGGATGTCGGCCGGCGGCGGCGCCGCGCGGACCGTGCGGTACGCCGTGACGTCGTCCACCTCCCAGCCACGCTCGATCAGGCCGGCGGCCAGCGTCTCGGTGGCGATGTCGGCGCGGGGCAGGAGCACCCGGCCGACCGGGTCGAGGATCTCGTCGTGCGGCGAGAACTCGGCCAGCAGACCCTCGCTGGACTGGTCGCCGGCGGGGATCAGCTCGGGCTGGATGCCGAACGCGCGGACGGCGTCGGCCGTTGCCTCACCGATGCAGGCGATCTTGACGCCGCCGAAGTGGCGGGCGTCGAGGCCGTGCTCGGCGAACTTCTCCCAGACCGCGCGGACGGCGTTGACCGAGGTGAAGACGACCCAGGCGTACCGGCCGTCGACCAGGCCCTTGACGGCGCGTTCCATCTGCGCCGGGGTGCGCGGCGGCTCGACGGCGATCGTCGGCACCTCGCACGGGATGGCGCCGTACGCCCGCAGCCGGGCACTCATCGCCCCCGCCTGCTCCTTGGTGCGCGGGACGAGGACCTTCCAGCCGTACAGCGGGCGATTTTCCCACCAGCTCAGCTTGTCGCGCTGGGCGACCTCGGAGCCGACGGTCAGCACCACCCGGCCGGTGAAGCCGAGCGCGGCGGCGACGAAGCTGTCCACCGACGACGTGGTCGTGTACTGCGTCTCGCCGGTGCCGTCGCCGGTCACGCCGACGGGCGTACCGGGCTCGACACCCGCGGCGAGCAGGCCGTCGCGGACGGCGGCCAGATCACCGGCGTCCACGGCGACCGCGAACGAGCCCTTGACCGCGGCCGCGGCGAGCGCGTCGAAGTCCAGTGCAGTGACGTCGTCGATGTCGGCGGCGGTGCGGACACCCGGCAGCGGCACACCGGCGTACGTGGCGACACCTTCGGCCTGGCCGAGGCCGGGCACGACCTCGAAGTGCACGGCGGTCCGGGCGACGGCCTGGACCTCCTTGACGACGGCCTCGTGACCGAACGGGTCACCGGCGACCAGGTGCACGGCCGCGAGGCCGGACTTGGCCGCCGACAGCAGCACCTTGGCGACGTCGCCGGGCGCACCCTCGGCCGGGCTGAACTGGGTGTCGTCCTTCGCCTCCGCCCGGATGGCCGCGAGCAGCGATTCGGGCACGCCGCGGTCGTAGATGACCTGGTCGGCCTCGGCGAGAGTGTCGTGTGCCCGGCGGGTCAGCAGACCCGGATCGCCGGGTCCGGCACCGACGAACGCGATGCGCCCTGCGGACTTACGGGCGGTGCGGGTGGTCATTCTGTGCTCCCCATCAGGGTGTCGGCGCCGGCATCGAGGAGATCGGCGGCGAGTGCCTTGCCGATCTCCGCCGCGTCGGCGGGCGTTCCGGTGCGCGACAGCCGGACAGCTCGGGCCCCGTCCGGGCTGATCACCGCACCGCGCAGGTAGATCTCGTCGCCTTGCTCGCCTTCGGCGAGCTCGGCGTGTGCCGCGACCGGTGCTGAGCAGCCGGCCTCGAGCGTGGCGAGCATCGCCCGTTCCGCCGTGACGGCGGCGCGGGACGGTGCATGGTCGAGTGCAGCCAGCAGCTCGACCAGGTCTGCGTCGTCGGATCGGCACTCGACGGCCAGCGCACCCTGTGCGGGGGCGGGCAGCATGAGCATCGGGTCCAACGTTTCCGTGATCTCGGCCGCGCGGCCGATACGCACCACGCCGGCTCGCGCAAGGACAACAGCGTCGAGGTCGGCCCCGGGACCGAGCACTCGGGCGATGCGGCTGTCGATGTTGCCGCGAATCGGCGTGACCTGCAACTGTAGGCCCAAAGCGTGCAGTTGCGCGATTCGGCGCACCGCGCCCGTGCCGATCACGGCACCCGGCGGCAGGTCCGTCAGGATCAGCCCGTCGCGGGCGACGAGCGCGTCCCGCGGGTCCTCCCGCTGCGGCACGGCGGCGATGTGCAGGCTCGGGTGCTGCGCGGTCGGCAGGTCCTTGTACGAGTGGACCGCGAAGTCGATCTCGTTGGCGATCAGCGCGTCACGCAGCGCGGAGACAAAAACTCCGACACCGAGCTGGGCGACGGGCGCGGCGGAACGGTCACCGGCGGTGACGATCCGCACCAGCTCGACCGGGCGGCCGGTGGCGGCGGTCAGTGAGTCGGCGACCAGCTGCGACTGGGCGAGTGCCAGTGCGCTGCCGCGGGTGCCGAGACGTAGCGGTGTGGTCACGCTTGTCCTCCGATCTCGGGTACGGCGTCGGCCTGGGTGGCGTGCGGAACGTCCAGGTCGAACAGTTCACGGAGCAGCGCCGCGTACTGGTCACCGCCGGGCTCGGCCGCGAGCTGCCGGACCCGCACGGTCGGCGAGTGCAGCAGCTGCTGGACGACCCGGTGCAGGGTACGGGAAACGTCGGCCCGCTGCTCCTCGGTGAATTCGGGGCGGCGGCTGGAGAGCTTGCGCAGCTCCGCGCTGACGACGTCGTCGGCACGGGTCCGCAGGGCGGCGACGGTCGGGGCGATCTCGGCGCCGCGCAGCCAGGCCAGGAAGTGCTCGACCTCGGCGGCGACGATCTGCTCGACCGCGGCGGTCTCGGCGGCGGCCGGCAACGTGCGGCGGCTCGCGGCCAGGCCGTCGATGTCGACCACGGTGACGTTGGGCAGGTCGGCCACCTCGGGTGCGACGTCCCGGGGCACGGCCAGGTCGAGGACGACCAGCGGTTTGTCGCGTCCGGCCAGCAGCTCGCCGGTCAGGACGGGCTCGGTGGATGCGGTGGCGCAGACGACCACGTCGGCGGCGGCCAGCGCGGCCTCGAGCTCGGCGAACGGCACGGCGGTGGCGCCGTACGCCTCGGCCAGCCGCTCGGCCCGGGAGGCGCCGCGGTTGGTGATCTGCAGCGGGCCGACGCCGGAGCGGGTGAGGGTGGCGACGGAGAGTGCACCCATCGCTCCCGCACCGACGACCAGGCCGGTGCGGCCGGCGAGGTCACCGTCGAAGGTCGCGGCGGCCACCTCGAGGGCGGCGGTCACGACACTCTGGCCGGCGCGGTCGATGCCGGTCTCGGCGTGGGCACGCTTGCCGACGCGCAGCGCCTGCTGCATCAGCTCGTGGAGCATCCGGCCGGCGGAGTCGGCCTCGGTCGCGGCGTGGTACGCGTCCCGCAGCTGCCCGAGGATCTGCGCCTCGCCGACCACCATCGACTCGAGCCCGGCGGACACCCGGAACGAGTGGCGCACGGCCGCCTCGTCGTAGTGCACGTAGAGGTGGGCGGCGAGGTCGTTGGCACCGATGCCGGAGTGCTCGGCGAGCACGTTGCAGACGTCGCCGAGACCACCGTGGAACCCGGTGACCGCCGCGTAGACCTCGACCCGGTTGCAGGTGGAGACGACCACGGCCTCACCGATGTACGGCTGGGCGACGAGTTTCTGCAGCACGGCCGGGATGTCGGAGCCGGCGATCGTGAGGCGTTCCAGGATGTCGACCCCGGCGGTCCGGTAGGACGCACCGACGCTGAGGAGATTCATGAGCCGACTGCCTCCTGGTTGCCCGCCGGTGCGGAGCGTCCGCCGGGGATCGCCGTCAGCGACGCCTTGCGGTGCTCGTGGAACGACAGGATCTGCAACTCGATGGCCAGATCGACCTTGCGCACGTCGACGCCCGCGGGCACGGACAGCACGCAGGGTGCGAAGTTGAGGATGCTGGTGACCCCCGCAGCCACCAGATCGTCGGCGACGGCCTGGGCGGCGCCCGCGGGGGTGGCGATCACGCCGATGGTGATGCCCTCCTCGACGACGGCCTGGCCCAGCTCGTCGATGTGCCGCACGGTGAGACCGTTGAGCGGCTTGCCGACCTGGTCGGCGTCCGCGTCGAACAGAGCCACTATGCGGAAGCCACGGCTCGCGAAGCCGTCGTAACCGGCCAGGGCGTGACCGAGGTTACCGACGCCGACGAGCGCGACGGCCCGGCGCTGGTCGAGCCCGAGGATGTACTCGATCTGGTCGATCAGCAGCGCGACGTCGTACCCGACGCCACGGGTGCCGTACGACCCGAGGTGGGAGAGGTCCTTGCGCAGTTTGGCCGAGTTGACCCCGGCGGCGGCGGCGAGGCCCTCGCTGGACACAGTTTCGGAACCTGCCTCCGCGAGGTTGTGCAGGGCGCGCAGATATTCGGGTAGCCGCGCGATTGTCGCCTCGGGAAGATCCGGGAAGGCGGGAACTGCACCGGCATTACGCGGTGTGTTTCCGTGACGCTGCTGACTCATCTGACTCCGTGCCGACGAGGCGAACCTACGGGGAGCCCTGCTGCAGGTCCTGGACCGATGGCGCCTGCGTGGACCGGCTGTGATAGCGGGGCTCGTCGGAGTCACAGAGTAGGCGCTTGTGAAGGCGTGCACAAATCGCGATCTTGATAGGAGAACTGGACAAAGATCGAGTCGGCGTGTTAACCACCGTCGACTCCTTGCCGAGTATTACCTGTTCTCGCCCTTGTATGCCAATGACGTCGTAATGCCGACGACGAGTATCACAGTGTCCGGGCCATCCGGACCGCATCGAGCAGGGTGTCCGCGACCGGGCGACCACTGGCACGCAGGCGGGACGGATCGGTGAAGCCGCCGGTGTAGAGCACACAGACGCCGCCGACCGACTCCGCGGCCTCCGCGTCGTCGAGCGAGTCACCGATCAGCACCACCTGGTCACCGGCGACCTGCTGCTCGGCGAGGTGCCGGGCCAGGTGCCCGGCCTTGAGCCCGCCGTCGACCTCGGTGGGCCGGCCGTCGATGCGGGTGAACATGCCGGTCAGGCCGTAGGTCTGCACCGCCGGGACCAGCTCGTCGTGGAACCACATGGACAGCAGCGACTGGCTGCCCGGCCAGGCCTTGATCGCGGCCTCGGCGTCGGCCGCCAGCTTGATCGTCGTCAGCCCGACCCGGTACGCCTCGTGGAAGATCCGGTCGAGCTCCTCGAACTCCTCGGCGTCGACGGCCCGCTCGAGGATCTCGGCGTAGAACTCGGCGACCGGGCGCCGGAAGCGTCTGCGGTGCTCGTCGGAGTCGACGCTGCGCCCGCCGACCACGGAAAACGTGTGGTTGGTCGACGAGACGACCAGGGACAGGTCGTCGAGCAGCGTGCCGTTCCAGTCCCAGACAAGATGAGTGCGAGCCACCGCGCGAGATTACAGGCGGGGCGCCCCTGCCGGTCTACTCAAATCCCGAAGGAGGCGATCTTCCTCGACCCGCCAGTAGCCGTGCTCGCGGCCGTCGAGCAGCACCACCGGGACGCGGTCGCCGTAGTCGCGCTCCAGCTCGATCGACTCCTCCACCTCCACCCGGGTCCACTGCCCGGGGGCAATCCGGTCGAGTGTCTGCTCCGCGACCTCGCACAGGTGGCAGCCGGCCCGGCTGATCAGGGTGATGCGGGTCATCGCAGGGCTCCCTTGCGGACCTTGCCGATGGCCGAGTGCGGCAGCTCCGGCACCAGCTCGATGCCGGCCGGCAGCTTGAAGCGGGCCAGCTGAGTGCCGCAGTAGACCTGCAGCTCGGCCGGGGTGGGCGGCGGGTCGAGGGCGGGCACGACGTAGGCGTACGGCGCCTGACCGGTGAGCTGGTCCGGGATCGCGATCACCGCGGCCTCGGCGACACCGGGATGCGAGTCGAGGACCCGCTCGATCTCGGCGGGGTAGACGTTGAAACCGTTGACCAGGATCAGCTCGCCGATCCGGTCGACCAGCACGAGGTCACCGTCGGCGTCCGCGTGGGCGATGTCACCGGTCCCCCACCAGCCGTCGGCGTCCGGGCCGTCGTGCCCGTCCGGCCAGTAACCGGAGAAGAGGTTGTCGCCGCGCACGACGATCTCGCCCGGATCGGTACCGGCCGAGACCTCGAGGTCCAGCTCCAGGTCGTCGGAGGACTCGGCGGTGATGTCACCGTCGCTCCACAGCACGGCACCGTCCGCGGTGCGCAGCAGCAGGGAGACGCCGGGCAGCGGCCGTCCGATCGAGCCGATCTTCTCCCGGTCACTGACCGCGGTCGTCGTGAGGACCGGTGCGGCTTCGGTGAGGCCGTACCCGATCAGGACGGTCTTGCCGCTCGCCGCGCGGAAGCGCGCCGCGTCGGCCGGGTCGAACGGCGCCGCGCCGCAGACCGCGGTCCGGACGCTCGCGAGCGCCTCCCGCACGGTGGGCACGACGGACCAGGCGGCGTACATGGAAGGGACGCCGACCACGGCCGTGACCTGGTGTTCAGCGATGAGGCGGAGGGTGGCCTCCGGCTCGAACCGGTCGACGAGCACCCCGCAGGCGCCGTGGTGGGCGATCGCACCGAGCCCGGTGTTGAGCCCGTAGGCGTGGAAGAACGGGATCGCCAGCAGCACCACGTCGTCACCACCGAGCACCGGCGGCTCGATCCGCGCCAACTGATCGTGATTGGCAGCCAGCGCACGGTGCGTGAGCATCGCGCCCTTCGGCCGCCCGCTCGTCCCGGACGTGTAGAGCAGAACCGCAAGATCCTCGGCCCCGGCCAGGTGCGGCGCCGCCCGCTCCCCGCTCTCCAGCTCCTCCACCGGTACGGCCACACCGGCCGACAACCGCAACCGACCCAGAACCGCATCGTCCGCGACAACGCGCACGGCTCCGCTGTCTGACAGAGCAAAGCTCAGCTCGTCGGCGGTGTATCCGGGGTTGAGCGGCACAGCGACCAGACCCGCCCGCAGCGTGCCGAAATAGGCGATCGCGAAGCCGACGGTGTTGCCCAGCACCAGCGCGACACGATCGCCGGCGACGGTGCCGGGGGCCAGCCGACCGGCGGCCGCATCGACGCGTCTGTCCAGCTCGGCCCACGTGATGACGGTGTCCGCGGCGATCAGCGCCGGGGCGTCGGGGCGCTGCTGTGCGGACGTGCGGACCGGGTCCCGAGCACTGTTCTCCACGACGCCCGAGTCTGGCACAGACGGCACTCGATCGGGTCGCCGGACAGCGAGTCCCCACCCCGTTGCAAAGTGTCGTACATCGTGGCAGATGTTCTTGATGCCGCCTCTGTGCCACTTCGGGATATTTTCGCGGAGCGCACACGGTGTGCGACTCCGTGTGTGCGAGCTCCGCAATACTTCCCGTCTGTGTAACGGAGTCCACATATGTGGGTGCGGTCGACCTGCCGAGGCGCGGGCCGTCCCACCCCCGTTTTTTTGCGTGGACCGGTTTCGAAGACCCCCTCACCGACGGCCCGCCGGGTCAAGGAGGCGCAGTGAGTCATGTGTACGCCGGCGATCCGTACAGCCGCGACGTGTTCGCGGCGCGTCTCGCGCTCACGGAGGGCCTGAGCGCCCTCCGGAGGGGCATCGACGACTCGATCGCCCACGCGATCCGCAGTGACGGACCCAAGCGGACCCGGAACCGGCCGCACATCAACGAGTCCCCGAGCCGGCACCTGCCGCCCACCGGGAACGCGAAGCCGGGCAGCGGGCGTGTCGCCGTACCCGGGCGTCCGCAAGCGCCGCAGCAGGCCGGACCGGACCGCCGGCCCGGCACGCCCGAGGCCGACAGCACCGTTGTCGTCCCGACGCAGAGCACCACCGGGCCGCCCAGCGAGTCCGAGCCACCCAAATATCCGGCTCGCCCGGACCCGGGTGACGCGGCCGCCGAGGTCTGGGGACTGGTCGAACGCGCCCAGGCCGGTGAATCCGCCGCCTTCGGTCTCATCTACGACCGCTACGTCGACACCGTCTTCCGCTTCGTCTACTTCCGTGTCGGCAACCGCCAGCTCGCCGAGGACCTCACCTCCGACACCTTCCTGCGCGCCCTCAAGCGCATCGGCAGCTTCACCTGGCAGGGCCGCGACCTCGGCGCCTGGCTCGTCACCATCGCCCGCAACCTCGTCGCCGACCACTTCAAGTCCGGTCGCTACCGTCTCGAGGTCACCACCGGCGACGTCCTGGACGCCGACCGTGAGGACCGCGGACCCGAAGGCAGCCCCGAGGCCGCCGTCGTCGACCACATCACCAACGTGGCGCTGCTCACCGCGGTCAAACAACTGAACCCCGAACAGCAGGAGTGCATCGTCCTGCGCTTCCTGCAGGGCTTCTCCGTCGCCGAAACCGCGCGCACCATGGGGAAGAACGAGGGTGCCATCAAGGCACTCCAGTACAGGGCCGTCCGGGCGCTCGCCCGGCTCCTGCCCGAAGGGTTCCAGTGGTGACGGCAATTCATCCGATGTCGATCTCTGCGGGCCTCGATGCCCTGCTGGCACCCGTAACCGGTCCCGGCCGTCGTGCGTTTGTCCGGGTGCGACCAGTGGCGAGCTTCCGGCCCGCCGGTTCCGTCGCGACCGCCGGCAATGCTGCAGGCGTTTCAGTCACGAGCGAGGGGAGGTGCTGACGGTGAACTTGAACATCTTCGATCGCCGGAGCGCCGAGCGCTTCGCGGAGCTTCTCGACGAGACCAACGGCGGCCGTCGCCACCACGCCCGGGGGCAGGCCGACGAGCAACTCGCCGAGCTGGTCGCCATCGGGCACAGCCTCTCCGCGGCACGGCCCGGGGCTCAGGTCGATCCTGAGTTCCGGATGGGCCTGCGGGCGATGCTGGTGGCCACGGCCGAACGGGACGGCATCGGGGCGACCGCCACCGATCGCGAACAGCAGGCCGAGCCGGCAGTGCCGGCGCGGAAGCTGTTCGGACGCCGGATCCGTGCCCGCGGTGCGATCGTCATCGGCGTCGCCGCCGGTGCGATGGCCGTCTCCGGGATCTCCGCCGCGAGCGAGAACGCCGCACCGGGCGACGCCCTGTACGGCGTCAAGCGTTCGACCGAGCGTGCCCAGCTGGCCATGGCCGGCTCCGACGTCACCCGGGGTCAGCTGTCGCTGACGTTCGCCCGCAACCGGCTCGCCGAGGCGGCCGCGATGCAGGGTGACAACCCGAAGTTCGGTGACGTCCTCGACGACATGGACAACGACACCCGCCAGGGCGTCAAGCTGCTCACGTCGTCCGCGGTCACCCGCAAGGACAAGGCACCGCTCAACTCCGTCGAGAACTTCGTCGAGAGCCAGCGCCGGGTCATCACACCGAAGCTGGACAAGCTGAACACGAACAACCGTGAGCGGGCACTGGGCTCGATGAGCCTGCTCGACTCCGTGCAGGAACGTTCGAAGGATCTGCGTTCCGGTCTGCAGTGCGACACGGTGACGCAGTCCGGCAGCGACGCCATCGGGCCGAAGCTGCGGCAGTGCGCGACCGGCGCCGCCAACTCCACCTCACCCGGGCAGCAGCAGGGCCAGGGTCAGAAGGAAGCGACGACCGGCAGCGGCACCAAGGGCGACGACGAGGGCAAGAAGGCCAAGCCGAAGAAGACCGGTGAGCCGACGGCCGACCCGACCACCGACGGTGAGCCCGGTACGCCCGGCGCCACCGACCGGTCGGCCGACCCGACCAGCACCGACAGCCCGGAACCGCTGATCTCGGACATCCCGCTGGACGACGGCGGAACGGCCGACGAGGACAAGGGCCTGCTCGGCGGGCTCCTGGGGATCTTCGGAAGCTAGCAACACAGAGCAACACCAGGAACGTGGCGAGGGGCGGTGTCGGACTGCAAGAGTCCGGGCCGCCCCTCACTGCACAGGTTAGCTGCCGAACGCGTCCGGGCGCTTCTCCAAAAGAGTGTGGAGTGTCGCCTGGATCGTCTCGCGCACCTCGTCGGCCAGGTTGTAGACGACCATCGGGTCGTCGGCGAACTCCGTGAGGTGTGCGGTGGGGATCGGCGGGCAGAACTCGATGAGCCACTTGCTGGGCAGCGGCACCAGACCCAGCGGGCCGAGCCACGGGAACGTCGGCGTGACCGGGAAGTACGGCATGCCGAGCAGCCGGGCCAGCGGCTTCAGGTCGGCCAGGATCGGATAGATCTCCTCGGCGCCGACGATGGCGACGGGCACGATCGGGGTGCCGGTGCGCAGCGCCGCCGAGACAAAACCGCCCCGGCCGAAGCGCTGCAGCTTGTAACGCTCGGAGAAGCGCTTGCCGATGCCCTTGAAGCCCTCGGGGAAGACACCGACGAGCTCACCCTCGCTCATCAGGCGCTCGGCGTCGGGGTTGCAGGCCACCGTCGCGCCGGCCTTGCGGGCCAGCTCCGACAGGACCGGCATCCGGAAGACGAGGTCGGCGCCGAGCAGCCTCAGGTGCCTGTCCATCGGGTGCTGGTCGCGCAGCGCGACCGTCAGCATCAGCGCGTCCAGGGCGACCGTGCCCGAGTGGTTGCCGACAACCAGCCCGCCGCCCACGTCGGGGACGTTCTCGATGCCGAAGACCTCGGTGCGGAACCAGTCGCGGTAGAGCACCTTGAGCATCGGGTGGAACACGGAGTCGGTCAGCTCGGGGTCGAAACCGAAGTCGTCGACGTCGTACGCACCGGCCAGGCGCCGCCGCAGGAAGGCGAGCCCGCTCGCGACCCGCTGATCCCAGACGTCCACCACATCGGCCGGGCCCGCGATCCGGGGCGTCTCCGGTGGTGGCTCCGGCGCGGGCGCCGAGGCGGTCAGCTCCGGCATGGGCGGGCCTTCCACCACGACCGGCTGGGTGGGTCGCCGGCCGGGCCGGCGCCCGTTCATCCGCTTGGCCGGCGCGGACACCGGCAGCTCGAACTCGGCGTGCCCGGGCAACGCGGTGTGGAACTCGTCCTGAGTCATGAGGGCACGTGCTCCTCGTCCTGCGAGGCGTCCTTCGACGCATCCTGCGAGGCGTCCGGCGACGCGTCCTGCGCAGCCGCGGCGCGGACCCGGCGGATGCCGTCGAGAATGGCGCGCTCGGCCGCGACCAGCCGGTCGGCGCTCAGCGAGGCGCCGTTGCGATGGCCGTTGATGAAGTCGTCGAAGGCGGCCGCGGTCGTCCGCGGCGTGAAGCCGAACTCCTCGACCAGCCGGCTCGTGTCGACCACCCGGCCGTGCACGAACAGGTCGATCTGGTCGAGCCCGATCTGACCGATGCCGACGTTGCGCGCGACCGCGGCCAGCGACGACAGCGTGCCCTCGGGCAGCGGCACCGAGATCCGGCCCGCTCGGCGGACGGCCTGGGAGAGCGCGAGGACACCCGCACCGGCGACGTTGAAGGTGCCCGGATGGTCCTCGACCACCGAGCGGTGCAGGATCTCCAGCGCGTCGTCGACGTGCACGAACTGCAGCCGCGCGTCCCGGCCGAGCACGGTCGGGATCATCGGCTGGGAGAAATAGCGGGTGAGCGACGTCTCGGCGGTCGAGCTGATGAACGGCGCGAACCGCAGCACGGTGGCATCAACCTCGGGACGCCGCCGGCGGAAACCCCGCACGTATCCCTCGATGTCGAGGATGTCGCGCGCAAAGGAGCCCCGTGGCACGGCCCGGGGCTCGGTGTCCTCGGTGAAGACAGCGGGATCCCGGAACGAGGCGCCGTACGCGGCCGTGGAGGAACGCACCACCAGCTTGCGCAGGCGGCCGGCGCTCTGGGCGGCGGCCAGCAGCTGCATCGAGCCGATGACGTTCTGTTCTTTCATCGCCGCGCGACCACCGCTGTGCGGATCGGGCGCGCTGGTGACCGCCAGATGCACGATCACCTCGGCACCGAGCTCGGCGAGGACACTCGCCGACGCACGTGCGTCGGCCCGGATCTGCTCGACGTCCGTCAGCAGGCCCGCGAGGGCAGGTGACGGCTCGTGCGGATCCAGGCCGATGACACGTTCGACGCGAGGGTCCGCGGCAAGCCGGGACGCGACGCGGGCACCGAGATAGCGACTCACCCCGGTAACCACGACGACCCTCGGCGGGGCCGCGGGCAGAGACGTCACCACGGGCGCGCCTTTCGCATGCGGCGGTGCGGGAGGCAAGTGAGCGGGCCGGGCGTCACGCCCGGCCGGTCATCACTTGCCGAGACGGCGACGCTGGACGCGGGTCTTGCGCAGCAGCTTACGGTGCTTCTTCTTCGCCATACGCTTGCGACGCTTCTTGACCACGGAGCCCATACGAAATGCCTCTCGAAACCATGTGGGGCCGGTCCCTGCGCACCCGCAGGCACACCCGACCGAGCTTGACAGCGGCTCGCCCCGCACCCGGCGCCGATTGCACGCACGCGGATATCAGGGGGCGAACCGCTTCAGCGTAGCCGCCCGGTCTGCGCGGGACCAACCTGGCCCCGACCTCACGCCGTTTGGCTGAAGGCTCCACGCAGGTACGTGTGAACAGCGTGCTCCGGCACACGGAACGAGCGGCCGACACGTACGGCGCTGAGCTCACCGCCGTGGACGAGCCGGTAGACGGTCATCTTGGACACCCGCATGAGCGCGGCAACCTCGGCCACGGTCAGGAAGCGCACCTCAGCGAGGCGCTCCTCGGTCTGGGCTGGACCCGTCATCTCCTCGCACCGATCCTTTCGCAGGCGCCTCCGCCGCGGCCGGTCAGGCCTTGCGCCGCGGCGGGCGGGCGCGCGTGTCATCAGTACGGTATCGAGACTCCTGTGACCAAGATGTTGCGTTCCGTGAAATCACCACAAAAAGTCAAGCCGACACGCCACATGAGGCGCGTTCTCCCCCGAAAGGTGACTTACTTCCTGCTGGCGAGGGCGCGCCCGAAGAACGCGACGTTGGCCGGGCGCTCGGCGAGACGGCGCATCAGGTAGCCGTACCACTGGTCGCCGTAGGGCACGTAGACGCGCACGGTGTGACCCGCGGCGGCGAGACGGGTCTGCTCCTCGGGGCGGACGCCGTAGAGCATCTGGAACTCGAACTCGTCGGCCGACCGGTCGAACCAGCGCGCCCGGTCCTCGGCGATGGCGATCAGCCGCGGGTCGTGCGTCGCGATCATCGGGTAGCCGTCGCCGGACATCAGGATGTTCAGGCAGCGCACGTACGCCTTGTCGACGTCGAGCGCCGACTGGTAGGCGACCGACTCGGGCTCGGCGTACGCGCCCTTGCAGAGCCGCACCCGGGACCCCGCGGCGGCCAGCTCGCGGCAGTCCCCCTCGGTCCGCCGCAGGTACGCCTGCAGGACTGCGCCCGTACCCGGGTGGTCCTTGCGCAGCTCGGCCAGGATCTCCAGGGTCGAGTCCGTGGTGGTGTGGTCCTCGGCATCGAGCGTGACCGTGGTGCCGGCCTCCGCGGCCGCCGTGCAGATCCGGTGCGCGTAGTCGTACGCCATCCGGTCGTCGACCTTCTGCCCCAGGGCCGACAGCTTGACGCTGACCTCGGCCGCCGGGGTCAGGCCGGCGGACTTCAGCCGCCCGAGCAGGGTCAGGTACTGATCGCGGGTCGCCGTCGCCTGCTCGGCCGTCAGGGTGTCCTCGCCCAGGTAGTCGAGGCTGATCGCCAGGCCGTCGTCGGCGAGCTCGCGGCTCGTGCGCAGAGCGTCGTCGACACCCTCACCGGCGACGAACCGGCGGACGACGCCCTTGGTGACCGGGGCGGACGAGACCAGCCGCTCCATCCGGGACGACCCGGCGGCGGCGAGAAAGACGGATCGGAGCATGCGCCGAGCGTATCGTCCGTAGCCGCACTCCTCGCCTCGGAGCTGTGTTGCCGCCCGAGGTGAGGCTACGGTTGTCGGGTGAACTTCGATGCGTACGCGCGGACGGCGGTCGAGCTCGTCAACGTCGGGCTGAACGACCTCGACGGGCTCCGATCCCTGTTCAGTGACGAGCAGGCCTGGATGCGCGACGAGGTCGCCGAGAAGGACCTCGGCGTGTTCCGCCGGGCCCAGCGCCGCCTGCGTGACGTCTTCGAACTCGGCACGACCGGCCGCGACATGGACGCCGTCAGCGAGCTGAACGCCCTGCTCGAGGCCCACCCCGTCCAGCCGCGCATCTCCGGCCACGACGCCTCCGACTGGCACATGCACGTCACCAGCCGCGGTGCGTCCGTGAGCTCCGAATACCTCGCCGGCGCCGTGTGGGGTCTGTCGGTGTGGCTCTGCGAGTACGGCAGCGCCCGTTTCGGCATCTGCGCCGACGAGCGCTGCGGCAACGTCTATCTCGACACGTCGTCCAACAACTGCCGGCGCTTCTGCTCCGAACGCTGTGCCACCCGCTCGCACGTGGCCGCGCACCGCGCCCGCAAGCGCGCCGCGACACTCACCCCCGCGTAACCGCCGGGGTCGCGGAGGCAGCCGGCGCCAGGTGCTGCCGGGCGAAGGCGAGTGACTCCCGCAGGTCGGCCTCGCGCACCTCGCGGCTGGTCACCTTGCGGGTGGACACCTCCAGCGCCACCGAACCCTGGAAACCCCGGCCCGCCAGCGACTGCAGAAGCTCGGCGCACGGCTGGTTGCCCCGGCCCGGCACCAAGTGCTCGTCGCGGCCCTCGCCGGTGCCGTCACCCAGGTGCACGTGCTTGAGGCCCGGGCCCATCCGGTCGGCCAGGACCAGCGAGTCCGTGTGCGAGGCCGCCGCGTGCGACAGATCGAGCGTGTACGCGTCGTAGCCCGCCTCGGTCGGATCCCAGCCCGGCACGTACGGGACGAAGTTCCGGCCCGCCATCCGTACGGGGTACATGTTCTCGATCGCGAAGGTGATGTCCGGGTGCCGCGTCTGCATCTTGGCCAGGCCGGCCGCGAAGTTGCGGGCGTAGTCACGCTGCCAGGTGAACGGCGGGTGCACGACCACGGTCGGGGCGCCGAGGGTCTCGGCCAGCTCGGCGGCACGGTGCAGCCGCTCCCACGGGTCGGGGCTCCACACCCGCTGGGTCACCAGCAGGCAGGGCGCGTGCACCGACAGCACGGGCATGTCGTAGTGGGCGGAGAGGCCCTGCAGGGCGCCGGCGTCCTGGCTGACGGCGTCGGTCCAGACCATGACCTCGACGCCGTCGTAGCCCACCGTCGCCGCCATTTCGAACGCCGCGGCGGTCGGCTCGGGGAAGACGGAGGAGCTGGACAGAAGTACGGGGACGCGGGAACTCACCACTCAAGGGTAGACCCGCCGGGCACACCTGCCACCGGGTCGGTCGGGATAAACAACGGCAAACCGGGCCGCCGAGCAGGTCACAGGCGTCGACGCGCGTACGCTGTCGCAGGTGAGTCGCCGCACCCAGATACGCATCACGTTGGACGAGGCGGCTGCCGCCCGTGCCCGCGAGGTCAAGCTCGACTTTCCTCGTGAATGGATCGAGTTCACCGACCCGGCCGACGACCAGCACGTCGTCCGCGCCGACCTGACCTGGCTCCTGTCCCGCTGGACCTGTGTCTTCGGATCCGCCTGCCACGGCATCGTCGCCGGCCGGGCCCAGGACGGCTGCTGTTCGCACGGCGCGTTCTTCACCGACGCCGACGACGAGAACAGGATCAAGGGCGCGGCGGCCAAGCTGACGCCCGAGACCTGGCAGCACTACCGCCGTGGCTTCAAGAACTACACCGAGATGGACACCATCGACGGTTCGAAGCCGGCCCGCCGCACCGCCACCCAGTCGGCCAGCGGGCCGTGCGTCTTTCTCAACGACGCCGACTTCGCCGGTGGCGGTGGTTGTGCCCTGCACGGCCAGGCGCTCCGCGACGGCGTGCACCCGCTGACCTACAAGCCCGACGTCTGCTGGCAGCTGCCGGTCCGCCGCGAGCAGGACTGGACCAAGCGCCCGGACGGTACGAAGTACCTGCTGTCCACGCTGACCGAGTTCGACCGGCGCGGCTGGGGACCCGGCGGCCACGACCTCGACTGGTGGTGCACGTCCTCACCGGACGCCCACGTCGGCACCGAACCGATGTACAAGTCGTACGGTCCCGAGCTGATCGCCCTGATCGGCCAGGACGCGTACGACGAGCTGTCCCGGCTCTGCGACATCCGGCTGCAGTCGAAACTGACGGCTCCGCACCCGGCGACGGTCGCCGCGGAGGCGGCCCGGGCGCCGAAGAAGCGTGGTGGACGCGAGCCCGCAACACCGCCACGATCGGACTGAGCCATTGACGGGGATTCATCAGTTAATTTAACTTACTGAATGTCTCCCACACTGCTCCGGCGGACCCTGCTCGCCTGCGCCCTTGTTGCCGGCGGCGCGGGGTTCGCCGTCCCCGCCCACGCGGCCGGTCCGATCCTGACCGCCACCTTCACCCAGTCGTCGACCTGGAATTCCGGGTACGGCGCCGAATACACGATCAAGAACAGTGGTGACACGGCGGCCACGGGATGGGCGGTCGAGTTCGACCTGCCCGCCGGCACGACGGTGACGAGCTCGTGGAGTTCGGTGCGCACCAGCACCGGTAACCACCACCGCTTCGCCAACGTCGGGTGGAACGGCACGGTCGCGGCCGGGGCGACCGTGAGCTTCGGTTTCAACGTCGCCAATCTCGGCGTACCGGTGGATTGTCTTTTGAATGGGTCGGCTTGTGACGGTGGAACCTTGCCGCCGACGACTCCGCCGCCAACCACGCCGCCGCCGACGACTCCGCCGCCCACTACGCCGCCGCCTTCGGGTCCGGTTGTCGACGTCAGCACTGCCGCCCAGCTCAGCGCCGCTCTGACCGCCGCCCGGCCCGGTCAGACGATCCGGCTCGCGCCCGGCACCTACAGCGGCGCGTTCCTCGGCCGCGCGGTCGCGACCGCCGCGGCGCCGATCACCGTGACCGGGCCGGCCACCGCGATCCTGACCAACCCGGAAGCCTCCGGGACCAACCCCGGCTGCTCGGTCCCCGCCGCCGGCTTCGACCCCGGTTACGGCTTCTGGCTGTACGGCGCGGCGTACTGGAAACTCAGCGGCTTCACGGTCACCGGGGCCTTGAAGGGCATCATGATCGACGCTTCCCCGCACGTGACGATCGACGGTGTTCAGGTCCGCGACATCGGCGACGAGGGTGTCCACTTCCGCCGCTCGTCGGCCGACGGCATCATCCAGAACTCCCGCATCGAGCGCACCGGGACCACCCAGCCCCAGTACGGCGAAGGCATCTACCTGGGCTCGGCCAACTCGAACTGGGCCTGTTACGGCTCCTCGGGCGGCATCGACGCCTCGGACCGGGTGCAGGTGCTGAACAACGTGGTCGGTCCGGACGTGGCCGCCGAGCACGTCGACGTCAAGGAGGGCACGGTCGCCGGCGTGATCCGCGGCAACACGTGGAACGGCCGGGGCATCGCCGGCCAGAACTCGGCGGATTCGTGGCTGGACGTGAAGGGCAGCAACTACCTGATCGAGGACAACACCGGCACGTTCACCACGCCCGGCGTCTTCGCGAACGGCTACGAGACGCACAACCCGACAGCGGGCTCGGGCTGCGGCAACATCTGGCGCAACAACCGCAGCGACCTGGGCGGTGCCGGCAAGTGGGCGATCAACGTGACCTCGACGTCGAAGTGCGCCGGCAACCTCAACGTCGTCTACGGCTCGAACACCGTCACGAACGCCACGAGCGGCCTGACCAACATCACGGTCACCCCGTGAAGCTGCTCATCCCGGTGGCCTCGAGCACCTGATCGCGGACGCCGGGACAGGCCGAGCGGGTCAACCGGTCCAGCTCGGCGGGGTCGGGTGCGGCGCCGCGTTGTTCGTACCAGCCGTAGAGGCCGCCGGTCAGGTTTCCCTGCGCGGAGGCCTTCGAGTCGAGCTCCTGCAACCGCGGCAGCCGGCTCTCCAGGTAGGCACACAGCTCGGCGGCGGAAGGGCGCGCCGACGCGGACGGCGAGGGGATGCCGGCCTCCGGCGGGCCGGCATCCGAACAGCCCGTCATCAGTACGGCCAGACCCAGGGCAAACCATCGAGAGCGCAGCACGTGACGCAGGATACGGCTCCCACATCGTTGACTGACTAAACACTCTCTTACATACTCGAGGGGTGCCCCGGCCGAGAAGTGACGACAAGCGCGCCGCGATCATGTCCGCGGCGACGCACATCATCGCCGCCCAGGGCCTGGGGGCGGCGACAGCGACGATCGCCAAGGAGGCCGGCGTCTCCAACGGGTCGCTGTTCACCTACTTCGACACCAAGAGCCACCTCATCAACGAGCTCTACTTTGCGCTGAAATCAGACATGAGCGCGGCGGCGTGCAGTGACGTGCCGACCGATGCCGACCCTCACGGGCAACTGCTCGCAATGTGGTCCGGCTGGCTGCGCTGGGCCGCCGGTAACCCCGAGAAGCGCCGCGCACTCGCCCAGCTGCAGGTCTCGGACGAGATCTCCGCCGCAACCCACGAGGCTGCGAGCAGGTCACTGGGAGGCATCGCGGAGGTCCTCGACCTGAGCCGCAAGAACGGCCCGATGCGCGACGCAACCCTGGCTTTTGTCCTCACGCTGGTCAGCGCCCTGTCGGAGGCAACGATCGACTTCATCCACCAGGACCCGGCAAACGCCGACACGCACGCCCGAGCGGGCTTCGACGCCCTCTGGCGCATGCTCAGCTGAGCCGCCGCCGTTTTGTGCCCGTTAATGACTGACTAGTCAAACAACTAAGGAGCTTGTCATGGCGTACATCGTCACCGGGCCGACGGCCGGCATCGGCCGTCGCACTGCACTTGAACTGGCCAAACGTGACACCGTGATCCTGGTCGGACGCGATCCGGCCAAGCTGGACGACGTCCGGAAGACCATCGAGCGTGACGGCGGCCGGGCGGTGCCGATCGTCTGCGACCTGTCCGACCTGGCGAGCGTGCGGCGTGCCGCAGCGGAGATCATCGGGCTCGGCCTGCCGCTCACGGGCCTGCTCAACAACGCCGGCATCATGCAGATGCACCCCACGACCAACACCCTGGGCTGGGACCTGACTTTTGCGACGGACCACCTCGGGCCGTTCGCGCTGACCGAGGCCCTCACACCACACCTGACCGACGGCGCGCAGGTCGTCTTCATCTGCTCCAGCTGCGAGGATCCCGAGCGCCGGCCGGCCGTGATCGCCGGCTTCCGCGGGGGTCGTTACCTCTCCGCCGAGGCGAGCGCACGCGGCGACTGGGCGCCCGGCGGCTCCAAGCTGCCCGGCCGGGACGCTTACGCCACGGCCAAGCAGTGCAACCTCGCGACCGTGCTGGTGTTCGCGCGCGAACAGCCGCGGCTGCGCTTCAACGCGGTCGAGCCCGGCTTCAACCCGGCCACCGATCTCGGCCGTGACAGCAACGTCTTCCTGCGGGCGGTGGCGAAGTACGTGCTCTCCCCGCTGGCGCCGTTCATCAAGTACTGGAGCAACCCGAGGACGGCCGCGCGGGTGATCACGCGGGTGCTCACCGACACCTCCGGCGGCACAGGCGTCTACTACGACGAGAACGGCCGGCCCTTCCAGGGCTCCGAGCTTGTCCACCAGCCGGAATTCTCCGAGCGGGTGGTGGCCGAGACCCGCGCACTGCTGGCGCGGGTCCCGGTCTGATCAGCGGCTCAGGGCTCGAACTTGTAGCCCAGGCCGCGCACCGTGACGATGTAGCGCGGCGCCGACGGCTCCGGCTCGACCTTCGAGCGGAGACGCTTGACGTGGACGTCGAGGGTCTTGGTGTCACCGACGTAGTCGGCGCCCCAGACGCGGTCGATGAGCTGACCGCGGGTCAGGACCCGGCCGGCGTTGCGGAGAAGAAGCTCGAGCAGCTCGAACTCCTTCAGCGGCAGCTGGACCGACGAACCGTCGACCGTGACCACGTGGCGTTCCACGTCCATCCGGACCGGCCCGGCGGCCAGCGTCGGGGTCGTGACCTCGGCGGCTTCGGCGCCCTGGCGACGGAGAACCGCGCGGATGCGGGCGACGAGTTCGCGCGGGGAGTACGGCTTTGTCACGTAGTCGTCGGCGCCGATCTCGAGACCGACGACCTTGTCGATCTCACTGTCCCGGGCCGTCACCATGATGATGGGTACGGCCGAGCGCTGGCGCAGCTGCCGGCACACCTCGGTGCCGGACATCTCGGGCAGCATGAGGTCGAGCAGGACGATGTCGGCGCCGGTCCGGTCGAACTGCGTCAGGGCCGAGGTGCCGGTCGGAGCGACCGAGACCTCGAAGCCTTCCTTGCGCAGCATGTACGACAGGGCGTCGGAGAACGACTCCTCATCCTCGACCACGAGCACGCGAGCCAATGGGGGTTCCTTCCTTCGGGGCCGGCCTGATCAGGCCGAAGGGAGCCCGGCCGCGCCGGACTCGATCTCAATCGCCGCCGGTAACGGCATGGGGCTTTCCGGGGGTCGCGCCGGTAGGCGCAGGGTGAACGTCGAGCCACCGCCGAGCGTGCTGGTCACGTCGACGCGGCCGCCGTGGTTGGTGGCGATGTGTTTGACGATGGCCAGGCCGAGGCCGGTGCCACCGGTCGAGCGGGACCGGGCCTGATCGGCCCGGTAGAAGCGTTCGAAGATGCGGTCGACGTCGTGCGGGGCGATGCCGATCCCCTGGTCGGTGACGTCGATCTCGATCCAGTCGTCGGCCTCGCGCATGGTCAGGACCACCTGGGTGTCCTCGCCCGAATACGCGATGGCGTTCTCGACGAGGTTGGTCACCGCGGTGGCGACCTGGCTGTCGCTGCCGTAGACGGTCGAGCCCTTGGGCCCGGTGTAGACGACCTCGATGCCCTTGGCCGACGCCGTCGTCCGGGTGCGGTCGACCACCTCGGCGATCACCCAGTCCAGAGCGACCGGCTCCGGGGTCGGCAGCGGTTCGGCGCCCTGGAGACGGGTCAGCTCGAGCAGTTCGTTGACCAGCCGGCCCATGCGGGCCGACTCGTGATGGATGCGTTCGGCGAAGCGCCTGGCCGCGATCAGGTCCTCGGACTGCTCGGCCGCCTCCGCAGCGGGCAGCTCGGTCGCGTCGAGCAGCGCCTCGGCGAGCAGTTGCAGCGCGCCGATCGGGGTCTTCAGCTCGTGGCTGACGTTCGCCACGAAGTCACGCCGCACCCGGGCGAGGCGGTGCGACTCGGTGACGTCGGCGGCCTCGACCGCGACATGGGTGGAGTTGAGGGCGACAGCGCGCAGGTGCAGCCCGAGCGGCGCCTGGGCACCACCCGCGCGGCCTCGCGGCAGGTCCAGCTCGACCTCGCGGCGCACGCCCGTGCGCCGCACCTGGCCGGCCAGCGTACGCAGGATCGGGTGCGCCGCGATCGTCCCGGGCGCACCCCCGGAACGCAGCAGGCCCATGGCCCGTGCCGCGGGGTTGACCAGGACGGGCTCGTCCTCGGCGTCGAGCACGACAACGCCCACGCGCAGCGAGTCGAGGCTCTTGCGGCCGAGACCCTTGAGCCCGTGTTTGCCCATCCGATCGTCGTCGGTGTCGATCTTTCGTCCCCCCTCGATCGGCCGGACCTCGGCCTTCCCGGCCTTGGCTTTCCCGGCCTTCGCAGCCTGAGCTCCGCCTGGCTCCTCAGCCGGTGCGGCGGTCCGGCGATAGCGGGACAGCGCTGACCCGGCCAGCACGCCGACGGCGAGGGCCACGAGTACGAGGGTTGTGCCGAACACCGGATCCACGCTGCGATCGTAGGGTCATTGTTTACCTGGACCGTACGGCTAACCGGACAAATCCGGCGCGCTTCGAATAATGTTCACCACCAGGCCCGGCGTCGTTCACCGCCGTTCATGTTCAGGCTGCCGCACACCCCTACCGTTGCCCCTGCAAGCCCTGCTCACCAGGCTGCCGCCCCAGTAGGGCCAGCCCCGAACACCGGGACGAGAAATCATGCGCGAGGAGTTTCAGGCCGACCTGACCGAGGTCAGCCGCCTGCTGGTGACCATGGCGGAGTCGGTGCGCGCCGCGATGCGCAAGGCCACCACCGCGCTGCTGACCGCGGACCGGGAGGCTGCCGACGCGGTCGTGGACCGCGACGCCGAGGTCGACGAGATCTACCGCCAGGTCGAGGCCAAGGTCGCCGACACCATCGCCCGGCAGGCCCCTGTCGCCTCCGACCTGCGAATGGTCATCACCGCCCTGCACATCTCCGCCGACCTCGAGCGCATGGGCGACCTCGCCGAGCACGTGGCGAAGACCGCCCTGCGCCGGCACCCGTCGCCCGCGGTGCCGGCCGAGCTGCGACCCGTCTTCCGGCAGATGGCCGAGGTCGCGGACCGCATGGCCGACAAGATCACCGTGGTGCTGGCCAGCCCGAACGCCGATCTGGCGGCGGAGCTGGAGAAGGACGACGACGCCATGGACGACCTCGAACGCGACCTGTTCAAGGTGCTGCTGCACGACGACTGGCCGTACGGCGCCGAGACCGCGATCGACGGCGCACTGCTGGGCCGCTTCTACGAGCGGTACGCCGACCACGCCGTGAACGCGGGCGAGCAGATGATCTACCTGATCACGGGCGAGCCCGTCGTCAACTGACCTGTCACGAACACACGTCGGCCGGGGCACCACGGGGGTGCCCCGGCCGACGTGTCCGTATCAGCGTCCCTGGTTGGCGACCGCGGCAGCGGCTTCCTTCGCCGCCTCCGGGTCGAGGTACTGACCACCGGCGGTGACCGGGTGCAGGCTGTCGTCCAGGTCGTACCGCAGCGGGATGCCGGTCGGGATGTTCAGCTTCGCGATCGCCTCGTCCGAGACCTGGTCGAGGTGCTTGACGATGGCACGCAGCGAGTTGCCGTGCGCGGCGACCAGCACCGTCTTGCCCGCGAGCAGATCCGGGACAACGGCGTCGTACCAGTACGGAAGGGCGCGCGCGAGCACGTCCTTGAGGCACTCGGTGCGCGGCTTGAGCTCCGGCGGCAGGTTCGCGTACCGCGCGTCGGAGAACTGCGAATACTCGTCGTTCTCGTCGATCGGCGGCGGAGGCGTGTCGTACGAACGGCGCCAGAGCATGAACTGCTCCTCGCCGTACTCCTCGAGGGTCTGCTTCTTGTCCTTGCCCTGCAGAGCGCCGTAGTGACGCTCGTTGAGCCGCCACGAACGCCGCACCGGGATCCAGTGCCGGTCCGCGGTGTGCAGCGCGATCTCGCTGGTGCGGATCGCGCGTCGCAGGACGCTCGTGTGCACGACGTCCGGCAGCAGGCCGTGCTCCTTCAACAGCTCGCCGCCGCGCCGCGCCTCGGTCTCACCCTTGGCGTTGAGGTCGACGTCGACCCACCCGGTGAAGAGATTCTTGGCGTTCCACTCGCTCTCGCCGTGCCGCAGCAGCACAAGGGTCCCCACAGTCATGAGCTCCATCCTGCCGCAGGCCGCCCGGACGCGTGCGCCGACCCCGAGTGGCGACCACCACGTGGAAACCGGGCTGCGCGCTCGAAGGCCGATCAGTAGGTTGTAAGGCAACAGACGTCGTTCGGTGCTTACGGGGGTTCCGCGTGCGCAGGTGGTTACAGCAGGCTACGGGCGGTCTGCCGCGGCAGTTCTGGTTCCTCTGGACCGGAACGCTGATCAACCGCCTGGGCTCGTTCGTGATCATCTACCTGGCGATCTACCTGACCCAGCAGCTCGACTTCAGCCAGAGCCAGGCCGGTCTTGTCCTCGGCGCCTACGGCGTGGGCGGCGCCGTCGGCACGATGACCGGCGGCGTGCTGGCCGACCGCTGGGGCCGCCGCCCGACCCTGCTGACAGCGCAGTTCGGCGCGGCCGCACTGATGCTCGGCCTCGGCTTCGCCCAGGGCTTCTGGCAGCTCGTCGCCGGCGCACTGCTGCTCGGCCTGTTCGCCGAGGGCGTCCGCCCGGCGTTCCAGGCCATGATGATCGACATCGTTCCGGACCGGGACCGGCTCCGCGCCTACTCCCTCAACTACTGGGCGATCAACCTCGGCTTCGCGAGCGCCGCCGTCCTGGCCGGCTTCGCCGCCCAGTTCGACTACCTGCTGCTCTTTGTCGTCGACGCCGGCACCACCCTGATCACGGCCCTGATCAGCCTGATCTTCCTGGCCGAGACCCGCCCCTCCGGTACGCGGGGAGTCCCCCGTACCAAGGGCGCCCCCGGCCTCGGCACCGTCTTCCGTGACCGGGTCTTCCTGATCTTCCTCGGCCTCAACTTCTTCGTCGTCCTGATCATCATGCAGCACATGTCGACGCTGCCGATCGCCATGAGCGCCGACGGTCTGGGCCCGGCCACCTTCGGCTGGGTCATCGCCGTCAACGGCATCATGATCGTCGCCGGTCAGCTCTTCGTCCCCAAACTCATCGGCGGCCACGACCGCTCCCGCGTCCTGGCCCTGGCCACCCTGATCATCGGCGTGGGCTTCGGCCTGAACGCCTTCGCCGGCGCGGCCGCCCTCTACGTCCTGTCCGTGGTGATCTGGACGCTCGGTGAAATGCTCCAGACCCCGTCGAACTCCGCTCTGGTCGCCGAACTGTCCCCGGCCGCCTTGCGCGGCCGCTACCAGGGCGTCAACTCCCTGTCGTGGTCGGCGGGCTCGGCCCTGGCCCCGATCGTCGGCGGCTTCGTCCAGCAACACCTGGGCAGCACGGCGCTCTGGCTCGGCTGCGCGGCGATCGGCGTGGTGGTGGCCGCCGGCCAGATCTTCTCGGGTCCCTCCCGCGAACGCCGGGTCACCGCGCTCCGTGCCGCACTTCCCGCCACCGACCGGCTTGCCGAGCCGGAAATTGCTGCGGCTGGGCCGGAGGCAGAACCGGTCGCCGCGCCTGGAACGCGCCCGGCGACCACGGCGGAAGAGCCGGCGGTGTCCCCGGCCGCCACCGAACAGGCTCACCCAGAAGACGTCACCCCGCCGGAAATAACGCTGAAGGTCCCCGCCCGCGACTAGAGGTCCGAGCGAAGGACCCCTGGTTAGTAAACGCTCACCAACCGAGGGCGGGTAGCCGGGGCGAGCAAAGCGCGAACGCCCCCCGACACCCGGTTGGTAAACACTTACTGACCGGGAGCAGACGCCAGCCCGCACGGCTGTCAGGCGACCAGTTCGGCAGCCACCAGCTCGGTCAGGTCGACGTTGGGCAGGAGGCGACCGGCAGCCTCCGTCCCGATCTTCACGAGCGGGCCGCGCTGCAGCATCGTGCCGGGTTCACCGGGTTCCTTGGGTGCCGTTTCTTCCCAGACCGAGTCTTCGATCGCGTGGAGGGCCGGGACCACAAAGCCGATCAGCTCCCCGCCCGGCGCGTCCACCAGCAGGACCCGGGCGGTCGACGTGTCCGGGCTTCCGGCCACGCCGAGCAGTGCCTGCAGGGACAGCAGCGGCACCGACAGGCGGCGGTGGGTGAAGATCGCCATGAGCGGGCCGCCGCCGTCGAGGGCGATGGCGTTGGGTGGGTAGGGGACAATTTCGGTGATCTGGCTCAGGGGTGTGGCTGCTTCCATGCCGACGCTGTAGGTCAGGAACTTGCGCACGCTGGGGACCACCTGGCGGCCGTCCGGGCGGTCCTTGTCCTGCTGCTTGACCGGTGGCGGCGGTGGCGTCTCGGTACGCCCGCGCAACGAGACGCCGAGGCTGCCGAGGGCGTCGAGTTCGGCGTCGGCGCGCAGGGCTTCGCCGTCGAGCAGGAGGTGCTGGTCGCCGGATTCGCTGCGGAGCACACCCGTGAGGAAGCCACCTTTGCGCATGCCGACCGGTGGCAGGGGCAGCACGTCGCTGACCGGGACCGAGGCGATGTCGGCGATGTCGGACACGGTGAGGACGACCAGGCCGCGCGGCATGGCCAGGACCAGGCCGCGGAGGTTGCCGTCGTCCGGCACGGAGCCCAGGCCGAGGAGCACCAGCGGGTCCACGGCCGGTACGGCTTTGTCGTGCAGGTGGACCACGCCCCGGCAGGTGGTGCCTTCCAGCGGGGAGGAGTGCACGGTCAGTTGTGGGATGACCGAGTGGACGTGGTTGACGTCGATGCACAGGCCGATCGGGCCGCAGCGCAGGAGGAGGACCGTGCGGCGGGAGGCGTCCGCGGTCTCGCCGCCCAGGCCGGTGACGGCGCCGCGGGGGCCGGTGTCGCGGACGACCGGGATGCCGGGGAGTTTGGAGATCGCCTCGGCGTCCAGGAGGGAGACGACCGCGCCGTCCTCGGGGCGTTCGAAGGTGTGGGAGAACAGCGCGGGCGGGTCCCCGGCGACCGTGGTCTCCAGGAGCGCGTCGGCCGTCAGCCGGACCACACCTTCGATCTCGTCCGCGAGGAGTCCGAAGAGCTGGTCACCGCGGGCGACGATCACGATCACCTTGCCGCTCGTGTTGCCGTCCTCGTGACCGGCGAGCCGGCACAGGTCGAGGACCGGGATGATCACGTGGCGGAGGTTGACCGCGCCCAGCAGGCCCGTTGCCGTTGCCGGCAGAGGGCTGAAGCTGGGCGGGCGCATGATGACCTCGCGGAGTTCGTCCAGCGGCAGTGCGACGCGCAGGTCCCCCGCGTGGAACACACCGAAGAGGGCGGGGGTCGTCATCGTCCGGCGCCGCCCTCGGGTGCCATCGCGGCGTCCGTGCCGATCAGGTCGTTGATCAGCTGGTTGACCGAACGTGAGGCGGTCTGCTGGAGCTGGGTCGAGTCGGCGATCCGTTTGATGGACTCGCTGGTCGAGGCCACACTCTTGAGGATCTGGCCGAAGGCGCTCTGGGCGCGGTGCGAGACCGTCGCCCCCGTGCCGACCCGGTTCGCCGATTCGTTGATCAGGGTGGTGATCTCCCGGGCCGCCTCCGAGGAGCGTTCCGCGAGTTTGCGGACCTCGCCGGCGACGACCGAGAAGCCGACACCGTGCTCACCGGCCCGGGCGGCCTCGATCGAGGCGTTGAAGGCCAGCAGGTTGGTCTGGCTGGCGATCTCGCCGATCACGTTGACGATGGCCGCGATCTGGTCGGACGACTTCTCGATCAGGTCGATCGCCTCGATCGACTTGCGCAGTTCCTCGTAGCCCTCCTGGGCGTTCTGCTGTGTCTCGCCGGCGAGCGTGCTGGCCTGCTGCGCGCTGACCACGATCTCGTCGATCGAGCCGGTGAGGGCGTTGATCGAGTCGCTCATCTCCCGGGTCTTGGAGGACAGCAGCTGTTCCAGGCCCACCTGGTCGGTGATGTCGTGGGCGTACTTGACGACCTTGTACGGGTTCCCGCGCATGTCGAAGATCGGATTGTAGGTCGCCTGGATCCACACGTCGCGGCCGAACTTGCCGATCCGGTGGAACCGGCCGGTCAGGTATTCGCCCTTGCGCAGCCGCAGCCAGAAGTCGCGGTACTCCGCCGACGTCACGTAGTCGCCGGAGCAGAGCATGCTGTGGTGCTGGCCGATCAGCTCGCGGGCCGAATATCCGAGGGTGCGCTGGAAGTTCTCGTTCGCCGACAGGATCGTGCCCTCGAGGTCGAACTCGATGACCGCCTGGGCGCGATTGATGGCGATGTCCTTGCCTTCGTACTCCGCGCCCGTGAGTTTGGCCTTGGTCACGTCGGTGGCGTACTTGACCACCTTGAACGGGCGGCCGTCCAGGTCGAAGATCGGGTTGTAGGTGGCCTGGAGCCAGACCTCCCGGCCGTCCTTGGTGACCCGCTTGAACTCGCCGCTGCGGTACTCCCCGCGGGCCAGCTTCTCCCAGAAGGTCTGGTACTCGAGGGAGTTCGCCTCGTCCGGCTCCACGAAGAGGCGGTGATGCTGACCGCGGACTTCGTCGAGGGTGTAGCCCACCGTGTCGAGGAAGTTGCGGTTGGCGTTGAGCACCTGGCCCTCGAGGTCGAACTCGACCACGGCCTGCGCCCGGATGATCGCCTCGACCTTGCCCTCGTACTCGGCGTTGCGCAGTTTGCCCTCGGTCACGTCCGTGGCGTACTTGACGATCTTGAAAGGCCGGCCGTCCAGGTCGAAGATCGGGTTGTACGAGGCGAGCAGCCAGATCTCCCGGCCGCCCTTGCCGACCCGCTTGTACTCGCCGGCCTCGTACTCGCCGTGGCCGAGACGTTCCCAGAAGCGCGCGTAGTCGGGGCTGAGCGCCGCCTCGGGTTCCATGAAGATCCGGTGGTGCTGGCCGCGGACCTCGTCGATCTTGTAACCCGTGACGTCGAGGAAGTTCTGGTTCGCGTCGAGGATGCGGCCCTCGAGGTCGAACTCGACCGTCGCCTGGGCCCGGCCGATCGCCGCGACCTTGCCGACGTACTCGGCGCTCTTGAACTTGGCCTCGGTGACGTCGGTGGCGTACTTGACCACCTTCATCGGGCGGCCCTCGAGGTCGAAGATGGGGTTGTAGCTCGCCTGCAGCCACACCTCCCGGCCGCCCTTGGCCACCCGCTTGTACTCGCCGGTCTCGTACTCGCCGCGGCCCAGCGCCTGCCAGAAGTTGCGGTACGCCGCCCCGCGCGCCTCGTCGGCGTCGACGAACATCCGGTGGTGCTGCCCCTGCACCTCGTCGAGGGTGTACCCCATCGTGTTGAGGAAGTTCGGGTTGGCGTCGATGATCCGGCCCTCGAGGTCGAACTCGATGACCGCCTGCGCCCGGCCGATGGCCGTGACCTTGCCCTCGTACTCCGCGCTCCGCAGCTTGGACTCGGTGACGTCCAGCGCGTACTTCACGATCTTGTAGGGCTTGCCGTCCAGGTTGAAGATCGGGTTGTAGGTGGCGCGGATCCACACCTCACGCCCGCCGCGACCGATCCGCTTGAACTCGCCGCTCTCCACCTCACCGGCGCGCAACCGTTCCCACAGCTGCTGATATTCGGTGCTGTCGGCGTAGCGGGGCTCGCACAGGATGCGGTGCTGCTGGCCGACGAGGTCGCTCTGGGCGTACCCGGTCAGGGCCAGGAAGTTCTCGTTGGCGTTCAGGATCGTGCTGTCGAGGTCGAACTCGATGACGGCCTGGGCCCGGTCGATGGCCGCGTACTTGCCGCGGAGCTCCGTGACCTGCTTGCGGTCCTCGGTGATGTCGTACCCCGTGACCAGCACCTGCTGCCTGTCCGGTGACTGCTTGACGCCCGCCGGCGGCTCGATCGGCCCGCAGTTCAGGCGCAGCCACCGGTGCCGCTCGGTGCTGTCGATCACCTCGATGATCTGCTCGAGGTACTCGCCGGCACGGGCGGCGTCGAGCATCCGGTCGACCGCGGACGCCGAGGCGTTCCAGATGTCGCTGAGCCGGTTGCCGACGATCTCCGCCTCCGGCCGGCCGATCAGGTCGAAGAACCGGTCGTTCGCGGCGGTCACGACACCGGCCCGGGCGTTGACCGTCGCGATGAGCCGCTCGTGCAGCAGCAGGGCGAGGGCGGCTTGCTGAAGGGCTGGGTCCGCTGCGAAGGGCGTGGCGGGCTGGGCCATCGATTCTCCTGGGATGACGACGGTGCGGGACTACACCTAGCTGATCGGCCGAAGATCAGGTGCGCTGAGCCGCTTTCGTAATACGCCGAATTCTGATCAAGGCGGTAACTAGCCGCTCGGAAGGGGACAACAGGCCGGACGTCTGATTCGCGCCTCATCCGTGAGGGTGGAGTTGCCAGCTGTGACGGTTCAGACAGATGGCAGACAGCCAACTGGCTTGTGGGCCTTGACGTGCCCAACTAGCGTGGTCGATGGACGCCGAACCGTCAGTTCGGGGAACGGGTCGACCCTCTGGGTCACCGCGGATCGGCGTTCGGGGACGGGTGGCATCAGCCGTTGGGGGACGGCGCGACCCGAGACCGGCGGTTAGTGCGGGCGACGCCTATGGGGATGGGCGTCGCCCGCCGCCGCCGGCGCTGACACTCCGCAGTTCCGACACTCTTCTTTCGCGGGCCGGTCCCGCCGCCAGGTGCAGTCCCGCTCCGAGGACACCCACGGCCGCGACGATCAGCCAGTGCGCCGATCCGAAGGTCTGCAGGCTGACCCCGCCCAGCGCCGGTGCCAGGAACGACGCCGCCGGGAAGGTCAGGAAGAACACCGCCTGGTAACGCCCTCGCAGCTCCACCGGCGCCAGCTCGGAGTTGATCTCCGCGTTCGGTGGTGCGGCCAGCATCGAACCGATGGTCCAGACCGCCGCCGCGGCCAGGTAGAAGCCCAGCCGGTCGGCCGTCGCCAGGGTCGAGAAGCCCAGCGCCATCACGGCCAGCGCGACCGCGAGCACCCGGGCCTTGCGGTGCCGGTCGATCAGCCGCGGCACGAACAGCTGCCCGACGACGATCATCGTCCCGCCGAGCGCGGTGACCAGCCCGTAGTCCGACGGGCCGAGCCCGTCCTGAGCCATCGCGAGCGGCACGATCGTGTTGGTCTGGGCGTAGAGCAGGGCCTGCAGCAGGGTCAGCCCGACAAAAACCAGGAAGACCCGGTCGGCCAGGACCGTCCGCATCCCGCGGCCCCGATCGGGCACGACCTCGGCCGGCCGCCGGCTCAGCGTCTCCGGGACCTTCCAGGCGATGAGTACGCCGGTGAGCACCGTCGACGCCGCGTCGAGCAGGAACAGCCCGAGATAACTCCACTCGGCCAGCAGCCCGGCCAGCAGCGACGCACCGGCCATGCCCAGATTGAACGCCCAGAACTGCAGGTTGAACGCCCGCGACCGGCGCTCGGCCGGCACCACGTCGATGATCGCCGCGACGAACGCCGGCCCGGACATCGTCTGCGCGACACCGAGCAGCAGCCCGAACCCGGCCACCAGCCGCAGATCGGTGCTGACCGCCAGCGCGACCAGGAAAGCGGCGGTGGCGAAGTGCGCGGCGAGCAGTGTCGACCGGCGGCCCCAGCGGTCGGTGAGGACACCGCCGAGCAGGGTGCCACCGACACCGCCGATCCCGTACGCACCGACGACCAGGCCGGCGACCGCGGGGCTCGCACCCCGCTGGGCGGTCAGGTAGAGCGAGAGGAAGAGGACCGCGAAGCCGCCGACACGATTGATCAGCAGCCCCGTCCAGAGGTACCAGTACGTGGCCGGCAGCCCTCCGGCGGCATCAGCCCACCAGGCGCGGAGTCTCACTCGGCTTTCGGGTCCGCCAGATGGGCGAAGGCCTGCAGATTGGCCAGCGACTCGCCGCGTTTGACCCGCCACTCCCACTCACGGCGGATCGAGGACCCGAACCCGATCTCCAGCATCGAGTCGAAGGACTCGTCGGCGTACGTCAGCACCGCACCGAAGAGACGGTCGAGCTCGTCCTCGTCCAGCCCCTTCAGGGTGACGCGGCCGGTCAGGTAGATGTCGCCGGACGCGTCGATCGAGAAGCTGACGCCGTACATCCGGGCGTTGCGGCGCAGCAGCCAGGCCCAGAGCTCCTCGTGCTTCTCGTCGGGGTGGCGCATCACGAACGCCTCGACGCGCAGTGCGTGCTCGCCGACGATGAGGTTGCACGCGGTCTTCAGCTTGTGCGTACCGGGGAGGGTCACCACCCAGGACGAGTCGCCGGTGGATTCGCAGGGGAGCTCGCGCTCCGCGCAGACCCGTTCGATCAGCTCACCGACCTCGCTCACCATGAGAACGAGCCTGCCAGACGCGCCTCGATCAGCGCCCGGTGCCCGGCGACGGCCTCGCGGTAGACCCGCAACAACCCGTCGGCGGTGCGGTCCCAGGAGAAGTTCTTGGCGTGCCGGACCGCGCCGATGGACAGGCGCAGCCGCTGGGCCGGCGCGAGCAGCAGGCCGGTCAGCACCCGGGCCCAGTCCTGGGGGTCGTGACCGTCGACCAGCACGCCGCTCACGCCGTCGGTGACCGCGGTGACCAGACCGCCCACCGCGGCGGCGACGACCGGGGTGCCGCAGGCCTGGGCCTCGAGCGCCACGAGGCCGAACGACTCGTTGTGTGACGGCACGGCGACCAGGTCGGCGGACCGGTAGAGCGCGGCCAGCGCCTCACCGGTCTGCGGCGCCAGGAAGTGCACCTTGTGCGAGACGCCGAGCGAGGAGGCCAGCTCGATCAGCGACGTCGGGCGGTCGAGTCCGCTGCCGCTCGGCCCGCCGCAGATCACGACGGTCACGTCCTCGTCGCGCAGCGGCTCGGAGGCGAGGGCCCGGATCAGCACGTCCGGCCCCTTGAGCGGCTGGATGCGGCCGACAAAAGCGACCACGTACCCCCGCTCCGGAAGGCCGAGCCGCCGCCGGTCCGCGACGCGGGTGGACCGGGGCCGGAAACGGCCGAGGTCCACGCCGGGCTGCACCACGGTGAGTTTGGTCGGGTCGGCGTCGTAACAGCTGACCAGGTCCTGGGCCTCGAAGCGGGTGTTGGCGACCAGGCGGTCCGCCTCGGTGATGACCTGCTCCTCGCCGATGACGCGGGCCTTGGGCTCCGGCCGGTCCCCCGCGGCGATGAACCTGTTCTTGACCTTGGCGAGGGTGTGCGCGGTGTGCACGTGCGGCACACCCCAGCGCTCGCGGGCCAGCCAGCCGACCTGCCCCGACATCCAGTAGTGCGAGTGGATCAGGTCGTAGGCACCGGGCGGCCGGGCCGCCTCGGCCCGCAGCACACCGTTGGTGAACGCGCAGAGCTGCGACGGCAGCTCCTCCTTCGACAGCCCTTCGAACGGGCCGGCGGTGATGTGCCGCACAGTCACACCGGGCGCCATCTCGACGACCGGGGGCAGCTCGCTCGACGTGGCCCGCGTGAAGATCTCGACCTCGACGTCGCGTTCGGCCAGCCGCTTGGAGACCTCGACGATGTACACGTTCATGCCGCCTGCGTCGCCCGTACCGGGCTGCTCCAGCGGTGACGTGTGCACCGACAGCGTGGCGATGCGCCGGGGAGTCGGCCAGAGGCCTGAGGCCCGCAGCTCAGCCACGTCGTGTCCCTTCGAAAGCGGTCAAACGTAACGGGGAACTGTTACGCCGTCGTTCATCTTCCCCACTTCCTGGCCCTCAACCCAAAGCCAGGCGGCCGGGGGTGACCCAGCTCTCCCGCCCGGGTGAGGCAGGATCAGAGCATGGTGCAGAAGAAGATCGCCGTCGTCACCGGGGCGTCCAGTGGGATCGGGGCGGCGACCGCCCGCCGTCTGGCCACGGAAGGCTTCCACGTCGTGGCCGCGGCCCGCCGTCAGGACCGGCTGGAGCAGCTGGTCGCGGAGATCGGTCCGGACGCCACCGCCGTGGTCTGCGACGTCACCTCGGACGAGTCGGTGGCCGCGCTGGCGACCACGGTCACGGGCCTGGGCGCACCGGTTGCTCTGCTGGTCAACAACGCCGGCGGTGCGCGCGGCCTGGACCCCGTCTCCGACGGTTCCGTCGCCGACTGGCAATGGATGTACGACGTGAACGTGCTCGGCACCCTGCGGACGACCCAGGCGCTGCTGCCCGCACTCGAGGCGAGCGGCGCCGGCACGGTCGTGACCGTCGGCTCGACCGCGGCCTTCACCGTCTACGAGGGTGGCGCGGGTTACACCGCCGCGAAGCACGCCCAGAACGCGCTCGTCGGCACCCTGCGCCTGGAACTCGCCGGCAGGCCCGTCCGGGTGATCGAGATCGACCCCGGCATGGTGCGCACCGAGGAGTTCTCCCTCAAGCGCCTCGGCGACCAGGGCAAGGCCGACGCCATCTACGCCGGCGTGAAGGAACCGCTGGTCGCGGACGACATCGCCGACTGCGTCGCCTGGGTCGCCACCCGGCCGCAGCACGTCAACATCGACCGCCTGGTCGTCCGCCCGATCGCCCAGGCCGCACAGCACAAGGTGGCCCGCGAGTCGTGAAGCCCGTCGGCGCGGTCACCCGGGGCACCACCAACCCGAACAGGCTGCGCCGGGTCGACAACTACCTCGCACACCGGTGCGGTGAGTTGCTCCGGGCGGCCGACGACCCGCTGGTCGTGGATCTCGGTTACGGCGCGACGCCGGTCACGGCCGTCGAGCTCCGGGCCCGGCTCGCGGAGGCGGTCCGCTCCGACGTCGCGGTGGTCGGTCTGGAGATCGATCCGGTACGCGTGAGCGCCGCCCAGCCGTACGCGGATCCGCCCCGGCTCGAGTTCCGCCGCGGCGGCTTCGAGCTGGCCGGCCTGCACCCGGTGGTCGTCCGCGCGTTCAACGTCCTCCGGCAGTACGCGGAGGACGAGGTGGCCGCGGCGTGGGCCACGATGACCGGCACGGGTGCGCTGCTGGTCGAGGGCACCTGTGACGAGCTGGGCCGGATCGCGACGTGGGCGGTCGTGGACACCGGCGGCCCGCAGACGCTGACCCTGTCGGCGCGACTGTCCGATCTGGACCATCCAGCGACGTTCGCGGAACGTCTGCCCAAGGCGCTGATCCACCACAACGTGCCCGGCTCGCCCGTGCACGACCTGCTGGCCACGCTCGGTGCGGCGTGGGACGCGTCCGCGACACCGTTCGGATCCCGCCAGCGCTGGCTGGGCACGGTGGCCAAGTTCCGAGAGCAGTGGCCTGTCCTGGACGGGCCCGCGCGGTGGCGCCGTGGCGAGCTGACCGTGCCGTGGCCCGGACAGCCGGCCGGGCCGGCCCGCGATGCGGACCGGCCCGGTTCTCGGGGGGACGAATGACGCCTACTTGCCCAGGGTCACCTTGAACATCGGGTCGGCCGCGACCTTCTTGAAGGCGGCCAGGCTGCTCGCCGTGGAGTTGACCGAGATGTCCCGGTCACCCTCGTCGTCGCTGGCGGTGTCGAAGTAGACGACCGCCTTGACCGCAGGATGGGCCTTGAGCTCGGGGATGACCGTGTTGAACGCCGCGGCCTTGTCCGTGATGGACTTGGTGCGGTGGTACATGCCCCACTCAGCCACCATGATCGGCTTGGTCGGGTGGTTCTTTACGGCCCAGTCGTACCAGCCGAGGCCACCGCCGGTCGGCTGACGGTCGAGGATGTCGCCCATGTCGCCGTAGTGGTAGTAACCCTTCTCGACGCTGACGTACGAGTCCAGGCCGACCCAGTCGACGTACGCGTCACCCGGGTAGAGGTCCTTCCACCAGGACTGCGCCATCCACTTCTCGTTGCCCATGAAGGCGATCACGTTGACGGCGTTGGTGACGCCGTTGGTGCGCAGCCGGGTGATGACGTGGCGGTACATCGCGGCGTAGTCCTTGGCCGTCATGCCCGAACCGGCCGTGGCGTTGACGTCGTTCTCCGGCTCGTGGTGCAGCGCGAGGAAGAACTTCTGGTTGTAGTTCTTCTTCACGTACGCGGACCACTTGTCGATCCGCGCGTCCTGGGCGCCGGCCGCGACCTTGGCCCACGTGGAGTTGTAGGCGATCTTCCAGTTGAGCAGCAGCACCCGCGGGTTCTGGGCGTCCTGCGTCATGGCGATCTCGGGCTTGGTCGGGAACTGCTCGTCACCCTTGTGGTACGTGTGGTAGATCGTCGCGGTGCGGCCGGTCATGGCCTCCCACGACTTCAGCGCCTGGTCCCGCGGGGTGTCGGTGAACCCGCCGGCCGCCGCGCCCCAGAGAACACCGCAGGACGGCACGAGCAGCGCGTCGGTGACGCACTCACCCGGCGCGGTGGTCGGCGGCACGGTCGTCGGAGGCGTGGTCGTCGGAGGCGTGGTCGTCGGAGGCGTGGTCGTCGGAGGCGTGGTCGTCGGCGCGGTGGTCGGAGCCTTCGTCGGCGCGGTCGAGGTCGGCGCGGTGGTCGGCGTCGTGGTTGTCCGGCGGGCCGTGACGACCAGCTCCGGGCCGCCCGAGGTGGTGGCGCCGTACTCGATCGAGCGCAGCCGCGTCACGGCCGTGGTGGCGGAGGACCTCAGGGCGAACGCGTAAGTGCCGGCCTTGGTGACCACCTTGGACACGTCGAAGGTCAGCGTGGCGTCGGTCGTGCTCGGCTTGATCGAGGCGACCAGCGCACCCAGCGCCGGCGCGTTCGCCGCCGTGATCTTCTGCTCCGACCACGAACTCGCGACCGAGTGGACGCTGAGCGTGGCCGCGACCGGCTTGCTCTCCACCGGCAGCTTCAGCTGGGCCGCGGTGACGGTCGCACCGGAGGCGATCTTCGGCGTGAACTTCACATAGGACAGCCGCGTCTCCCCCGCCTCCCTGCCCACGACCAGCTTGTCGGCGGCACCGAAGTTGACGGTCCTGCGCGAGCTCGACGTGTACGCGTCGTCGGTGCTGTACGTGCTCGTCGTCTCGGTCGTCGTCGCGGCGTTCGCCGTACCGGTCAGGGCGAACCCCCCGCCGGCCGCCACGACGCCCGTCAAAGCAACTCCGATGATCCCCCGCCTGGCCGTCACGCTGTTCCCCCTGTATGTCAAACAATTGCTGTCTGACACTCAGGTTCGGGGCGTGCGGGTGCCGGCCCGGATCGCGTACGGGTGCAGGCCAGGTGCCACCACCGAAGGACCGGGTGGGCGGCTCCGAGCCGTGCTAATGAAGGGGTTTTCGGCCGTCCACGGCTCGTCCGTTCGGCCGATGAACGCATAAAAAAACGCCGCCGGACGCGTCCGGCGGCGTTCCTTCAGATCGTGCTCAGGCGGTGGGTGCCCGCTGGGCCAGGATCGACCGCAGCGCCTCCAGCAGCAGGTCGGAGGTGAACGGCTTCTTGACCAGCAGAGCGTCCTCGGCGATCAGGCCCTTGGTGACGGCGATGTCCTTGGGCAGACCGGAGATGTAGACGACGCCCATCTCGGGGCGCAGACCGGACGCCGTCCGGGCCAGGTCACCACCGGATACCCCGGGCAGGCCGAGGTCCGTGACGAGCACGTCGATCACACCCGGGTGCTCCCGGCAGACCGCGATGGCCTGATCCGCATCGCCGGCGACCAGGGTCGCGAAGCCGCGGCGTTCGAGCATCCGGCGCATGATGTCGCGCAGATCTTCCTCGTCGTCGACGACGAGGACCATGGGACGCTCCTGCGGAACCTCCGTCATCGGTGCCTCCTCGGCTCTCATTTCCTGTCACGCTATCGACGGGCAGTCGTTCGGGTACGCCTTTCCGGCCTTTCAGAACGTGAGCTTCCACTTGTTCAGGACGCCGGTGGTGGTGCCGTAGGTGTCCCTGACCTGCAACGTCCACTTTCCGTTGCGAGGCGCACCGGACAGGTTGATCGTGTACGTGTGGGCCAGGTTGGCCGCCCTGTCCGTCTTGTCGGCCGTCTTCAGGGTGTACTTCGTGCCGCTCGGGCTAGTCAGCGTGACGACGAGCGAGCCGCGGTAGGCGTGGGTCGCCGTGACCGCCACGGTCGAGGTCCGGGACGCCGTACCGGTGCAGCCCGAGATCGTCATCCAGCTCGACGCGGTCGCCTTCTTGCCGATCTTGACCGAGGTCGACGCGGTGAACGGCCCGCAGGCAGGCGCGGTCGTGGGCGGCGCGGTCGTCGGCGGCGTGGTCGTCGGCGGCGAGGTCGTCGGCGGCGTGGTGGGCATGGTCGTGGGCGGCGTCGTCGGTTCAGTGGTCGGAGCCGGCGTGGTCGGAGCCGGGGTGGTCGGAGCAGGCGTGGCCGGCGTGTTCAGGAAGCCCGAGTAGAGCAGCTTGTTGACCGAGCCGCTGCCCGCCGACGTGACCTTGCCCGGCGTCGAGTTCCCGACCAGCGCCTCGCGGATCTGGGCCGGCGTGAAGGACGGGTTCGCGGCGAGGACCAGCGCGGCCGCACCGGCGACGTGGGGGGACGCCATCGAGGTGCCGC
Source organism: Amorphoplanes friuliensis DSM 7358 (assembly GCF_000494755.1). Lineage (NCBI taxonomy): Bacteria > Bacillati > Actinomycetota > Actinomycetes > Micromonosporales > Micromonosporaceae > Actinoplanes > Actinoplanes friuliensis. The sequence goes on from NC_022657.1 coordinate 8,795,967, forward strand.
TCATGATCTGGGAGCCGGTGTCGTTGGAGTAACTCGCCGCCGTGATCTTCACACCGGGCGCGAAGATGTCGAGGCACGAGCCGTAGTTGGAGAAGGAGGCGCGGGCGTCGGCGCTGTCCGTGGCCCCGACGGTGATCGCGTCGGCGGCGGAAGCGGGTGAGAACCCGCAGGCGTCCTTGTTGTCGTTGCCCGCCGCGACGGCGTAGGTCACCCCGGAGGCGATCGACCTGGTGACCGCGGCGTTCAGCGCCGAGCTCGCCGTGCCGCCGACGCTCATGTTGGCGACGGCCGGCTTGACGGCGTGCGTGGTGACCCAGTCGATGCCGGCGATGATCGCCGAGTACGCCCCGGAGCCCGTGCAGTCGAGCACCCGGACGCCGACCAGCTTGACGTCCTTGGCGACGCCGTAGGTCGCACCGCCGACGGTGCCCGCCACATGGGTGCCGTGGCCGTTGCAGTCCTGCGCGGTGGAGTCCTTGTCGATGAAGTCCCAGCCGTAACTCGCCCGGCCCTCGAACTCGCTGTGGCTGATCCGGATGCCGGTGTCCAGCACGTACGCGGTCACGTCCGAAGCCGGACGGTAGGTGTAGGTCTTCGACAGCGGCAGCGACGTCTGGTCGATGCGGTCGAGACCCCACGTCGGGTTCGACTGGGTGTCGGCCATCGTCACGACCGCGTCCTGCTCGACGTAGTCGACGGCCGGGTTCGCGGCCAGCCGCCGCGCCTGCGTCGCGGTCATGTCCGCCTGGAAGCCGCGGACGGCGGAGAGATAGTTGGTACGAACCTTGCCGCCGTACCGCTTGACCAGGTCCTGGGAGGCAGAAGTGACACGGGCGGCTGCGGCCGATCCGGGCTTGAGCACGACGATGTAGCTGTCGGTGATCGCTCCGGCGGCACCGGCCGCGCGGATCGTGCCGGTCGGCAGTGCGGTGGGCGTACCCGCGAGTGCGGTGCCGGCGACGCCGGTCACTGCGGCCGCAGTAGCGAGGCCGGCGGTCAGCGCGAGGCGTGCGGCGCGGCGCGGGCCGTCGTTGCGAGTCATTCTGGGTCCCCTCCCGTTAAGCCACCGGCGAACGACATCGCTCGTGCGAACAGGCATGCCGGTGGCGTCTGAGGGAAATGCTGGAGAAGGGGCAGAGCCGCCCCGGGACCTTGCGGGTTGCGCTCGGGTTGCAGGGTCCTGATCTTCGTCACGAGCGCTAAGACGCCCCTCAGCCGGGCCGAAGTACCCCCTGTCAGGACCGCTGCAGTGCCACCGAACAAGGAGAGCGATGATGACCACCATGCTGTCGCCCGAGATCGTCACCGTCCCGTCCCTGGTCGACCGCTGCGACAGCTGCAGCGCGGCCGCAAAGGCGGAGATCGCCCTGACCAGCGGAGGCTCGCTGGTCTTCTGCGGACATCACGCCAACAAGAACGCGGAGAAGCTGACCCGGGTCGCCTCCCGCATCACCGTCGAGGACGGTTTCGAGTGGGCGGCGCAGTCTCCTCCGGCGTGACCACTTGATCCCCTACGCCGCGATATGATCACTCCCTCACTCTTGGGCGGATACGCCCATATTTAGAGGGGTTCCACCGGTGCAGATCGCGGCGCACGACGTGGGCAGGCTGTCCCGGATCTTCGCCGGGTGCGCCGGTGTCGCGGTGGCCGTCTTCGGCGCCCTGAGCCTGCTCACCTCCCCCGTACGCGCACCGGAAAGCGCTCTGACATCGAGCCCGGCAGCCGCTCTTGTGGCTGCCGGGCTCGCTCTGCTTCTGCTGGCCCCACCGCGGGGTGGCCCGGCCGTCCGGGGTGCCGGCTACGTGCTCGCCGTCCTCGCCGCGGCCCTCGGTGCGGCCGCCCTCGCCCGGCACCCGGCCGCGGGTGTCGCCGCGCTGCTCGCGGGTCTGGCCCTGGCCGGCATCGACATGCGGCTGCGCCGGCCCGGCGGGCAGGCACGGTTCCGGATCGCCGACCCGCTGCTCGCCGGCGCCGCGATCATCGCCCTGGTGGCGCTGGTCCCGCGGATGTTCGCCCCGACGTTCCCGGACGGGGGCGGGCCGGACAGCGTGATGTCGCCGTACTACGCCGGCGCGCTGCTCACCCTGGCCGTCGGGGCGATTCTCGCCCGGCCCGAGGCAGGCCCCCTGCGGACGGATGCGGCGGCCGGGCCGGGCACCAAGATCCGCCGAGCGCTGCCCGTGCTGGTGGCGGTGCCCGTCGTCGCGGCGCTGATCAGTGCGCTGGCCGTGCGTACCGGAATCAGCCGCCCGGCCGCCGCGATCAGCACCGGGGCGGTCCTCGCCGCGCTGGCCGTCCTGGCTCTGGTCGGTTTTCTGGTGCGCTCGCTGGAGGGCGCCGACCGCCGGCAGCGCAACCTGGTCGCCGAGCTGCGGGAAGGCCGGGAGTTCGCGGACACGCTGCTGCAGTCGATGAACGAGGCCGTCATGGTCCTCGACGCCAACTACCGGGTGATCGACGTCAACCGGCGCTGGCGGGAGCTGACCGGCAACACCGAGGCACCCGGACCGGGACCAGCCGAGGTGCCGCCCGCGGGCACCGGGGACTGGGTGGTCCGGCACGCCGACGGCACCGACATCCCGGTGCTGGCCACGATGGCGCCGATCCCGGACGCGGACGGCCGCCCGCGGGCCTACGTGGCCACCTACGTCGACATCGCCGACCGCAAGCGGGCCGAGGACGAGCTGAACGAGCGCGCCGCCGAGCTCGAGCGCAGCAACGACCAGCTGCGGGAGGCGAACACCCGGCTGGAGGCGGCGCTCACCTTCAAGAACGACCTGACGTCGATGCTGACCCACGACGTCGCCCAGCCGATCAGCTCGATCGCCAGCCTGTCCGAGCTGCTCTCCGAGGACTGGGCCGACCTGCCGGAGGACATCCGGCTGGAACTGGCCACCAAGATCGGCAAGAACACCCATCGGCTCATCAAGATGATGAACGACCTGCAACTGCTCTTCCGGCTCGACACCGGTTCGGTCACCGCCCGGCGTACGCCCGTGTCCGTCCTCGAGGTCGCCACCACGGTCGCGGCGGAGCTGGAGTGCACGGGTGACGTCGAGATCGTCGTGGACGAGGATCTCGCGGCACTGGCCGATCGGCAGCACGTCTGGCACGTGATCCGCAATCTGCTCGGCAACGCCCTCAAGTACGGCGAGGCGCCGCTGGAGATCCGTGCCGAGCAGCGCGACGAGACCGTCGTGCTGATGGTGCAGGACGCCGGCGCCGGCATCCCCGAGGAGCTGGTCCCGAACCTGTTCGACCGCTTCATGCGCGGGTCCGGGCTCGGTCTTTTCATCGTGCGGCACCTGGTGGAAGCAAACGGGGGCTCGGTCCGCTACGAGCGGGCCGAGCCCCGGGGTGCCCGTCTGGTCGTGACGCTCGAATCGGCGTCCCTCTGAGGGTTACCAGTCGTGGGCGCTGCCGCTGTCTTCCTCGCTGATGACCCCGTCACGCCGGGGGTCGCGGCTGCTCATCGCCTTGCCGCCCATCGGAGCCGCGCCACCGGCCGCCCCGCCGCGCAGGGCGCCGGTGCCTCCGATCCGGCGCCCGGGGGCGAGCACATCGTCGAGATCCGAGGCGCTGGTGATGCCCGGCGCCGAGGTGATGTCGACGTTGGTACCCATGTTGGCGTTGCTGAACTCACCGGCGCTGGTGCCCCAGCCGGCACCGGGGTGCGGACGGGTGCCACGGGCGCGGGCGGCCACCGACGCCGGCGAGGCCGGGTTGACCCGGTCACGGCTGAAAACCGTGCTCGACGTCCCGGAGAGCTGCTTCGAACTGGCGCCGAGCTGGTGGAGGTCACCCAGCTTCCCGGTCTCGATCAGCCCCTTGAAGGCGTTGAGGTCAGCCTTGAGCCGGCGGCTCAGCGTCTCCTGACCGTGCCTGTCGTTCGGCAGCAGGAACGCAACGTCGGCCTCGAGCTGGGCGACGATCTGCGTCCGCGTCTCGCCCATCGGCCGCAGGGTGATCGTCTCGGCGAGCAGCGGTCCCTCGGTGGTCGCCCAGGAGACCCGCTCGTCCAGTGAGCACTCGGTGATCCGGGCGTCGAACTCGCGGTGGTGGCCCTCGACGTCCATCACCCAGTGGGTCTGATTGTCGCCGGTCCGGGTCACCTGCTGCACACCGGTCATGAACTGCGGATAGTTCTCGAACGTCTCAAGCTGCTGGTACACCGCGTGCAACGGGGCACCGATCTCGACGGCCTGCTGAACCATACTCATCGCATCTCTCCCATGCTGAAGTGCTGGCATGACTGAGAGTACGTAGGCGATTACGCCACGCGTTCGGTTTCTGATCAGACCCGGCGCAGGTACTGCCAGCGGCCGACCTCACCGGCGTACCGGGCGTCACTCGCGGCCACGAGGGCCACGTCCGCCTCGCGGAGCAGCGCCACCACGCGGGCCGACGGGCTGCGCCAGGCCTCGCTGATCTCGACGGCCGCACCGGTGTGCCGGCAGGCCGAGGCGAGCTCGCTGAGCAGCTCCGGTGTCATCGCGGTGTCGTCCAGGCCGACCTGGGTGAGCAGGCTCAGCGGACGGGCCAGCTGCACCGGGGCGTACCGGGAGGCCCGCTCGATGCCCTTGATCGTGGCGGTCACGACGGACTCGGCGACCTGCTCCGGAGTGAGCCGGCCGGCGGCGAGCAGCGACCGCACCTCGCGCGCGGTCATCGGACCGTCGGCCTGCGGCAGCTGCGACACGGCCACGGAGACCACCTCGAGGTGCCCCAGGTCGGCGGGCCAGGCCAGCCAGCCGTCCTGCCGGACGACCTCGACCTCGGCACCGACGCGCAGCACCAGCTCGGTGCGCCGGCGGGCCCGCCGGATCGTGTCCGCGTACGCGGGGAGCCACGTCGTCTCGAGCCCGACCTGATCGGCGAAGGTGACCGCTGTCATCCCGGCGAGGTCGGCCGCGGAGACGACAACGCCGACGCTGTCCCGCCCGGCCGCGAAGCCGGTGTGGACATGGGCATCGGCCCGCAGATCGAGGGCGGTGCCGTCCAGGACCGATTCACGCTCTGCACCCACGATGACTCCCGACCGTCCCTGGAGACGAGCTCCTCTCGTCCTGGGATTACGGTGCGGCCCCGGTGTTGTGGACCGGGGCCGCGCCAGGTGCAGTCAGGGTGCGTCGTTCCCGGTGAGCCGGGTCAGAGCTTGAACGCACCGACCAGCGCGCGCAGTTCCTCGGCGGTCCGCGCGACCTCCTCGCTGGCCTGCCGCGTCTGGGTGACACCGTGCACGGCGGAACCGCTCGCCGTGGAGACGTCCGCGATGTTCGCGGCGATGCGGCTGCTGCCCGACGCCACCTCGCTGATGCTGCGGCTCATTTCACCCGTGGTGGCGGTCTGCTCCTCGACCGCACTGGCGATCGTGGTCTGGAAGTCGTTGATCCGGGCGATGACCTCACTGATCCGGCTGATCACGGCGACCGCGCCGCTGGTGTCCTGCTGGATCGCGGTGACCCGCGAGCCGATGTCCTCGGTGGCCCGGGCGGTCTCCTGGGCGAGGTCCTTGACCTCGGAGGCGACCACCGCGAAACCCTTGCCCGCGTCGCCGGCCCGGGCGGCCTCGATCGTCGCGTTCAGGGCCAGCAGGTTGGTCTGCTCGGCGATGGAGGTGATCAGCTTGATGACGTTCCCGATCTCCGCCGACGACTCGCCCAGCTGACGGATCGTCTCGGTGGCCTGCGCGGCCTCCGTGACGGCGACGGCGGCGATCTGCGCGGCCTCGCTGGTGTTGCGCGAGATCTCGCGGATGCTCAGCCCCATTTCCTCCGACCCGGCGGCCACGGTCTGCACGTTGCGGGAGATCTCCTCGGCCTCGTTGGAGGCCGACGACGTCTGCGCGTCGGTGTCGTGGGCGGATTCCGCGATCTGCCCGGCCACGGCCGACAGCTCCGTGGCCGAGCTGGCCAGGGTCTCGGCGTTCTGCCCGATGGTGCTGAGCGAGCGGTGGATCGAGCTCAGGGCGCTGTCCAGCCCGACGGCCATGCGGCCGACCTCGTCACGGCTGGTGATGCCGCTGCGCTGGGTCAGATCACCCTTGGCCAGCGCGTCGATGACCTCACCGAGGCGCCGCACCGGGCGCAGGATCGACCGGGCCAGCGGCACCGACAGACCGATCAGCAGGAGCAGTCCGATGCCGGAGAAGAGATAGGTGATCAGGCTGATCCGGTTGATCGTGCTGTTCATGTCGGCGCGTTCCTGCTCCGCCGCGGCCGCGACCTTCTCGTTGAGCGCGCCGAGCTGGTCGTCCACCGCGTTGTTGCGCTGGGCGATCTGGTCCCGGTTGGCCTCCGCCGCGTCCCCGCCGGCACCGGCCTGCTTGACGAAGTCGGCCATGAAGGTGCCGAAGCTGTCGACGTTCGGCCGGATCGTGGCGAACTCGGCGGCGAGGTCAGCGGGCAGCCCGACCGCCTCGACCGCGTCCGCTGCCTCGGTGGCCGACACGACGTCGTCCGCGACGTCGGTCGTCACGTCGTCACCGAGCGCCGCCCGGTAGCCGTCCACCTTCAGCTCGCTCTGCCGGGTGTCAAGGTGGTTGAGGGCGGCCAGACCGGCCTCCAGGACCCGCACCAGGTCGGCTTGGCCGACCAGGCTGCGCTGACCGCTCACGGTGTTGATCGTCAGGCCGACGATGGCCAGCGCGCCGACCAGCACGATAAGCGTCAGGCGCTTGGCGATACCCATTTCCATCAATCGGGACATACAAGTCTCCTCGGAGGCGAGCATGGTCCGGTGCGGGTTCGAGGGGCGTGTCCCGGTCCGGAGCGTGCTGCGGCAGTAGATCCATCTTTCCGGCGATTCGACCGACTCGACGCTGAATTCATGGTTTTGGCGCAACTGTTCTGCACTGCCGAGGCACCTGATCCGGCAGCCCGCACTCGACAACCTCTCCAGAAAGCACGCAAACGCGTGCGCAGGAAGGAATCCGAGTGAAAAAACGCCGACATCAGCGCACCGCCCTCGCCCTGCTCGCCACCGGCGGCACCCTGCTCCTCGATCCCGCCGCGGCATCCGCCGCACCCTCGGTCAAGGTCGCCGGCACGGGCACGGTCGTCACCGGCGGCACCGCACTGAACGCCCGGAGCGGCCCGTCCGCGAGCAGCACACGGACCGGCACCGTGAGGAACGGCACGACCGTCTCGATCGTCTGCCGGGTCGCCGGCCAGTTCATCAGCGGCACTGTCACCAACACCGGCTACTGGGACCGCCTCAGCGACAACAGCTTCGTCTCCGACGCGTACGTCCGGCGCGGAGACTTCGCGATTCCGAAGTGCACAACCGCAGCACCGCTCCCGGCCGTTGCCGGCGCTTGGATGCTTCCCGTCACCGCCGGTCTGATCAGCGGCTTCCGCACCGGGCCTCGCCCCGCACACGACGGGGTCGACCTCGCCGCGACCCGGAACACCCCGATCCGCGCGGCCAGTTCCGGCACCGTGATCCGCGTGGTCTGCAACGTCTCCAAGGGCAGTTGCGACGTCGACGGCAACGGCTCACTGAGCGGCTGCGGCTGGTACGTCGAGGTTCTGCACGCAGGCGGCATCGTGACGCGGTACTGCCACCTGGTGCGCCGCCCCGAGGTGTCGGTCGGCGAGACCGTGGCCCGCGGCGCCGTCCTGGGTCACGTGGGTACGTCCGGATCCTCGTCCGGCCCGCACCTGCACTTCGAGGTCCACAACGGATCCCCGGCGACCCGGGCGAACGCCGTCAGCCCCATCACCTTCATGCGGGCCCGCGGACTGGTCATCAGCTGACAGACCAACGGGCCGGCTTCCCATCAGGGAGCCGGCCCGAGTTGGTACCACTCTGGAGGGTCAGTCGCCCGGTGGCTCCGCACCAGCCGGACGCAACATCTCGGTGAGGGCGCGCACGGCGTCCTCGCCCGGAGAGGCCGCCGCACGGTTGGCCTCCTGGAGCTCCCGATAGACCTCCTCGCGGTGCACCTGCACGGCGCGAGGGGCCTGGATACCGATCCGGATGACATCGCCGCGCGCCTCGAGCACGGTGACGACGACATCATCGCCGATCATCACGCTCTCGCCGGCCCTCCTGGTCAGCACGAGCATCGTGACTGTCCCTTCTCCATCCGTGGACAGGACATCAAACCCGGCGTGCCGGTCTCAGTAGTCGCGGCGCATGACGGCGCGGACCGGCATGTTGCCGTCGGTCAGCACCACCTGCATCGCGCGGCGGCTGTCCCGGTCCACGATGATCGGGGCCAGGAGATTCGCCGTGGTCTCGTTGACGCCGGCCGTGATGACGACCATGACGAGGAGCCGGTCCGGGTCCTTGGTGTTCAGCGCGGCCAGGACGTCGTTCTCGATCTCCGGCGCGTAGTCCGGGAAGAACGGCTCCGGCGGAGCCACGAGGAAACGCAGGTCCGGGTCCTGGATGGAGGTGAACGCGTACAGCAGGCCCTCGTCGTTCAGACGGACGAGCACGAACTGCTGGTGCGCGGGGAACCCGGGCATCGGAACGGCCATGTCGATGATCGGCATGTCCAGCGCGGCGTCGGTCACGGTTGCCCCAATCGGTCGGGACGCGGTGCGAGTAGTCATGGTCACCTCAGGAAATCGATGAGCGAGGGCTGAATAACCTTGGCCGAGGCGGCCAAAGCGGCCTGGTACGAGGTCTGCTGGAGCTGCATATCCATGATGGTTTTCGGCAGATCGATATCCTCGATGTCGGACAGCTGCGACGTCACGGAGAGCAAGCGGTCCTGCGCGGATTCCTTCATCTGCGTCATCCGATTGTATCGTGAACCGATCTCGGAAATGGCCGATTTCAGTTGATCACCGGACTTGTCGAGCCGGTTCAGATTGGCCGACAGGCCATCCTGATCGCCGGCCCGGATGCTGGCGGAAATGTCTTCCAGCACCTTGAAAAGGCCGTCGGTGTCGTTGCCGAAAGCTTCCTGCCCGGTGAGATCCACCCGCACCTTGACACCCGAGCCGACCGTCCGCGACACACTGGTCGTGGCGGCCTGCGCCGGGTCGAACGGAGTGCCCGTGAACTGGCCGTTGTCGTCGTACGCCACCGCACCCGCGGTGGTGCCGCCGAAGACGGGACGGTCCAGGTACCTCGTGTTCGCCTGCGAGATCAGGGTGCCGCGGATCTCGTCGATCTCCTTGGCCAGGGCGGCACCCGCCAGGGCGCCGTTGGAACTCGTGTTCAAGGCCTGCACCGTGAGATCACGGGCACGATTCATCAGTGTGGAAGAACTGTTGAGTGTGTCCTCCACCGTGCTGAGCCAGCCGAGTCCGTCCTCCGCATTACGGGTGTACTGCTGACTCGTCAGTGATTCGCTGCGTAATTGCAGCGCCGAAACGGTGCCGGCCGGCGAATCCGAGGGGCGGTTGAGCTGCTTGCCGCTCGACAACTGCTCCTGGATCTTCGCACCCTTGGCGATGTTGCGTTGCAGATTGGCGAGCACCCGCGTGTGGATGCTGCTTTCCGTGACTCTGCCGCTGACCATTTTTTATCCCTACCTTCCGACCAGGCCCGTACGGTTGATGAGCTGGTCGAGCATCGAATCGATCGTCGTCAGCACCCGGGACGCGGCCTCGTACCCACGCTGGTACGTGAGCAGGTTGGTCATCTCCTCGTCGAGGTTGACCCCGGACTGGGCCTCGCGGGCCGCGTCGACCTGCTCGGTCACGACGGACTGGATCTCGGCGCGGCGCGCGGAACCCTGCGACTGGACACCGAGCTGACCGATCATCTCCTGGTACTGCCGGTCCGGTCCGCCGGCCGCGTCGCCGATGTCGGCGATCGCGTCGGCCACGGAGTTGTCCCGCGTGCCACTGACCGCCGACACCGCGACCTTGTCGGGGTCGGTCACCAGGACCTTGATCGTCGCCGCCGAGTCACCGCCGAAGAAGTCCAGGCCGGTGGTGCCGTCGGTGCTGAACCCGTTGGCGTGCAAGGCGTTGACGCTGTCGGCGAGCTTCTTGGCGATGCCGTCGAGGCTGGCGGACAGACCCGGGATGATGATGGACATCGTGTCCGTCATGGCCCCGAGCGTGCCGCCGGGCGAGGTGGCGCCGCCGGTGTCCTTCCACCGCAGCGCAACCGGATCGGCGTTCTGGTCCTCCAGGCGCGCGGCACCGGTGAACTCCACCTTGCGGGTCACCGAGCCGGTGACCAGCGTGGCGCCGCCGATGAAAACGTCCATGCCACCGTTCTCACGCTTGGCCGCGCTGGCTCCGGTGAGCTCGGCGAGTCGCATGGCCAGCAGATCGCGCCGGTCCTCGAGCTCGTTGACGGTCAGCCCGGTCGCGTTGGCGTGGATGATGCTCTCGTTGAGCTGAGCGATCGACCCGGCCGCGGTGTTGATCTCGTCGACGTAGGTGTCCATCTGCGTCCGGTTCTGACTCCACTGCCGCGCCAGCCCCTCGTGGGCGCCGTTCAGCTGGTTGACCACCGTCGCACTCTGCTGGATCAGGGCGGACCGGGGCGCGGTCAGCTGCGGGTTGTTCGCAACGTCGTTCCAGCCGCCCCACATGTCGCGCAGCTGCGCCGCGAGTGCGGTGTTGCTCGGCTCGGCGAAGGCGTCCTCGATGGTCGTGTACGAAGCACTCTGGCTGGCGAGATAGGCACTCGCGCCGTGCTCCGAACGACCCCGGTTCTCGAGGTACTCATCGCGCAGCCGCTGGACGTCCGACACCGCCACACCCGTGCCGAGGCCGTCGGTCTTCGCGTACATCGCCGGCGAGATGGACCCGACCTGCGACTGCATCTCGACACGCTGCCGGGTGTATCCCTCGGTGTTGGCGTTCGCGATGTTCTGACCCGTGACGTCCAGTCCGCGCCGTTGCGCGTAGAGCGAGGTCAGTGCGGTGTTGATACCGCCGAAACTGCTGGCCATCAGATCGCCTCATCCACCAGGCTGGGGCGGCGCACGCCGCCGCTGACGGTTTTGCCCTGCGGGCTGTACGTTTCCACGGTTCCGGCGAACGCGAGCATGGTTTCGCGAGCCGCGCGCTGACCCGCGGTGAGCAGGTCCCGGTTCGCCTCGGCCACGGCACCGATCTCCGACGTCAGCGTCAGGAACGCCTTGCGGTGCTGGTGCAGCAGCTCGGACCAGGGCGCCGGCGCCGCGTCCGCCAGCTGACCCAGGGATGCCTCCGCCGGCAGACCCAGCTCGATCGCGACCGCCTGGGCGTACGCCGCCCGGGCCACCTCGGTCTGACGAATCTGGTCCAGCACGACCTCGACCTCACGGGTCGCGTGGGCGAGCCAGCGGGATCGGTTGGAGGCGAGGAGCAGCTGCTCCTCCTCCAGCTTGAACAGCAGCAGCTCCAACAGTTCCCGTGCGCGCCACAGGACGCTGGACAGGTCGGTCAGGCTCACCGGCTTCTCCGATCCGAGCGAGGAATTCCCTCCGCTACATCGGACCAGTCGGCACGTACCGGTCGGCCCTGAGGACTTGGGCGCTATCAGGTTGCGAATCGGTTGGGAGTCATCTGCGAACAAACTTCGGAAACTCCTCAGGACGCTGCGTGACCAGACGATTACTCCTGACGTAAGCACAACGGCTCACGGATGGGCCGGTCAGGACCCCACTCAAGGAGGAATTTCAAATGGGTCTTCGTATCAACCAGAACATCGCTGCTCAGAACGCCTACCGCAGCCTCTCGACCTCCGACAGCCAGATGTCGAAGTCCCTCGAGAAGCTGTCGTCGGGTTTCCGGATCAACCGGGCCGCCGACGACGCCGCGGGTCTGGCGATCAGTGAGGGCCTGCGCAGCCAGGTCGGTGGCCTCAAGGTCGCCGTCCGCAACGCGCAGGACGGTGTCTCGGTGGTGCAGACCGCTGAAGGCGCGCTGAACGAGGTTCACTCGATCCTCCAGCGCATGCGTGACCTCGGTGTGCAGGCGGGTAACGACTCGAACAACACCGAGGCCCGGGCCAACATCGCGACCGAGGTCACGAGCCTCACGTCGGAGCTGGGCCGGATCGCCGACTCGACCAACTTCAACGGTACGAAGCTGCTCGACGGCACCGCCGGCGTCAACGGCGACGGCAAGATGAAGTTCCAGGTCGGCGCGGACGGTGACGTCAACAGCCAGATCGAGGTGGACCTCACTTCCGCCAACGTCAAGGACATCGCGTCGACGCTCGGCACGCTGAGCTTCACCGACGCGGACGCCGCCCAGGCGTCGATCAACGCGATCGACACCCAGGTCAAGGCGATCTCGACCGCTCGTGCCTCGCTCGGTGCGTACCAGAACCGGTTCGAGCACACGATCAACAGCGTCAACGTGGCGATCGAGAACCTGTCCGCGTCGGAGAGCCGCATCCGCGACACCGACATGGCGCAGGAAATGATGTCCTTCACCCGCTCGCAGATCCTGACCCAGGCCGGCACCTCGATGCTGTCCCAGGCCAACCAGTCGCAGCAGGGCGTTCTGTCCCTCCTGCGCTGATCGTCTGCGTGACGTACCGCCCAATGGCTCAGCCCGTGGCGGAGACAACCGAATAGACGGGCGGTCGGCGACATCGCCGGCCGCCCGTCCCGTTTCAGACCCACGACGGAGGGAGCGCCCCCATGGCCAGTGTTGACGGCCTCGTGACCGGCATGAGCACCACGGACACGATCAACCAGCTCATGAAGATCGAAGCGGCCCCTCAGGCGGCGCTCAGGAACAAGGTCAACACCGCGAACAAGGTCGTGACGGCGTACCAGAGCGTGAACAGCCGGATGTCCAGCATCGGCACGGCCGCCAAGGCGCTGACCGACGCCAACAGCTGGAAGTCCATGAAGGCGACCTCGAGCTCCGACGCGGCGGTCGTCTCGGCCCAGCCCGGCGCCTCCGCGGGGTCGATGAGCTTCCGCGTCAACCAGCTGGCGACGACCCACGCCGCGACGTTCACCGGCGGGTCGGTCACCTCCATCAGCGATGCCGCCACCTCACCGGTGATGAACGGCTCCAGCTTCGACATCGAGCTCGCCGACGGGACGACGCAGACGGTGAGTCCCACCGACGCGTCGCTGCAGTCCGTGGTCTCGGCGATCAACAACACGGCGAATGCGGCGTACAAGGCCTCGGCGGTGCAGATCTCCCCCGGGAAGTACACGCTGCAGCTGACCGCCACCAAGTCCGGCCAGGACGGCGACTTCGCGATCCCCAGCGGTCTCGACAACCTGGGCACCGGCGTGGTCACCACGCAGGGGGCCAACGCCCAGCTCACCGTGGGCACCACGGCCGACGCCTACACCATCGAGTCGGCCTCGAACACCTTCGCCGACGTGCTCCCGGGTGTCACCGTCACCGCCACCAAGGTGCAGTCCGCCAGTGACGCGCAGGTCACCATCGACCTGAGCAGCGACACCGAAGGGCTCGCCGCCAAAGTTCAGGCGCTGGTCGACAACGCCAACACGGCGCTGACCGAGATCGCCGCGCAGAGCAAGACGAAGTCGGGCGAGATCTCGGCCGGCGTCCTGGTCGGTGACAGCGCGATGCGCAAGCTCACCCAGGACATCCTCAGTGCGGTCTCCGGAGGCGCCACCGGCCTCGGCAGCAACGGCGGCAACGCCAGTTACAACGCGGTCGGCATCAGCGTCGACCGCAGCGGCAAGCTGACGTTCGACAAGGACAAGTTCCTCGAGTCGTACAAGGCCGACCCGGCCAAGACCCAGCAGTTCTTCGACGGGTACGAGGAGAAGGCCGGCGGCACCCCCGCCAAGTTCGACCCGGGTCACGACACCTCGGTCGGCCTGGCCCGCAAGCTGGACACGCTGGCCCTGGTCGCCACCGAGGGTGTTGTCGACCCGACCAACCCGACGCGACCCAAGGAGGGCATCCTCCAGGGCCTCATCCAGCGTCGCAACGACAACATCCGCCGCCTGAACGACCAGGTGAGCGAATGGGACATCCGGCTGGACCTGCGCAAGACATCACTGCAGCGGCAGTTCTCGAACCTCGAGGTCGCCATGGGCAAGATGCAGCAGCAGTCCTCCTGGCTCTCGAGCCAGCTGGCCAACCTCTGATGAGCGGAGCGAAGCTTCATGACCACACCTTCTCCAGCCATGCGGGCCCGCTACATCGCCGACTCGGTCGCCACGGCCTCACCCGCCAAGCTCCTGCTGATGCTCTTCGACCGTCTGGTGATGGACCTCAACCGTGGTGAGCAGGCACTGGTCGCCGGCGACCGGCCCGAGGCGAATTCCCAGCTCAAGCACGCACAGGACATCATCACCGAACTTCAGGTGACGTTGAACCTGGACGCCTGGGAGGGTGCTCCCGGCCTGGCCGCGCTCTACTCCTTCGCGCAGCTCGAACTGATCAACGCGAACATCAAGGGTGACGTGGAGAAGGTGACGGGGGTCCGGAACCTCATGGAACCCCTGCGCGACACCTGGCGCGAGGCGGCAATGGCCGTCGCGGCGGCCGAGGGGTGATCCCGATGGCCGACGAATGGCGTGCCGCGTGGATCACGGCTCTCGACGAGCTCGAGGCCGATGTCGACGCCGTCGAGCGGATGATCACCCAGGAGCACCGCAACCAGGAGCTCGCGGAGGCGACGCCGTGGGCGCCGCCGGAGGGCATCGGCCCGATCCCGCTGGATCTGCGGCCGCGCGCGGACTACATCCTGACCCGCCAGCTCGAGGTGGCCCAGGCCGCGGCGATCGCCATGACGGCCAACCGCCGGCAGACCGCCTTCGCCGCCCGCGTGGAGGTGGGCACGGCCGGCAAGGGCATCCCTACCTACATCGACTGCGCCATGTGACCCGGGACCCCCGCAGGGGTCCCGGGTTTCTGCGTGCAACCCAGCGGCAACCGTTTGGGACTCAGCGGATCGTCCGGCAGGCCGAATCGGAGGGTACGAGCAACGGATTGCTCGGACCGAACGCCAAGGACAGGCACCTGATCCACCTGTGAAGGGAACCTGCCGTGTTCGATGACGTCTCTTCGTCCTCGCTCCGCGTCGCAGTCGCCGGTCTGTCCGCCCGGCAGAACGCCATTGCCAACAACATCGCCAATATCGAGACCCCCGGCTATCAGGCTCGTAAGGTCAAGTTCGAGGAGGCGCTGAGCAGCGCCGTCGCTCACGGCCAGTCGCCCTCGACGGTTTCGCCGAGTGTGCAGAACTCGCTGGAGCCGACGCGCCTGAACGGCAGCAACGTCAACCTCGACGAGGAGACGCTGTCGCACATCGACACCACGATGCGCTACCAGCTCGCCATCCGCGCCCTCGACGGCAAGTACAGCCTGATCCGCGACGCGATCAAGGGGGCCTGAGGTAGATGAGCACCTTCAACGCGATCGGTACGGCCGCCACGGGCGTGACCGTCTACCGCAAGTGGCTCGATGCCGTCTCCGACAACATCGCCAACATGGACAACGTCAGCAAGACGTCCGAGAACGCCTTCCAGGCCCGCTACGTCGTCGCCCAGGAGGCGCAGGACGGCAACGGCGCGCAGGTGGGTGGCATCGCCTACGGCAGCGCCGAGGGCACGCTCTCCTACGAGCCGGACAACCCGCTGGCCGACACCGAGGGTTACGTCCGCCGGCCGGACATCGACCTCGGCAGCCAGATGGCCCAGATGATGATGGCCCAGCGCGCCTACCAGGCGAACCTCTCGGTCGTGGACCGGGCCCGGGACTCCTACCAGGCCGCCATCCAGCTCGGGAAGGGCTGATCATGACTTCTCCGATCAGTGCGCTCGGCGCCGTCAGCGGCCTGTCGGGCGTCAGTGGCATCTCCGGCGTCGACGGTCTGGCCGGTGCGAGTGGCACCCAGTCCGTCACCGGGCCCAACACGGACTTCGCCGGCATGCTCTCCAAGGGCCTGGAAAGTGTGCAGTCGTCCCAGGCGAACGCCGCCGACCTGTCTGTGCAGGTCGCCAACGGCACGCTGCAGGACCCCGCGCAGTACACGATGGCCTCCACCGAGGCTGCGCTCGGTCTGCAGCTCACCATGGCGATCCGCAACAAGGCCGTGGAGGCTTTCCAGGAGATCATGAGGATGCAGGCCTGACATGACCGACCGACTCCCCGCGCCCGTACGCAAGGTCGGTGACAGCTTCAAGTCCTTCACCCCGGGACAGAAGGCGGTCACCATCGCCGCCGTGCTCGCCCTCGTGATCGGCGGCTACTTCTTCGCCACCTGGGCCGCCAAGCCGTCCTACTCCGCCCTGTTCAGCAACCTGTCGAGCAAGGACGCCGGCGCGATCGTCGAGTCGCTGCAGAAGTCCGGCACGTCGTACGAGCTGGCCAACGGCGGCAGCACGATCATGGTGCCCCAGGACCAGGTCTACGACCTGCGGCTGCAGCTGTCCGGCGAGGGCCTGCCCGGCGAGTCGGAGACCGGGTACGCGCTGCTGGACCAGCAGGGCATCACCACCAGCGACTTCATGCAGCACACCAACTACCAGCGGGCGCTGGAAGGCGAGCTGGCGAGCACCATCAAGTCGATCGACGGCGTCGAGGCCGCCACCGTGCACCTCGTGATGCCGCAGAAGGACGTCTTCGCCGACGACCAGGACAAGACCACCGCCTCCGTGCTGGTGCAGTCGAGCGCCAACGAGCCGCTCTCCAACCAGCAGGTGCAGGCGATCGTGCATCTCGTGGCCTCGAGTGTCGAGGGCCTGGATCCCGAGCAGGTCACCGTGGCCGGCGCCGACGGCAAGATCCTGTCCGCCGGTGGCGGTGCCGCGGTGGCCGCGGGTGGCGACAGCGGTTCCGACGGGCAGACGGTCGCGTTCCAGAACCGCCTCAACGCCTCGTTGCAGAACATGCTCGACAGCGTCGTCGGACCCGGCCACGCCGTGGTGACGACCACCGCGGAGCTGGACTACGACCAGACCGAGACGACCACCGAGTCGTACACCTCGGACCCGTCCGTCGCCGCGCTCTCCGAGAGCATCAGCCGCGAGGCCTACAACGGCAACGGCACCGGCCAGGGCGGCGTCCTCGGCCCGGACAACATCCAGGTGCCGAACGGCACGACCAGCAGCAGCGGCACGGGCCAGTACGAGAACAGCAACACCGTGCGCAACAACGCGGTCAACAAGACGACCGAGGCGCGTCGCAGCGCACCGGGCAGCATCAAGAAGCTGAACGTGGCCGTCCTGCTGGACAGCACCACCGCCGGTGCCGTGAACTCCGCGGACGTGCAGTCGCTGGTCAGCGCCGCCGCCGGTATCGACGCGACCCGCGGCGACACCATCGCGGTGAGCGCGATGCCGTTCGACACGAGTGCCGCCACCGCCGCGAAGGACGCCCTGGCCGCCTCCGCGGCCGCCGAGCAGTCGGCGAAGCAGACCTCGCTGATCAAGACCGGCGCGATGGCACTGGTCGTGCTCTTCCTGATCTTCCTGGCCTGGCGGGCCAGCCGGCGGGCCAAGAAGCGCAAGGCCCTGACGCCGGCCGAGCTCAAGCACCTCGAGGACATGCAGGCGGCGCTCGAGCAGCAGCGCCTGGCCGAGCTGAACGCCGCGATCCCGTCGCCGGCGATCGAGGCCGCGAACGCCAACTTCGAGGCCCTCGACGAGCGGCAGCGGGAGATCGAACAGATGGTCGAGGACCAGCCGGAGGAGATGGCCGCCCTGTTGCGTGGCTGGCTCGGCGCCGGTCGCTGATCCGGTAAGTGCACCACCCCCCTGGTTCAAGGAGGAACCGCGTTGACCACACCGGCGCTGAGCACGACGTCGATGACCGGCCTGCGCAAAGCAGCCATCCTGCTCGTCCGGATGGGCAAGGAGTACTCCACCCGGGTGCTCGCCTCGATGAACGAGAACGAGGTCGAGGAGCTCTCCGCCGAGATCGCCCGCCTCGGCAAGCTCGAACCCGACGTCGTCGGCGACGTGATCGACGAGTTCTACGCGATGGCGACGACCAAGCACGCCGGTGCCGGCGGCATGGCGTACGCCCGTGAGCTCCTCGAGGCGTCCCTGGGCACCGAACGCGCGCAGCTGATCCTCGACCGGCTGCAGGCGTCGATGACCGACATGCCGTTCAACTTCCTCAGCCACGCCGATCCCCGCCAGCTGCTCTCGTACGTGCAGTACGAGCACCCGCAGACGATCGCGCTGGTGCTGGCCCACATCCCGTCGGCGCTGGCGAGCTCGATCCTGTCCGGGCTGGCACCCGAGGTGCAGTCGGACGTCGCGCACCGCATCGCCGTGATGGACCGCACCTCGCCGGACGTCATCCGGCAGGTCGAGCTGGCCCTGCAACGCAAGCTCTCCACGGTGCTGCAGCCGGACGAGTTGTCGACGGTCGGTGGTCTCGACCCGCTGGTCGACATCATCAACCGCGCCGACCGCACCACCGAGCGGCTCATCCTGGAGGCTCTGGAGGCCCGCAACCCGGAGATCGCCGAGGAGATCCGCCGGCGGATGTTCATGTTCGAGGACATCGTCAGTCTCGACGACCGTTCGATCCAGCTCGTGCTGCGCCAGGTCGAGCCGGCCGACCTCGCCACCGCCCTCAAGGGTGTCGGCGAGGACGTCCGGGACAAGGTCACCCGCAACCTGTCGGAACGCGGCCGGGAGAACCTGCTCGAGGAGATGGACCTGATGGGCCCGGTCAAGGTCAAGATGGTCGAGGAGGCCCAGCAGAAGATCGTCTCGGTGATCCGTTCGCTCGAGGACTCCGGCCAGATCGAGATCCAGCGTGGTGGCGAGGCCGATGAGCTCATCGCCTGACGACGCGCCGATCCTGCGCGGGACCGTGGCGGAGTCCGCCACGGCCGCCCGGTTCGGCGTGGACCTGCGTCGTGGCGTACCGGAGGACAGTGCCCCGGTCGAGCGGGCCAAGCAGCAGGCCCGGACGGCGGGTTATGCCGAGGGCTGGGCGCAGGGCCAGCGGGCCGCGGCGCTCGAGGCCGAGGCGGCCGCCGAGCGGGCGCGGGCCGTGGAGCAGGCGCACGACCAGCGCCGGGCGGCCGCTCTGGCCCAGGCGATCAACGCCCTGGGCCGGGCCGTCACCGGCTTGGAGACGCAGATGATGCCGACCCTGCACGAGCTGCAGGAGGCGGTGCTGGCGCACGCGTTCGAGCTGGCCGAGGCCATCGTCGGCCGGTCCCTGGACGACCCGGAGGGCCGGGCCGTGTCGGCGCTGCGCCGCGCCATGAACGCCGCGCCCGACCAGGGCGAGATCGTGGTGAGCCTGCATCCCGACGATTTCCGCAATCTGGTCGGTACGGCAACCGACGCCGACTACAACTACGAGGGCCGGCCGGTGCACCTGCGGCCCGAACCGGCGCTGCGTCCCGGTGACGCGGTCGCCGAGACCGGGACCACCACCGTGGACGCCTCCATCGCCACCGCCGTAGCGCGAGCCAAAGAGGCCCTGAGACTGTGACCGACGTCTTCCGTAATCGCATCAACGCCGCCCTGAGCGCGGCCCAGCCGCTGAGCCGGGGCAAGGTCACCGGTGCGGTCGGCCTCCGGGTCACCGTGAGCGGTCTGGAGGCACGGGTCGGCGAGCTGCTGCAGATCGGCGAGGGTGACGAGGCGGTGCTCGCGGAGGTCGCCGCGATCGACGGCGAACGCCTCTCCTGCCTGCCGCTCGGCCCCATCGCCGGCATGAGCACGGGCAGCCCGGTGGTGTCGACCGGCGGTCCCCTGCGGGTCGCGGTCGGCCCCGACCTGCGGGGACGCATCCTGGACGGTCTCGGCCGCCCGATGGACGGCGGCCCGCCGCTCAAGGGCGAGATGGTCAGCATCGAGGCCGCACCGCCCTCGGCGATGGAACGCCAGCTGGTCGACGCGCCGATGCCCCTGGGTGTGCGTGTGCTCGACACCCTCGTGCCGTGCGGCCGGGGTCAGCGCATCGGCATCTTCGCCGGCTCCGGCGTCGGAAAAAGCACGCTGATGTCGATGATCACCCGGGGCACCACCGCGGAGCTCAACGTCGTCGCCCTGGTCGGCGAGCGTGGCCGCGAGGTCCGCGAGTTCATCGAGCACGACCTGGGGCCCGAGGGCCTGGCCCGCTCCGTCGTGGTCATCGCCACTTCGGACACCCCTCCCCTGGTACGCCTCCGCGCGGGCTCGGTCGCCACCAGGATCGCGGAGTACTTCCGCGACCAGGGCGGCGACGTGCTGATGATGATGGACAGCGTCACCCGTGCGGCCATGGCCCAGCGGGAGGTCGGCCTGTCGGTCGGCGAGCCGCCGGCGACCCGTGGTTATCCGCCGTCGGTCTTCGCCATGCTCGCGTCGCTGCTGGAACGCGCCGGTCCCGGCGCCCGCGGCAGCATCACCGGCCTTTACACGGTGCTGGTCGAGGGTGACGACCACAACGAGCCCATCGCCGACGCGGCCCGCTCGATCCTGGACGGGCACATCGTGCTCGACCGCAAGCTCGCCACCGCCGGCCACTTCCCCAGCATCCAGGCCCTCGACTCGATCTCCCGGGTGGCCAACCGGATCACGACGCCGGAGCAGCGGAACGACGCCACCGAGCTGCGCCGGATGATGGCCGCGCACCGCGACGTCCGCGAGCTGGTCGAGATCGGCGCGTACGTGCCCGGCACCAACCCGGAGGCCGACCGCGCCACCGCGATCTGGCCCCAGATCACCTCCTTCCTGCGCCAGGGCCTCGACGAGAAGGTCAGCGCGGCCGAGGCCTGGCAGGCGCTGCGGCAGCTGATCGCCGCGTCCTGAGCGCTCGCCGTCGGGTGCAGATCGGGTGCAGGCGCTCAGCGGTTGCCGACGCGCGCCGACCGGGTCTGGTGAGGGAGCCACCTCGACGTTCTCGGGAGGTCTTGTGAATCGCCTGTTCCGGCTCGGGCCAGTTCTGCGTGCACGCAAGGCTCAGGAGGACGCCGCCCGCGGCGCCGTCATCCAGTCCCGCCAGGAGATCCGCGAGGCGCAGGCGCTGGTCAAGCGCCGCCAGCTGGAGCTGACCGGTGCCGACGCGCCGACCGAGGGCACCGCCCGCGCCATGGTTGCCTCGATGGTGGCCCGGCAGTCGATGGCTGCCACGCTGTCCGGCGCGCACCGGATGGTCACCGACGCCGAGGAGATCGCCCGCGAGAAGCAGGCCGAGCTCTCCGACGCCGCCAAGAGGCGCCGGGCAGTCGAGATGATGGCCGAACGGCACGCCGCGACGGTGAAGGCCCACGACCTCAAGACCGAGCAGGACGCCATCGACGAGATGGCGGTGACGGCCAAGGCCCGCAACGCCGCCCGGGGCATCGACGCGACCAGCGAGGAACGCGCGAACATCCTGCGGCACGGCAACGGCACCGCCGCGGACCGCGAGGACGCCGCCCGTGAAACCGCCAACACGGTTGCGGCCCGGCGCCCCAACATCGACCTCGCCAACGCACGGCAGGCGATCGACGCCGCCCGGTCCGCACTTTCCGTTGCCGCTAAGCGCCCCGCCGATCCCGCCGAACTCGAAGACGAGGGGAACGTCGCCGAGGACGAGGGGAGCCGCGAATGATCGGTGTCCAGGGAGTCATGTCCCGTATCTCCGAGCTCAAGGCCCAGCTCGGGATCACACCGCCCGCACCCAACGCCGCGTTTGCCGGTGCGCTGACCGAGGCCACCGGCAAGACCGCCACCAGCGGTGTCACCGGCCGGTCCGTCGTCGACGCGGCCAAGAAGTACCTCGGTACCCCGTACGTCTTCGGCAGCACCGATCCGGCCAAGGGGCTCGACTGCTCGGCGCTGGTGCAGCGGGCGTACAAGGATCTGGGTGTTGATCTGCCGCGCACATCGCAGGAGCAGGCCCGGGCCGGGACCAAGGTCGACGGGTTGAAGAACGCGAAGCCGGGCGACATCCTGGCCTTCGATTCGCCGGTCGACCACGTCGCGATCTACCTCGGCGACAACAAGATGATCGCCGCGCCCAAGCCGGGCGACCACGTCAAGATCCAGTCGGTGTACGAGACCCCGACGCACATCCGCCGCGTGGTCGGCACCGAGGCCGCGGGTGGCATCAGCGCCTCGATCGCACCGGCCGCGGTGCGCCCGGCCAGCCTCCAGAATTCGACCTCGCTCGCCGGCGTCCCGTACGCCGACATGTTCCTCAAGGCCGGCGCGAAGTACGACGTGTCGCCGAAGCTGCTCGCCGCCGTCGCAAAGGTCGAGTCGGGTTACAACCCGAAGGCCGTGAGCCCGGCCGGCGCCCAGGGGCTGATGCAGCTGATGCCCGCGACCGCCCGCGGGCTCGGAGTGCACAACTCCTTCGACCCGCAGCAGGCGATCAACGGCGCGGCGAAGCTGCTCTCCAGCCACCTGAAGGAGTTCAAGTCGCTCCCGCTGGCCCTGGCGGCCTACAACGCGGGTGGCGGCAACGTGCACAAGTACGGCGGCATCCCGCCGTTCTCCGAGACGCAGGCGTACGTGCCCAAGGTCCAGAAGGCACTGGCCGCGCTCGGCTGAGCACCGTTACCGACGAGGGGAACCGCCGCATGACGAGCTCCGTCACCGGACCGGACCGGAAGCCGGCGGTCGACACCGCCCGCCGGGGACCGGGCAAGCCGGGCGAGGGTGCCGAGGCCTTCGGGTCGGCGCTCTCCGCCGAGCTGGACCGCAAGCCCGCCGACCAGGCCGACCGCAAGGCCCAGGACCGTGCCGTGGCGGGTCGGGCCGCGCAGGACCGGCTCCAGGCCGAGAACCGGGCCGCGGACGCCCGCCTGCAGCGCTCGGCGGCGACGCGCAACCAGATCGCCGCGCAGCAACGTTTGTCGCAGGCCCGGGCGGCCGCCCAGCGCACGACCGCGCAACGGCCCGACGCCCCGGAGCGCCCGGATGCGCCCCAACGTCCCGATGCCCCGCAACGTGCTGATTCCCCGCAGCGCCCCGAGGCCTCGAAGCGCCCAGAGCCCTCGCAGCGCTCTGAGGCCTCCGAGCGTCCTGATGCCTCCGAGCGCCCCTCGGAGGATCCCGGCTCTCCGCGTGAGACCGGGGCGCCCGAGACCCGGCGTCCCGAGACGTCGCGCTCCGACAAGCCCAGCACCGGCGCCGAGGTGAAGCAGGCCGAGACCACCGTGTCCTCGGAGCCTGCAGCGGAAGCTGACTCCGCGACCGCTACCGACGAGCCCACCACTCCGGAAAAGGCGGAAGCGACCGCTGTCCCGGTCGTCGCCCTGCCGTTCCAGGCCGCACTGGCGGCGACCACCGAGGTTCCCGACGGTGAAGCACCACCGGCTGCTACGACATCCGTCACGGCACCGGCCCCGCCAACGACACCGGCGCCTCCCGCAGCCACCCCGGAGGCTCCGGCCGGGCCGATCACCAATGCCGGTGCGTCCCAGGCTGCCGCGTGGGCGCAGGCGGAAGCTCAGGCCGCCGCCCGGACGGGAGAAGCCGGCATGTCGCTGGCACCGAGCAGCGCGGCGCAGACGGCTGTCACTCAGGCAGATGCCGTCTCGCAGGCAGCGGTCATGCAGGCAGCTCCCCAGGCGACGGCTGCTCCGCAGAATGCCGCAGCACCGGCCGCGCCGCAGGCCGCCGCCCCGGCCGCCACATCCGCCATGCCGCCGGACATCGCCGAGGCGGTGGCCGACGGACTCGGTGCCCCAGCGGCCACGGCGACCGCAGCAGCCCCCACAGCCGCAGCGGCCCCGACGACCGCAGCGGCCCCGACGGCACAGGCCACACCGGCCGCACCGGCCGCAGCGCCCACCGCCGACGTGGCGGCCACCGCCGCGGCGGACCTCACTGCCGTCCCCACGACCGGGCAGACCGAGACCACCGCCGAACCGGCACCCACGGCCGATCAGCCGCCGACGACCACTAGCGGGACCGAGGGCGAGACGGGTACCGGCGGGCAGCAGACCGACCAGCAGAGCTCGAACGGGCAGCCCGGCACGTTTGTCGCGCCGGCCACCGCAGCGGCAACACCGGGAACCGAGTTCCCGGGCGGCGTGCCGCAGGTCGGTGGCGTCGCAGCCACAGCGCCGACCGCACCGGCAGCCCCGGTTGCCGACACCGCACCGCCGGCGCCGCCGACCCCGGGCCCGGTCGCGGCCCAGGTCGCCACCCGGATCACGCCGCTGCGGCTCGACGCGGACGGCGTGCACCGGCTCACCATCAACCTGCACCCGGTCGACCTCGGCCCGGTCCAGGTCGTCGCCGAGATCCGCAACGGCGAGATCAACGTGCAGCTGTCCAGCTCGACCGACGCCGGCCACGACTCGCTGCGCAACGCCATGGACGACCTGCGGCGCGAGCTCGAGCAGTCCGGGTTCTCCAACACGTCGCTCGACCTGCGTCAGGGCAGTCAGCAGGAGCAGGCGCGCCAGCAGTTCGCGTTCATGGGTGAGAACAACGGCACCCGGGGCGGGAACCGCGGCCGCGGCGCCGAGCCGGAGCCCGAGGCGCCCGCTCCGCCGAGTCCCTCGCGTACCGATGGGAACAGCCGCCTCGACATCCAGGCGTGAGCTGAAATCTAGGGCTAAGTGAATCGGCGGACCGGCCGAAACTGAGTGCGAGGGCCACCAACTCGAACTCGGGAGGACTTGCTCATGACGTCACCGATCGGCGGAAACGTCAGCAAGGAATTCGACGCCAAGAACGTGTCCGCGACGTCGATGTACACGAACAGGACGACCACGGACTCCGGTGCCAGCAAGTCGGTCGCCGATCAGGACACGTTCCTGAAGTTGCTGGTGGCTCAGCTCAAGTACCAGGACCCCAGCAACCCGGCCGACTCGACGCAGTTCCTGGCCCAGACGGCCCAGTTCACGCAGGTCGAGAAGCTCGGGCAGATCGCCGAGATGATGCAGGCCCAGCAACTGATCGGCGCGAGCGCGCTGGTGGGCCGCACGGTCACGTTCCAGGATGCGAACGGGACGACACAGACGGGCGTCGTCACCAAGACGAAGCTCAACGGAGACAGCGAACCGACGCTCGTGGTCGGGAACACGGATGTGCAGCTGTCCAAGGTCACGGAAGTCCAGCAAGCAACAACCGGACCAGCGACAACCGGGCAGACGGCGACGACGCCGGCCACCCCGGCGGCACCGCCGGCGACCACGCCGGCACCCGCGGCGACCAAGCCCGCGGAGCCGGCGGAGCCCGCCACCACCTCCGATGATTCCGCTACCACGAAGGACAACTGACCTATGCTGCGTTCCCTCTTCTCCGGCATCAGTGGCCTCCGCGCGCACCAGCAGATGATGGA
This sequence comes from Amorphoplanes friuliensis DSM 7358, assembly GCF_000494755.1. Lineage (NCBI taxonomy): Bacteria > Bacillati > Actinomycetota > Actinomycetes > Micromonosporales > Micromonosporaceae > Actinoplanes > Actinoplanes friuliensis. The sequence goes on from NC_022657.1 coordinate 8,821,062, forward strand.
CGTCACGGGCAACAACATCGCCAACGTCAACACCACTGGTTACAAGTCGAGCCAGACGGTCTTCCAGGACACGCTGTCGCAGATGGTCAACGCGGCCGGCGCCCCGCAGAACGGCTCCGGCGGTACGAACCCCGCCCAGGTCGGCCTGGGTGTGCGGACGGCCAGCATCAACGCGAACTTCAACCAGGGCGCCGCACAGACCACCGGCAAGTCCGGCGACATGATGATCCAGGGTGACGGCTTCTTCGTCGTCAAGAGCGGCGGCGAGTCGGTCTACACCCGCGCCGGCTCGTTCACCTTCGACGCCAACGGCTCGCTGACCACCCCGAACGGCCAGATCGTCCAGGGCTGGTCCGCCGACACCAAGGGCACGGTCAACACCGCCGGCGCACCGGGCAACATCCAGCTGCCGATCGGCATCAGCCTGGCACCCCAGGCCACCTCCAAGTTCACGCTGACCGGCAACCTGTCGTTCGAGGCGCCGGTGGACTCGACCGGTGCACTCCCGGGCAGTTCCAAGGTGATCCCGATCCCCGTCATCGACATCAACGGCGCCTCCAGCGCGCTGAACGTCACGATGACCAAGACGGGCGCCAACGAGTGGACCGCGACGACACCCGCGCCGGGCAGCTCGTCCGTGGCCATCTCGTTCGTGAACGGCAAGCCGATGCAGGCCGACGGTGTCACACCGCTGACCAACATCACGCTGGACGGTCTCGACGTCGACATCAGCGACATCACGCAGTACAGCGGTAACACCGAGGCCCGGGTCAGCGCGTCGGACGGTTCCGGCGCCGGCATCCTGAGCTCGTACACCGTGTCGAACACCGGTCAGATCGTCGGTGTCTTCTCCAACGGCCTGAAGCAGAGCCTGGGCCAGCTGGCCCTGGCCAACTTCAACAACGTCAACGGTCTCGAGAAGATCGGCGACTCGATGTTCCGCAGCACCGTGAACTCGGGCCTGGCCCAGGTCGGCTCGGCCGGCTCCGCGGGTCTCGGCCTGATCACCAGCGGCGCCCTGGAGATGTCGAACGTCGACCTGGCGCAGGAGTTCACCAACCTGGTCATCGCCCAGCGCGGTTTCCAGGCCAACAGCCGCATCATCACCACCTCCGACGAGATCCTCCAGGAGCTCGTGAACCTCAAGCGCTAGTAGCAGCACCGGTGTGGAGCCGGGACGGGCCTGACAGCCCGCCCCGGCTTCGCTCTTTCCAGGCCGGCCCGCACCCGTAAAGAGACCGGCTCGCGCTCATCAGCAACCGGTAGTACGCCGAACTGACATATGACGGGCCACGGACGGCCCCACCAGCCAAGACGCCCCAAGGACGGATGTCGTGATTCTTGTAACCCGCCTCAACGGAGCCGTGTTCGCCCTCAACCCCGACCTGGTCGAGCGTGCCGACTGCACGCCCGACACGGTCATCACGCTGGTGGACGGCACCAAGTACGTCATTGCCGAGTCCGTGCCCGAGTTCATCGACTCGGTGCGCCATTACCGCGCCTCGCTGATCGCCCAGGCGAGTCGCATCGAGGCCGAGCCGGCCCTGCTGGCCGAGCCCGCGCCCTCCGACGACGAGAACGCTGCGACGAATGTGCTGCAGCTGCACCGAAAGGACCGCTGATGGACCTCGCCACCATCCTTGGTGTAGTCATCGCACTGATCATCGTCTTCACCGTTCAGATCCTCGAGGGCGGCAGCCCGGCGTCGATCATCCTGATCCCGTCGATGCTGCTGGTGTTCGGCGGCGCGTTCTGTGCCGCCATGGCCGGCGGCATCCTCAAGGACGCCCTCGGCGTCGGCGCGTCGCTCAAGAAGGGCTTCCTGCCGAAGGTCACGCCGCCGAACGAGCTGGTCGACGACATCGTCAAGCTCGCCGAGCGGGCCCGCCGTGAGGGCCTCCTGGCCCTCGAGGACGCGGTCAAGACCGTCGAGCACCCGTTCCTGAAGCGTGGCCTGCAGCTGGCCATCGACGGTACGGACCCGGAGGAGCTGCACGACATCCTCCACGCGGAGGTCGGCGCCAAGAAGAAGGCCGACAAGGCCGGCAAGAAGATCTTCGAGAACATGGGTGGTTACGCCCCGACCGTCGGCATCATCGGCACGGTCATGGGCCTGGTGCACGTGCTCGAGAACCTCGACAAGCCGGAGACGCTGGGTCACTCCATCGCCGCCGCGTTCGTCGCGACCCTCTGGGGTGTGCTCAGCGCCAACCTGATCTTCCTGCCGATGGCGGCGCGCCTGGACCGGCTCTCCGGCATCGAGGCCGAGGAGATGGAGCTGGTCATCGACGGTGTGCTGGCGATCCAGGCCGGCTCGAACCCGCGTCTGGTCGCCCAGAAGCTCCGTAGCTTGCTGCCGCCGGACGCCGCCAAGGCCGCCGAGGCCGCTGCGTCGAAGAAGGCCGCCTAACCATGAGTTCGGGCGGCGGCGGCGCGCGCAAGAAGAAGGGTGGGCACGAGGAGCACGAGGAGCACGTCAATCACGAGCGCTGGCTCGTGTCGTACGCCGACATGCTCACGCTGCTGTTCGTCCTGTTCGTGGTGCTGTTCTCGATGAGCAGCGTCGACCAGAAGAAGTTCGCCGAGCTGGCGGCCGGCCTCTCCGAGGGTTTCGGCGCGTCCAGCGTGGCCATGACCGGCAACGTCTCGAACCTCGAGGGTGCCGGCCAGTCCACCCAGGTCGTACCGATCGATCCGGGGACCAACCCCGGTGACGGCGGGACCGGCACGGAGGGCATGACCAAGGAGCAGAAGGAGGCGGTGGACCGCGCGCTGCGGGCCGCCAGCCGCAAGGAAGCTTCGGCGAACGCGCAGGCGGCCACCAAGGAGGCGGAGAACCTCAAGGAGGTCGAGAAGAAGATCGCCGACGCGCTGCAGGCGGCCAAGCTGCTCAACCAGGTCAAGTTCACCATCGACCAGCGGGGGCTGGTGGTCACCGTCGTGACCAACGAGGTGGTCTTCGCGGGCAACCGCGCCGACCTGAAACCCGGTGGCAAGAAGATCCTCGACGCGATCGCGCCGGCGCTGAAGAAGCTGCCGAACAACATCGAGGTCGACGGCAACACCAACCAGCTCAAGGCGACCACGTCGTTCTACCCGAGCGGCTGGGAGCTCTCCGCGGCCCGGGCGTCCACGACGGTGCGCTACCTCATCGACCACGGCCTGGCCAAGGGACGGATGAGCGCGGTCGGCTTCTCGGACACCAAGCCGTTGATCGACCCGAAGGACAAGCGCGCGGTCACCATGAACCGCCGCGTGGACGTTGTTGTCCTCACGCAGCTCAAGGCCGACGAGGCCGCGCTGCTGCCGGCTGCCGCCGGTGACGACGCCAAGCTTCACACCGGAACTACAACCGCACAGGCCGAGGCCGAGGCTAAAGCCGGGACCGGCACGACCGAATCAAACACCGAGTCACCGACCACCACGCACGACTGACCACGACAGGAGGAGTTCCGATGAGCAAGGAAGAAACCAAGGACGCTACGGCGGAAGCGCCGAAGAAGTCCAAGAAGATGCTGATGATCATTGTCCTGGCCGTGGTGCTGCTCGGCGGCGGTGGCGCAGGTGCCTGGTTCTTCTTCCTCAAGGGCGACGCGGCCGAGGCGAAGGAGCCGGAGCCGGTCAAGGGTGCGGTCGTGGCGATCGAGGAGACCATGACGATCAACCTGGCGGACGCCCACTACCTGAAGCTCGGCTTCGCCCTCCAGATGACCGAGGAGGCCGGCGAGGAGGAGATCGACACCTCCGAGGCGATCGACCTGGCCATCGACCAGTACACCGGTGCGAAGATCGGCGAGCTGGAGACGCTGAAGGGCCGCGAGGCGTCCAAGGCGGAGCTGCTCGAGAAGATCGAGAAGGCGTACAACGTCGAGGACAAGCACCTGGTGATGGGTATCTACTTCACCTCCTTCGTCACCCAGTAACCAACAGGCTCCGTCGGGCAGGTCCGCACCACGCGGACCTGCCCATTTCGGTCAATCAGGGTACGAACCAGGCCCGACGGCTCAGCGGTTGCGGAACCGAGCCGATGAGGACGACGTGACCACCTCTCCGACCCGTTCCCCCGGAAAGATGTCCCGGCGCGGCAACACCGGCCCCACGGCGTACGACTTCCGCCGGCCGATCAAGTTGTCCCGGGAGCACATCCGCACGCTGCAGATCGCCTTCGAGACGTACGCGCGCAGCTGCGGCACCCTGTTCACCACCCGCCTGCGTGTGGTCAGCAGCGTCTCCCTCGTCTCGATCGAGCAGCTGAACTACGACGAGTACGTCGCCTCGCTCTCCAATCCCACGGTCCTTGCGGTGGTGTCCATCGACCCGCTGCCCGGCACCGTGCTGGTGGAGATGGCCTCCTCGGCGGTGATGACCGCTATCGACCACATGCTCGGTGGACCCGGCGGCGCCCAGCCGGAGCGCCCGCTCACCGAGGTCGAGATGCCCCTGCTGCGCGGCCTGCTGGAGCGGATGCTCGGCGAGCTCCGGTACGGCTTCGAGACGCTGGTCGACATCTCCCCGAAGCTCAAGGACATCGAGTACAACGCGCAGTTCCTGCGGGCACACCAGCCCGGCGACGCTGTGGTGATCGCCTCGTTCGAGATGAAGATCGGTACCGAGGAGTGCGTGGCCAGCATCTGCCTGCCGTTCAGCACGATCCTGCCGGTGCTCGAGAAGCAGGAGACGATCGAGCTCACCGCGGCCGAGCGGATGGTACGCGACACCTCCTTCCGCAACCTGACAGCTGGACTTTCCGCGGCGCCGATTGACGTAGCTGTCCGATTCCAGCCCATCCGCATGCGTACCGATGACATCGTGGATCTGCGGCCCGGTGACGTCGTGCCGCTGGGGCATCCGACCAGCGTGCCGCTCGAGGTGACCGTCAACGAGACCGTTTTTGCACACGCAGTTCCCGGTAACCAGGGTGCCCGGCTCGCCTGTCTGGTCGTGCCGTCACCCAAGGAGGAAGAGCGCCGATGACCGCGCCCACCATCACCGATCCGCAGCTCGCGCAGGTCCGGACCGCCGCCGAGGCGGCCCTGGCCGTACTGCCGACGAGCCGGGAACTCCTCGTCGGTGCGCCCGTGGCGGCGACCGCCGACATGCTGACCACCGGGCAGGCCATCACCGCGAAGTTCAGCGGTGCCGCCACCGGCGAGGTTGTCGTCGTGGTGGGCCAGGACCTGGCGGACGCGCTGAAGGAGAGCCCGCTCGGCGAGCTCGACCTGACCGCCGCCGTACGCCCGGCCCTGGAGGCCGCCGCCCGCGCGTTCGGACCTGTTGTCCTCGACCCGGGGCAGCTCATGGAGCCCGGCGTCGCGTTGAGCGCCATCGCCGCCAAGGACGGCGCGGTTGCCGTGCCGCTGCTCGACGGCGGCGACATCCGCGCGGTGCTCGCGATGGCGCTGAGCCCGTGGCCGTCCGACGGCGCGCCCGCCGGGGTCGCCCGCCGCGGTGACTCGGCGGGTCCGATGCGCGGCGGTCTCGACATGCTGCACGACGTCGAGATGGAGGTGTCGGCCGAGCTGGGCCGGACCCGCATGAGTGTGCGGGAGCTGCTCTCGCTGACCCCGGGCGCCATCGTCGAGCTCGACCGTGCCGCCGGCAGCCCCGCGGACCTGCTGGTCAACGGCCGGTTGATCGCTCGCGGCGAGGTCGTGGTCATCGACGAGAACTTCGGCATCCGGATCACCGAGATCATCTCTCCCGGCAGCGGGGAGTAACCCTTGTTCGAACTCGTCCTGCGCATCGGCTTCTCGCTGCTGGTCGTCTTCGGCCTGATGTGGGGACTGGCCAAGGTGGCCCGCCGCGGCGGCGTGGGCCGGCGCGGGTCGGGCAGCCTCTCGGTGCTCAACCGGCAGTCGCTGAGCCGTGGCTCGTCGGTGGCGGTCGTCCAGGTGGCGGACCGCGCGCTGATCCTCGGGGTCACCGACACGCAGGTCAGCCTGCTCGGTGAGACCGACCTCGACGCGTTCGGGGCCGGTGCGCACCCGGCGCCGGCCAAGCGGGACACCCTGGCTCCTGGCGCCGACGACGTGCTCCCGCCGGCGATCCCGACGGTGCTGCCGCATCACAGCGGCAAGCTCGACGGGTCGATCCTGTCCCCGCGGACCTGGAGCTCGACCCTGGACTTCCTCCGAGACCGGACGACGAGGCGCTGACATGTGGCGGCGGACCCTGTTGATCCTGCTCTTCGCGCTGGCGGCGCTCGTGCCCGCCGCGGCGGCGCAGGCCGCTCCCCCGCAGCCGATGCCGCAGCCCGCGGCCGTGGCTGTCCACTACGAGCTTCCGCAGGCTCCCGGCCCGACCGCACCGGTCGCGCCGACCGTGAGCCCGAGCGGCGGCAACATCAACTTCAACATCAACGGTACGAACCCCGACGGCAGCAAACCGGCCACGTCCCTGGTGATCGTGCTGGGTCTGACGCTGCTCTCGGTCGCGCCGGCGGTGCTGTTGCTGTGCACGTGTTTCACCAAGGTCTTCATGGTCCTCGGCATCACCCGCAACGCGATGGGCCTGGTCAGCATGCCGCCCAACCAGGTCCTGGCCGGGCTGGCCCTGTTCATCAGCCTCTTCATCATGAGCCCGGTCCTGTCGCAGGTGAACGAGCAGGGGGTGCAGCCCTACCTGGCCGGCGACAAGACGCAGTCTCAGGCGTTCAAGGACGGCGTCCAGCCGCTGCGCGAGTTCATGCTCAAGAGCACCCGCGAGGACGAGCTGGCGCTGCTGGTCAAGGTGTCCGGGCAGGAGAAGCCGGCCAACGCGGACGACGTCGAGCTGACCACGCTGATCCCCGCGTTTGTGCTGTCCGAGCTGCGGGCCGCGTTCATCATCGGCTTTGTCATCTTCATCCCCTTCCTCATCATCGACATGGTCGTCTCCGCGTCACTGATGTCCCTGGGCATGATGATGTTGCCACCGGTGACCGTGGCGATGCCGTTCAAGCTGCTGCTCTTCGTGCTGATCAACGGGTGGGGGCTGATCATCACGGCGCTGGTCGGGTCGTACGCATGAGGCACCGATGAACTTCGACCTGCCCATCGGACAACTCGTCGCCGTCATGCTCGGCGCGGCCCGTTGTGGCGCCTGGCTGATGCTGTGCCCGCCGTTCAACTCCCGGCTGATCCCGTCGCAGGTCAAGGTGCTGCTCTCGATCGGGCTGGCGCTGCCGATGGCGCCCTACCTGACCGCGACGATGCCCTCGATCGAGACGTCGGCGATCATCTTCAGCGCCGCACTGCAGGTCTTCGTGGGTGCGGCGCTGGGCTTCCTGACCTACCTCTTCTTCGCGGCGATCCAGGCGGCCGGCGACCTGATCGACGTCTTCGGCGGTTTCACCCTGGCCGCGGCGTACGACCCGCTGTCGCAGAACCAGAGCTCGATCTTCGGGCGGTTCTACAACCTGGTCGCCGTGACCCTGCTCTTCGCCAGTGACGGGCACCAGCTCGTGCTCCGCGGGTTCCTGCAGTCGTACAAGACATTGCCGCTGGACACGAGCTTTTCCATGGAGACGTTCAACCGCCTGCTCACCGACGGCATCGGCGAGATGTTCGTGGCCGCGGTGCAGATCGCCGGTCCGCTGATCGCCGTACTGTTCCTCACCGACGTCGCGTTCGGTCTGCTCAACCGGGTCGCGCCCGCGCTCAACGCGTTCCAGCTGGGTTTCCCGGCGAAGATCTTCCTGGTGCTGACCCTCTCCGGTACGGCGATCGCGATCCTTCCCCGGGCCCTGGACGGGCTCATCGACAAGGCGGTCGTTGCGGTCGTCCGGCTCAGCGGGGGGTGATCCGTGTCCGGGGAGAAGACCGAACAGCCCACAGCGCAAAAACTGAAGAAGGCCAAGAAGGAAGGCCAGATCGGGCGCAGCCAGGACATCGGCGCCTGGGTCGGCATGCTGGCCGCCAGCATCATGCTGCCGCGCACCCTCGGCGCCGCGATGGACCACTCCCGCGAGCTGATGGAGAAGGTGCCCGACATCATCGCCGACCCCGACCCGCAGGTCGCGCTCGGCATCCTCAAGGACGGCATGATGAGCGCCGGCTGGGCGGTGCTGCCGCTGGCGCTGACGATGATGGCCGTGGGCATCGCCGCGGCCGGCGCGCAGGGCGGCATCCGGGTCGCCACCAAGCTGTTCATCCCGAAGTTCAGCCGCCTCAATCCCCTGCCCGGCATCAAGAAGATGCTGGGACCGCAGGCCCTCTGGGAGGGCTCGAAGGCCCTGATCAAGACCGGGGTGCTGGCCGGCGTGCTCTACATGACGATGAAGGACATCGTCCCGCTGCTGATGACCGCCGGGCGGCTGCAGGTCGTCTCGCTGCTCGGCGTGATCAACGACGCCGTGCTGTCCCTGATCCGGGCCGCGTCCGTGGCCGGCATCGTGATGGCCGCGGCCGACTACTTCGTGGTCCGCCGGCGCACCAACAAGCAGCTGCGGATGAGCAAGGAAGAGGTCAAGCAGGAGCACAAGAACACCGAGGGTGACCCGCACGTCAAGGGACAGATCCGCGCCCGGCAGATGGCCATGGCCCGCAACCGGCAGATGGCCGACGTGCCGACCGCCGACGTCGTGCTGGTCAACCCGACGCATGTCGCCGTGGCGCTGCGGTACGACCCGGAGAAGGGTGCGCCACGCGTGATCGCCAAGGGGCAGGGTGCCATCGCGCAGAAGATCCGCGAGCTGGCCACCGAGAACCGCATCCCGATGGTGCAGGACAAGGCACTGGCCCGGGCACTGGAGAAGAGCGTCGAGGTGGGGATGGAGATCCCGGCCGAGTTCTACGGCACGGTGGCCAAGGTGCTGGCGTTCGTGATGAGCCTGAAGACGAAGGGGTCGGCGGCCGGGGTCCATCGCAACCCGAACCCGACCCCGGCGGTGGCATAGGAACAATCTGGGAGATTTCCTCACATCACGCGCCCCACTGCGGGAGTATCAGCAGGTGGAGGGGGTGCTGTGAAGAACCGCAACCTCAGCAAGTTCGCCGTACCCATCGGGGTCATCGGCATCATCGTCATGATGGTCGTGCCCCTGCCGACGTTCCTGCTCGACCTGTTGATCGCGCTGAACATCACGGGCGCCCTGTTGATCCTGCTGGTTGCCATGTTCGTCCAGCGGCCTCTGGATTTCTCCGTTTTCCCGGCACTGCTGCTGGTGGCGACGCTGTTCCGGCTCGCGCTCAACATCAGCGCCACCCGTCTCGTGCTGCGCGACGGCGACGCCGGCAAGGTCATCCATGCGTTCGGCAGTTTTGTGGTCGGTGGCTCGCTGGTCATCGGCCTGGTGATCTTCCTGATCCTGATCATCGTGCAGATCGTCGTGGTCACCAAGGGTGCCGAGCGGGTGGCCGAGGTCGGCGCCCGGTTCACCCTGGACGCCATGCCCGGCAAGCAGATGGCGATCGACGCCGACCTCAACGCCGGCCTCATCGACGAGGCGACGGCCAAGAAACGGCGTGCCGACGTCTCCGCCGAGGCCGACTTCTACGGTGCGATGGACGGTGGCTCAAAGTTCGTCAAGGGCGACGCCATCGCGGCCATCATCATCACGATCATCAACCTGGTCGGCGGTTTTGCGATCGGCATGCTCCAGGAGGGCATGTCGCCGGCCGACGCGATGAACCACTACAGCCTGCTGACCATCGGCGACGGCCTGGTCTCCCAGATCCCGGCGCTGCTGCTGTCCGTGGCCACCGGTCTGATCACCACCCGCTCGGCGACCTCGGGCGACATGGGCTCGAGCGTCACCGCCCAGCTGAGCCAGAACAAACTGGCGATGCGCATCGCCGGTGGCGCCGCGCTCGGCCTCTGCGTCATCCCCGGTCTGCCCAAGATCCCGTTCCTGCTGATCGGCGCCTCGGTGCTGCTGATCGCCCAGCGGATCAAGGACCCGGAACCCGAGACCGAGGGCACACCCGCGGCCGAGATCGAACGGCCCTCGCCGGACTCGCCCGAATCACTGCTCGGCGAGATGCGCGTCGACCCGCTCGAACTGGCGCTCTCCCCCGACCTCGTCGACCTCGTCGACACCAACGGCGGAGACCTGCTCGACCGGGTCCGCGCCCTGCGCCGCAAGATGGCGCTGGAGCTGGGCATGGTCATGCCGCCCGTCCGCACCCGGGACGACCTCGACCTGCCGCTGTCCTCGTACGCGATCCGGATCAGCGGGGTCGACGCAGGCAGCGGCCAGGCCCCGCCGGGCACGGTGCTGGCGATCGGTGACGGACTGCAGGCGCTGCCCGGCCGCGCGGGCGTCGAGCCCGTCTTCGGACTGGCCGGCAAGTGGGTGCCCGCCGAGCTGCACTACCAGGCCGAACTCTCCGGCGCGACGGTCGTCGACCGGGCGTCCGTCATCATCACGCACCTCGCCGAGATCGTCCGGCAGAACGCCAGCCGCCTGCTCGGCCGCGAGGACGTGCGGTCGCTGACCGAGATGGTCAAGCGCACGCACCCCGTGGTCGTCGAGGAGCTGACACCGTCGCTGCTCAGCCTGGGCCAGATCCAGCGGGTGCTCCAGGCGCTGCTCGACGAGGGCGTACCGATCCGCGACCTGGTCCGGATCTTCGAGTCGCTGTCGTTGCGGGCCAAGATCTCCGTCGACCACGACGGACTCGTCGAGGCGGCCCGGGCCGCGCTGGGACCGGCCATCGCCGCCCAGTACGCGTCCGGCGGCCGCCTGACCGTCATCACGCTCGAACCGATGCTCGAGCAGAACCTGCTCGAGTCGCTGCGGCCGAGCGAGACCGGTGCGTTCATGGCCATCGACGGGATGCGGGCCGAGGCGATGGTCACCGAGGCCGGCCGGCTCGTCGAGGCCGCCGAACAGCAGGGCATCACCCCGGTGCTGGCCTGCTCACCGCAGCTGCGGCTGCCACTGATGCGTCTCCTGCGCGCCGGCTCACGCCGCGTTCAGGTGCTGTCCTATTCCGAGATTTCTGGTTCCACCGCACAGATCGAGACCATGGGGGTGGTGAACGGTGCCTACGCGGGTGCTGCTTGAGGGGCCGGCCATCGAGCCGTTGCTGGCGCAGGTGCGCGACGAGTACGGCTCCTCCGTCCGGATCATCTCGGCCGACAAGGTCCGTAGCGGTGGCTTCGGCGGTTTTTTCGCCAAGCAGCACTACGAGCTGTCGGTCGAGGTTCCGGACCCGGAGGAACGCAACGAACCGCAACGCCGGCAGCCGGCGGCCGAGGAGCCGCCACAGACACTGGAGCAACTGCTGGCCCGGGCCGAGTCCCGGGACCGCATCGCTCCGGACGACAACCCGGCCGGAGGTGACCGCCGGACCGGCCGCGACGCCGGGATGGGCGACGCGGACGCCGCCGTGGGCCGTCCCAGCCTGGGTGGCGGAGGTGCCGGCCCGAACCTCGGCGGCGGCGCCGGCCGTGCGCTCGCCGACCCGGGTGCCGCGTTCGCGGAGCTGATGGCCGGTCTCGACAAGGCCGACACCAACGCCTGGGCCCGCCCGGCGCCACGGCCCCACGCCGACGCGGAGCCGGAACGCCCGGAGAACCCGAGCGTGCGGCCGTTCCGCCCGGCACAGGCCACCGGGTCGCCGGTCAACGGTGGTTCGCACTCCGGGCCGAGTGTCCGGCCGCTGCCACCCGTACCGTCGCTCGCGGAGCTGATGGGCGGTCTCGGGGTGAGTGACGGTCCGGCCTTCCCGACTAACGCCGCCGCGACCCGGGCCGCGCAGAACCCGGCGCCGCCGCGCACACCGGCCGCGGCGTACGGGCTGGCGCCGACCTCACCCGCGCCGGCCGGCAACGGCCTGGCCGAGACGCTGGCCGGGCTGGGCCTCGGCGCCCCGCAGGCGCAGACGCCGCTGCACGCGACCACGACCACCGCCCAGCCACCGGCCACACTGCGGCCGATGCACGCGGATCCGGTGCAGCAGAACCTGATGATGGTCGGCATGCCGGCGGAGATGGCGGCGCAGATCGTCGGCGGTGACACGTACGCCGGTGTGCTCAGCGTGCTGGCCTCCCGTCCGGCGGCGCCGGGCGTCCCGGACGCACCCGGCGAGATCCTGGTGCTCTGCGGCGACCTGGACCACGCGCTGCCGATCGGCAAGAAGCTCTGCGAGCAGTCGGGCATCGACCAGGCCCACCTGCTGCTCGGCGGCCCGACAGCGGCCGGTACGGGCATGCACTCGTCCCGCGTCCTCGGTGACCCGACGGCTGCGGCGACCAAGGCGGAACGCCTCCAGAACGCCGACCACGCCTGGATCGTCGTGGTCGACGCGAAGGTCGGCGGCACCGATCCGATCTGGGTCAGCGACATGTGCGACGCGATCGGCGCCACCGCGGTCTGGGCGGTCGTCGACGCCACCCGCAAGACGGCCGACACGGCCCGGCACCTGCGGACGCTCGGCGACATCGAGGCGCTCGTGGTGCACAGCGTGGACATCACGGCCGACCCGGCCACGGTGCTCGGCCTGGACCTGCCGATCGTCTCGCTGGACGGCAAGCCCGCCACCCCGCACGCCTGGGCCGCGATGCTGTGCGCCCGGATCGCCGCGGACGTAGTGCCGATGGCCGCCCTCCCGCGGCGGCCCGCCCGGGGCAGGTAGGCGTGATCCGGCCCTCCGTCCTGCTGTTCGCGCTGCTGATGAGCGCGCCGGCGCTGTACCGCTACGTCACCGACGAGGTCGACATCAGCCAGGTGCTGATCCGTTTCCTCATCGCCGTGCCGATCGCCGCGGTCCTGCTCGCCGGCATGCGGTTCATCACCGCCGGGTACGGCCGGACGGAGGAGCCGGGAACCCCCGCCACGCCCACGCCGGGCGAGCCGGGGCCCGGTTCCTCATGATTCCCGTTTGCGCAGGTGAAAGCCGGGGTAGGCCCCGCGGGTGACCCCTGTGGACAATCGAACCGTCGCGCGGTACACGATGGTTGTCATCGGCCTGGTGCTGGCGACGCTGCTGCTGCTCCTGCTCGCGTACGAGACCCGTCAGGTTCTGACCTGGATCGTGATCGCGGTGTTCTTCGCGGTGGCGCTGCATCCGGCGGTCTCCTGGCTCGACCGCAAGATCGGCTGGATGCGCCGCTGGCTGGCGACGCTCGTCGTCTACCTGGTCGCGGTCGCGGTCATCGGCGGGCTCATCGCGGTTTTTGTCGTCCCGCTGGTCCGTGAGGGCACCCAGCTGGCCGACCAGCTGCCGAAGATCATCGCCGACGTCCGCGCCGGCCGCGGACCGGTCGGCAGTCTGGCCGAACGCTTCCACGTGCTCGACTACGCGGAGAGTCACGCGGGGCAGATCCGCGGCTACCTCTCGGGGCTCGGCGCGTCGACGCTGACAGTGCTGCGCGGTGCGGCCACCGGTGTTGCCGGCGCGGTGACGATCTTCGTGCTGTCCTACCTGATGGTGCTCGAGGCGCCTAAGGTCGTCGACGGCTTCCTGGGGCTCTTCAGCGAGCGGCGGGCCGAGCGGATCCGGCGGGTCGGCCACGCCTGCGCGCGGACCATCACCGGGTACATCACCGGCAACCTGCTGATCAGTCTCATCTGCGGCCTGCTCACGTACGCGGTGCTGGCGATCCTGGGCGTCCCGTTCGCCGGCCTGATCGCGCTCTTCGTGGGGCTGGCCGACCTGATCCCACTGGTCGGAGCCACCCTGGGTGCGGTGGTCGGCGTGCTCGCGGCGTTCACCGACTCGGTCACCGCCGGTGTCGTCGTGCTGGTGTTCTTCGTGATCTACCAGCAGCTGGAGAACCACCTGCTGCAGCCGCTGATCTTCTCGCGCACCGTGCGGCTCAACCCGCTGACCGTGCTGCTCGCGATCCTGATCGGCGTGGAGCTCACCGGCATCCTCGGCGCGCTGCTGGCCATCCCGGTCGCCGGCATCATCCAGATCATCGCCCGCGACATCTGGGACAGTCGGCACGGCCGTCCGGAGCCCGCTCTCCCTATGTCTGATTCGAGCGGTTCTGAGACGATTCGCGACACGCCTTGACAGGTCGTTAATATTTCCGTTTTGTTGGCATACGTTAGGCCTGGTGCGCTACAGCTCAGACCGTCCGATCATTGTTGTCGGCTGCCCGCGATCGGGCACCACGATGCTGCAACTCATGCTCCACGCCCACCCACGGATCGCCATCCCGCCCGAGACCCGGTTCATGCTCACCGCGTACTGGGAACGGCGTGACTTCGGCGACCTGAGCGTGGCGTCCAACCGCCGAGCGCTGGCCCGCCGGATCGTCGACCGCCGCGAGACCCGCTTCTGCGACCTCGGCCTCGACGCCGAGGACATCGTCGAACGGATCACCGCCGGGCCGGGCACGCTCGGCTCCGCCCTCGGCACGATCTTCCAGCAGTACGCCGCCCGTTTCGACAAACCGCGGTGGGGCGACAAACGGCCCGCGTACCTGCACAACATCGACATCCTGCTGCGGCTCTTCCCGGACGCCCAGTTCATCAACATCGTGCGGGACGGCCGGGACTGCGTCGCCTCGCTCAAGGAGATGTCCTGGCACCGCAAGGACATCTACGCGACCGTGGCCGCCTGGGCCCGCGCCGTCGACGACGCCCGCCGGGCCGCCCGGCAGCTCGGCCCTTCGCAGTGGCACGAGCTCCGCTACGAGGACCTGGTCGCCGACCCGCACGGCAAACTCGGCGAACTCTGCGCCTACCTCGGCGAGGACTACGACCCGGCCATGGCGGAACCCTCAGCCGTCGCGGACGTCGCGGTCCCGTCCTTCAAGACCTGGCACGCGCGTACGCACACACCGGTGACCACGCAGCGGGTGCAGAGCTGGCAGACGCGGCTGACGTCCGAGGAGATCGCGCTCTGCGAGGCGGCCCTGGGGTCCCGCCTCGAGTCGAGCGGTTACGAGCTGTCCGGCACCCTCCGCCCGGCACCGGCCCAGCTGCTGCGCTACGGCATCTCCGCCGCACCCCAGCGCCTGATCCCGGCCCGCCGCGGCCTCAGCCGTGCCGCCGGCCTCCTCCGCCGCACCGACGACCTCGCCTACGCCCCGACAGTCGTCCTCCCCCAGCGCACAGCCCCCACCCCACTGACCGGCCACGCCGAGACGAAGCACCTGTCCAACGGTTCTTGACCTTCAACCAAGCACGGACATGGCAGGGCGGGGGCACCGTAAGGTGGGCCCCCGCCCGTTCTCGGCGGGAGCGACGGTCAGAACCATGCACCCACCTACGACATGCCTTTTCAGATTTTGATTTTGCCTCGGAATGCTTGTCAGGCCACCGAGAGCGAAAACTTCCCCTTGCCGTAGCGGGCGACTTCGACGGTGAGGTCGAGGCGCTTGCCGAGGGCGAGCAGGTGGGCGCGCGCGTCGTTCGGCAGGTCCATGCCCGGGTAGATCACCTGGTAGAGCTTGACGTGCGGTGCCCCTTCCCGGTTGAGCAGGCTGGTCAGCACGTTGCACAGCTCGAAGACGTTCTCGGCCAGGTTCGGGAAGAGTTTTTTCTCCTCGATGCTGTCCTCGGCGGCGCCGGCCGGGAGCAGACCGAGTGCGGCGCCGGCGTTGGCCGCCAGTGTCAGCTGCATGCCGAGCACCGCATACAGCTGTTGCGAGGTATCCGTGTAGATAGCGATCACGCCAGTGGACAGGTCGGCCGCGGTCATGGGATCACCCGGTGAGACGTTGACGTCCCGGCCCAGGAGGTCCTCGAAGAGGTTGCGGACGGTGAGAGCGACGGGGATAACCGACGTGTCAGACATAGCTATATCATCCCAAAATAGGTGAGAAGACCTCGTCAAAACGTTCCGCGGTGAAGGGCTTGACGATGAAAAAGGCCGAACCGGCCGCCTCCGCCGCCTGCTGCATCTCGGCCGTGCACTCCGACGTCACGAAGCCGAACTTGACGTCGTTGCCGGCCGCCCGCAGCTTGCGCAGCACCTCGATGCCGGTCATCTCCGGCATGTTCCAGTCGGAGATGACCAGGTCCGGTTTCTCGGCGACCGTGTTGTCGAACGCCTGCTGGCCGTCGGCCGCCTCGACCAGGTCGTGGTCCCCGAATCCCGCCTGGCGCAGGGTCCGGGTGACGATCTGCCGCATCACCCGGCTGTCGTCAGCAATCAGGATCTTCATGCGCTCGCCTCCTTGTTGGTGCTCTGCCACATCGAGATCGACACCGGCTCGCCGTCCCAGATGCCGTAGAGGCCGCTGATCCGTTCGGCCGCCGGGTAGTACGAGGCCGTGTCGGGCGCCAGCACCACCGTGGGCAGCGACAGGAAGCAGCCCGCGGGCAGCATCGCCTTGACGTTGCCGCCGACGATGTTCGCCAGCTCGCCGAGGACGTCGGAGATGTCCTCCTGGCCGACCTCGTCCGGCTCCATCGCGAGGAACGCCGCCGCGGCCTTCTTCGCGGCCTCGCGGGACGACGCGTACACGAGGTGCCCGTGCCACGTGCCGGTGATGGACACCGTCGAGTGCACCTCCGACGGCTGCTTCACCTCACCGTTCGGTACCAGTGGTGCAACGCCCTCGGGGTCCAGGTAGGAGACCCACACCTGTTCCACCATCTCGGCGAGATCATCCGCACTGACCAAGGCTTCGACACTCATGAGTTCGCTCCGGTCGGGACGAGGCCCAGGAGGGCCAGCTTTTCGATCATCGCGCCCTCGGTGAAGGGCTTGATCACGTATTCGTGGGCGCCCGCGGCGAGCGCCCGGACGATCTGGCTTTGCTCACTCTCGGTCGTGACCATGACCAGCGTCATCTCCCGCAGGCGCGGTTCGGCGCGGACCTTCGTCACGAACTCGAGGCCGTTCATGTTCGGCATGTTCCAGTCGATGAGGGCCAGTTCCGGCACCTCGGTCATCGTGGCGAGCAGGTCGAGGGCCTCCTGGCCGTCACCTGCCTCGATCGCCTCGAAGTTCAGCTTGGCGACGATGCGCTTCAGAATCATGCGCATTGCGCGGGAATCGTCGATCACCATGGCACGCACCGCAGCTCACCCCTTCCTCGCGGCGCCGGCAGGCACCGCGCTCCGCACTCGGTAGGCAGAGGTCCGGCCGGCCGCCACCCGTTCGTAGTTGTCGTCGATGCCGATGGTCGTCTCGGCCGCTCCGAGGAACAGCCAGCCGTCCGGCCGCAACAGCCGGGCGACGTTGCGCAGCACCGACTTCTTCGTCGCGACGTCGAAGTAGATGAGCACGTTGCGAAGGAAGATCACGTCGAACGGGGGCATCGGCGGCAGCGGGGCCGTCAGGTTCATCAGCTTGAACGAGACGTTGCGCCGCAACGACTGGGTGATCCGCCAGTGCGCGCCGGCCCGCTCGAAGTACTGGACCAGCTGTGCCGCCGGCAGACCCCGGTTGACCTCGACCTGGCTGTACTCGGCCGCCTCGGCCCGCTTGATCATCTCGGTGGAGATGTCACTGCCCATGATTTCGTACGACCAGCCCGCCGGCAGGTTCTCCTGCAACGTGATCGCCAGGCTGTACGCCTCCTGGCCGCTCGAGCTGGCGGCCGACCAGATGCGTACCTTGCGGTTGGCGCCGGGCCGGCGGACAAGTTCGGGCAGCACCACGTCGGTCAGCGCGGAGAACGGCTCCCGGTCACGGAACCACGAGGTCTCGTTGGTGGTCAGCGCGTCGATGATCCGCCGCTGATCGGCCGGGTTCGGGCGGCGCTGCAGGTTGGCCAGGAACTCCGCGACGCTGGCCGCGCCCACCTGCCGGGCGACCGGGATCAGGCGCGCCTCGACCAGGTATTCCTTGCCGGGGGCGAGCACGATCGCCGCCTCCCGCCGGACCAGCGTCGAGACGAAGGTGAAGTCGGCTGCGGACAGGGTCATCGGGTCACCGCCGCCGGGCGGGCCACGCCACGTCCCACCTGGACACGCTGGACGAGTGCGGCGGCGATCCGGTCCAGCGGAAGCACCTCGTCGGCCAGACCCGCACCGACAACGGCACCGGGCATGCCCCACACCACGGAACTGGCCTCGTCCTGCGCCAGGACCTCGGCTCCGGCCTCACGTAGCACCTTCGCACCACCCCGTCCGTCGTATCCCATGCCTGTCAGCACCGTCGCGAAGGCCGCGGCTCCGAAGAGCGAGGCCACCGAACGGAACATCACGTCGACCGCCGGACGGCACGAGTTCTCCGGCGGCGCGCCGCTGAGCTGGGTCAGCGTCGCGGTGCTCCGGCGCTGCAGCACGAGGTGCTTGTCCCCCGGAGCGATGTAACAGGTGCCCGGCGCGAGCTCCATCCCGTCGCCGGCCTCCACGACCCGCAGCGGTGTGCTGCGGTCGAGGCGCTCGGCGAACATCCGGGTGAAGACCGGCGGCATGTGCTGGGTGACGACGATCGGCACCGGCAGATCGGGTGGCAGGCCCTGCAGCACCTTGGTGAGCGCGTCGGGACCGCCGGTCGACGAACCGATGGCGAGGATGTCGACACGACCCTGGGGACCGCCGCGCCGCACCGGGCGGGCGGGCCCACCGGCGACCGGTGCGCCGGGTCGCGCCGCGGCGAGACCGGGACGTCCGGGCACGGGAGCTCCGGGCCGGGCAGCGGCGGGCGGTGCCAGACCGGGCCGTCCCGGGGGCGGCCCGGGCCGAGCCGGTGGTCCGGCCGGTCGCCGGCGTCCGGCCAGCGCATGGATCTTCGGTACGAGCTGCTCCCGCACCGCCGCGATCGACTCCTGGATGGACCCGACATTGCTGGGCTTCGTCACGTAGTCGGTGGCACCGGCGGACAGCGCTTCCAGCGTCGCGCTCGCCCCGGCCGCCGACAGCGTGCTGAACATGATCACCGGCAGGTGCTTGTGGCGCTTGCGGAGCTCGCGGACCGCCTCGATGCCGTTCATCTGCGGCATCTCGATGTCCATCGTGACCGCGTCCGGCTTCAGCTGATCGATCTTCGCCTGGGCCAGCAGGCCGTTCGCGGCGGTGCCGACCACCTCGATGTCCGGCGCGCCGGTCAGCGAGTCGACGATGAGCCGGCGAACGACCACGGAGTCGTCGACGACCAGGACCTTGATCATGAGCTCACCGGCCCTTCACCCGAGCCAAGCCGGGCCGAGCGCCGCGACGACCGGCGCGAGCAGCCGGTGAGCCGTGGCGGTGTCCAGCAGATCGCGGACGACCAGCGCCTGGACCGCACCGCTGAGCATGTTCCAGACGCCGCCCGCGCGGTCGGCCAGCGGAATGGCCGCTGTGTCGATCGCCTGCACCAGCAGCATCTGTGCGGCAGCGGCGGTCCGCACCCGGTCCGACAGGTACGCCGCCCACGAGGCCGAGTGCACGGCCGGGGACCAGCCACCGGCGTTGCGGCGGGCGTCCTCGGCCGACTGCAGCAACCGGGTCAGGTCGTTGGGCCGGATCGACCGGAGCCGGTCCAGCAGCGCCGAGATCGCGTAGTGGTGCGGTCCCAGGTCGATCGGCTTGCCCGCGGGCAGTTTGCGCAGCGCCGACACCCAGCCCGCGCCGAGCATCCGGCGGGTCGAGTCGTCCAGCACCTCACGCAGATAGCTGGCCACGGCGGCGTCGCAGAGCAGCGCGGTCGCCGACGCGGCGTCCTCGGTCTGCTTCGCGTCGCGGCCCTTGCCCGTCCACGTCCACGCCATCACGTCGTAGCGCAGACAGGTGAGCAGCGCGTCGACCGAGCCGATCGGTGCCCGCTCGACCAGCGCCAGCTGGCTCGCCGGGTCGTCCGCCTTCAGGCCCTTGAGGCTCGGCATCCGCCGCGCCGCACTCTCCACCTCGACCCAGAGCGGCCCGCGGACACCCTCGTCGGGCAGCCGCTGGGCGAGCACGGGCAGGTCCCCGACGCCGAGGCGCAGGGCGCGCAGCAGCACCTCGGCGGTGGCCGACCCGCCACCGAGGCGGGTCAGGTCGAAGCCGAGTACCGGGGCGCTGACGAGGCTGTACATCAGGTGGTGGCTCGATAGGTGTCGACGGCCTGGTTGACGTCGAGGGCGAGCATCAGGCGCCCGTCGAGCTTGAACGTGCCGACCACCAGCTCCCGCGTCGGGCCGCTGAGGGTGTCCGGCGGCGGCTCGAAGGCCTCGTCGTCCAGGTCGACGACCTCGCCGATCCGGTCCACCAGCAGGCTGACCGGTTCGCCGTCACCGCGCAGGATCACGTTCATCACGGGGCCCTTCATCGCCTGCCGGACCAGGCCGAGCTGGACCCGCAGGTCCACGGCCGCGATCACCTGACCGCGCAGGTTGAACAGGCCACCGACGGCCGGCGGCGCCAGCGGCACCGGCGTGTACTCGTTGTAGGAGAGCACTTCCTGGACCGTGTGCACCTCGACACCGAAGAGCTGGTCGGCGACCTCGAAGGTCGCGAACTGACGGCTCGCCATCTCAGGCCTCCACCAGGATCTCGTCGGCCGCCTCGGTGTAGAAGTTCGGATCGGCGGCGAGGATGGCGCGGCGCACGTCGAGCAGCTCGGTCACCCGCTGCTGGATCACCGCGGTGCCGACCAGGCCGTCCTCCTCCGCCTCGCGGCGGGCCGTGGTCTGGTTCTCGGCGATGTCGACGATCCGGTCGACGACCAGCGCCACACTGCGCTCGCCCTCGCTGTAGACGACCACGGACACGGTGTCGCTCTCCTCCACCTCGCTGTACGCCCCCAGCAGGTGCGACAGCCGTACGAGCGGCAGGATCTGCCCGCGGTACTGCACCACCTCGCGGGAGCCGGCGTGCTCGATGCGGTCCCTCGGGAATTCCTCGAGCCGTGTCACCGCGTCGAGCGGGATCGCGACGCGGCGTTCGCCGACCGCGGTCACCAGCAGTCGTTCCCCGGTGCCGGCGGCGCCCGCGGCCCGTGAGGTGGCGACGAGGTTCTCCCGGTCCGACTCGGCCGTCAGGTGCGAGCGGCGCGCGAGCGAGGAGACGTCGAGGATGAGCCCGACCTTGCCGTCGCCGAGGATCGTCGCGCCGGCGTAGAGGCCGATGTCCTTGAAGCGGCTGTTGAGGGCCTTGACCACGACCTCCTCGGTGTTGAGGACGCGGTCCACGACGAGCCCGAAACGACGGCCGTCGGCGTGCAGCACCATGATGTAGACACCCTGGTCGCCGCCGACGTCGAGCCCGAGGGCCCGGTCCAGGCGGACGAGCGGGAGCAGCTTGCCGCGCAGCCGGTAGACCGGCGCACCCGACGCATATTCGATCTTCGTGGACTGGCCGTCGATGAAGACCAGTTCCAGGACCGCGACCTGCGGCACCACGTACCGCTGGTCACCGCAGTCGACCGTCAGCGCCTGGATGATCGCCAGGGTGAGCGGGATGGTGAGGCGCCAGACGGTGCCCTCACCGAGGGTCGAGTCGACGCTGACCGCGCCGCCGATCCGCTCGATGTTGGTCTTGACCACGTCCATGCCGACACCGCGGCCGGACACGTTGGTCACCTTCGCGGCGGTGGAGAAGCCGGGCTGGAAGACCATCGCCATGATCTCGCGCTTGTCCATGCCGGCGACCTGATCGGCCCGGAGCAGGCCCTTCTCGACCGCCTTCTGGGCGATGCGGTTCACGTCCATGCCCGCGCCGTCGTCGGCCACGTCGACCGCCACGTGCCCACCCTCGTGGTACGCCCGCAGCGTCAGCGTGCCCTCCGGCGACTTGCCGGCGGCGACCCGCTTGTCGGCCTCTTCGATGCCGTGGTCGACGGCGTTGCGGACCAGGTGGGTCAGCGGGTCCTTGACCGCCTCCAGGAGGCTGCGGTCGAGCTCGGTCTCCTTGCCCTCCATGACCAGCTCGACCTTCTTGCCGAGCGACTGGCTGAGGTCCCGGATGACCCGCGGCAGCTTCGACCAAATGTGCTCGATCGGCTGCATCCGCGTTTTCATGATGCCTTCTTGCAGCTCACTGGTGATCATGCCGAGCCGCTGGGCGCTGCGGACCAGACCGGAGTCGCCGGTCTCCATCACACCGCGGACCAGCTGGTTGCGGGCCAGGACCAGCTCACCGACGAGGTTCATCAGACCGTCTAGCAGGTCGACGTCGACCCGGATCGCACTGTCCGCGACGCTGCGCTTCGGCGTCTGCGCCTGGAGGGCCTCGGTGACCGCCGCGGGGGCCGCCTTGCCCTCCTCCAGCAGGATCGCGCCGAGCTTGCGCTCGTCACCCTCGAGCTGCTGCTGCAGGGCGGAGCCGACGTCGCTGGGCGCGGCCGCACCGGACTCGACGAGCATCTCGCCGAGCGGCTTCCGCTGCCCCTCCACGGGCTCGGGCGCCGGGCGTACGGCCTTCTCCTCGAGCGGTTCCGGCGTCTCGGCCGGCTCCGCGGGCGCGGCCGGCGCGGCGGCAGTCTCCGCGGGAGCGTTCATCTGCGCGTGGACGGCGGTGATGATGCTGTCGACGTCGACATCACCCTCGTTGCCGTCCTGCTCGATCGCCTCGAGCAGCGACCGGACGCCGTCGATCGTGGCCAGCAAGGTCGTGATCGTCGTCGGCGTGACCGGCTGGACACCGTCCCGCAGACGCGACAGCAACGACTCACCGGCGTGGGCGAGCGTTTCCAGCCTGGAGAAGGCCAGGAACCCGCTCGTGCCCTTGATCGTGTGGATGGCCCGGAAAATGCGTGAGATCAGATCACGCGATCCCGGCTCCTGCTCGAGGGCGACAAGATCCCGGTCGATCTGATCCAGGTTCTCGTGGCTCTCCATGAGGAATTCGCCGACGATCTCACCAAGGTCTTCCACGGACTACCTCCTGCTCGTTTCCCAAAGCCCTCATCGACCTACCGGGTGCTCACCTGAGGACACCCGGACTGCTACCTCTTCCGGCTCAAGCGTCACCACCCGGACGCCGGTAGCGGTAGCCGAATCCGCGGACGGACTCGATCGGTGATTCCTCGGGGTCCGACCAGCCGAGCTTGCGGCGCAGGCGCAGGACGGCGAACTTGACCCGTTCCTGGCCGATGCCGGTCGGGTCGTCCCAGGCCTGGGTGAGCAGCTGGTTCGGGCTCAGCACCGCACCCGCGTGCCGCACCAGCGCGTTGAGCAGCCGGAACTCGGTCGGCGTGAGGCGCTTCTCGTCACCCTTGACGTAGACGCGCCGTTTGGTCGGGTCGAGGTGCACCAGACCGTCGTCGTAGATCTGGCTGGCCCAGCTGTTCTGCCCGCCGGACGAGCGGCGCAGCAGCGCCTCGACCCGGGCGAGCAGCTCGTTGTTGGCGAACGGCTTGGTCAGGTAGTCGTCGGCCCCGCCGCGCAGTCCGCGGACCTTCTCGGCCTCCTGGCCGTGCGCGGTGAGCACCAGCACGGGCACGTCCGAGACGTCCCGCAGCCGTTCGAGCACCTGCCAGCCGTCCATCTCGGGCAGGCCGACGTCGAGCACCACCAGATCGGGGTGTTCGGCGTAGGCCTCCTTGAGACCGGTACGCCCGTCGCCGGCGTGTGCCACCTCGTAGCCGGCCCGGCTGAACAGCAGCCGCAGAGCCAGCGCGATGTCCGGGTCGTCCTCGACCACGAGCAGTCTGCTCATGCCCTCATCACCATGACCCCCCAACGCTGCGTCCCCAGACGCACGGCTGACCAGCTGTCACGGCACGTGAGCGGCATCGGTCAGCGTCTTGCTGGCGTCCCCCGCGACCGCGGACGACGAAAGATGAAATGTCCAAAACCACGATAGCGTGACGTGTCCGTTCATATACGGAAAGTTATAGTTCAGCGTGCGCATCCCCGCTTCCGCACCGTCGACGCTCTCGGGCGGCGCGATGCAGGCCCGCTTCCTGACCGTGATCTCGCACGAGTTGCGGACACCACTGACCACCATCGCCTCGTTCACCGAGAGCCTCGACACGGACGACCTCGCGCCGACCGAACGATCACTCGCGCTCGCCGCCGTACGCCGGAACACCGACCGGATGCTCACCCTGGTCGAGGACCTGATGGTCGTCACCCGGCTGCAGACCGGCGACCTCGAGCTGCAGCCCGGCCGGGTGGACCTGGGAACTTCGATCGCCGAGGCGGCCGAGTTGCTCGCCAGCCGGGAGCCGTACACGGCGGCGACCGTCCAGGCCATCACGGGACCGCCCCTGGTGGCCGACGCCGGACTGCTGCGCGACCTCTTCTACGCCGTGATCGGAACGGTGGCCAGCGGTGCGGCCGACCGGTCGGCCTCGGTCAGCACCACGACCGGCCCCGGCGGCTGGACCGTGAGCGTCACCGCGCGCCAGGCCGAGCAGCTCACCGACGAACACCTGATGGCCGGCATGCTCGCCACACCCGAGCCGCCGCACCGGCGCCGCAGCACCGCGGTGTGGATGCTGATCGCCGAGGCCATCGTCACCCGCCACGGTGGTTCCGTGGAGCTGACCTTCGACCCCGACACCGGGGCAGGCGCGGTCATCGGCCTCCCCCTCAATCCCTCAGGCTGACACAGCCACCGCACGAAGTCCGTGAAACAGCGAAAGAAGGGACGTACAGCCGAAAAGCCGATCCGATAACGAAGCCGGGCGAACAGGCGCCCGGG
This sequence comes from Amorphoplanes friuliensis DSM 7358, assembly GCF_000494755.1. Classification (NCBI taxonomy): domain Bacteria; kingdom Bacillati; phylum Actinomycetota; class Actinomycetes; order Micromonosporales; family Micromonosporaceae; genus Actinoplanes; species Actinoplanes friuliensis. The sequence continues at coordinate 8,845,447 of NC_022657.1, forward strand.
GTGGATCGGGAGGCAACAAGTGTTCGATTCCGTCCGACGTCTCGCCCTTGTCGCGGCCGCACCGGCCGCACTCCTCGGGCTCTCGGCGACCGCGGTGCACGCCGAGACCATCGTCCCGGCGACGGTGGCGGCCGGGCCGACCACGTCGCAGGTGCTCGGCGACGAGGTCATCGCGCTCACCAACGAGGAGCGGGTGCGTAACGGCTGCTCCGCGCTCGAGGAGGACGAGGAACTGACCGTGGCGTCCGTGCGGCAGAGCCACTACATGGCCGCCACCGGCGACTTCGGCCACTTCGGCTGGCGCGGATCGACCTTCGAGACCCGCTCACGGGCGGCCGGATACCAGGCCGTCGCCGGCGAGAACGTTGCCTACGGCTTCAACACCACCGCCGAGGTCATGGCCGCCTGGATGGCCAGCCCGCCGCACCGGCGCAACATCCTGAACTGCGACGTCAAGGCGCTCGGCGCCGGCGTGCAGCAGGCCCCGAACGGCACGTACTACTGGACCCAGGTCTTCGGCTGGCACTGACCACGGCTCTACAGGGAACAGTTCACCAGGACCGGTTCGGGATGCAGGACGACGCCGAACCGGTCCCGTACGCCGTCACGGATCTCCCGCGCCAGGTCGAGCAGCGCGGTTGTCGTGCCGCCACCCCGATGGGTCAGCGCGAGAGTGTGCTTCGACGAGATCGCCACACCACCGGCGCCGGCGTACCCCTTGCCGAAGCCGGCCTTCTCGATCAGCCAGGCGGCGGGCACCTTGACCGTGCCGTTCGGCGCCGGCCAGCTCGGCGGCTCCCCGGCGTCGACGAGCCGGTCCTGGACCGCCGCCCACTCCTGCGCGGAGAGCACGGGGTTGGTAAAGAACGAGCCCACCGACTGCGTGTCCGGGTCCGCCGGGTCGAGCACCATGCCCTTGCCCGCCCGCAACTGCAGAACGGTCTCCCGTACCTGCTTCGCGGGCACCCGCTCGCCGATCTCCACGCCCAGCCGGCGGGCCAGTTCGGCGTACCGGATCGGCGCGGAGTCCGCGGAGAGCGTGAGGCGGAAGTCGACCTCGAGCACCACCCAGCGCTCGTTGTTCTTGAAGATGCTCGACCTGTACGCGAACCGGCACTCCGGCAGCGACAGCACCCGCACCTCGTCCTCGTGGCGGTCGTAGACGTGTACCGCCTCGATCGTCTGCGCGACCTCCTGGCCGTACGCACCGACGTTCTGGATCGGGGTCGCACCGGACGAGCCGGGGATGCCGGAGAGCGCCTCCAGGCCGGAGCAGCCGTTCTCGATCGTGTGCGCCACAAAATCGTCCCAGGGCTCCCCGGCGGCGACCCGGAACAGCACACCTCGGGCATCCCGGTCGGCCACGTGAACCCCACGGGTACGCAGCAGCACCACCGTGCCGGGGAAGCCGTCGTCGCCGATCACGACGTTGCTGCCCCCAGCGAGAACGAGCACAGGTTGCCCCGAACGGGCAGCAGCCCGTACGGTTGCCACCGCTTCGTCCGTTTCGGACACCACCGTGAGGGTGCTTGCCGGGCCGCCGAGGCGTAGCGTCGTGTACGCCCCCAGCGAACTGGCATGCGCCGCGGATGCGGTGATCGGGTGGTCAGCACTAACGTCAGGCACGACGTTCACCCTAGGCCGCGGGCCCCGGGTGGTAACCGGTGGTCCTCCTCGATCGGGAGAAGGCGGATGAACAGGCTGCACGCGACGAAGGACTTCTGGCTGGCCGCACTGCGTGCGGACGGGCCGGCACTCCAGGAAGCCGTCGCCCAGACAGGTCCCGATGCGGCTGTGCCGTCCTGTCCGGGATGGACGGTGGCCGATCTGACCGAGCACATCACCACACTCCTGCACTGGGTCCGCGAGCTGACCCCTCGCGGAGTGGTCGACCGGCCCGCCGATCGGGTGATTCCCGAGCCCCGGCCCGCGTGGCCCGAGGCGCTCGACCAGCTTCGCCGCGAGATGACCGGCACGATCGAGACCCTCGACGCGCTCGACCCCGACTTCCCGTCCTGGACGTGGCCGGCCCAGGCCCGCAAGGCCGGTTTCTGGCAGCGCCGGATGGCGCACGAGATCTCGGTGCACCGCTGGGACGCCGAGACCGCCGCCGGCCGGGCCACCCCGATCGAGACGAAGCTCGCCGCCGACGGTGTGAACGAGGTGCTCGACACCTGGCTCCCCGCCGGCCGGCGCAAGGGCCCGACCGATCTGCACGGCGTGGTGCACCTTGTCGCCACCGATGCGAGTTACGAGTGGTTCGTCCGTCTGCGCGGGGCGGGCATCTCCCTGCTCGACACCGGGACGATCCTCGACTCCGACGACCACCACCCGCGGGCGGAGGCCTCCGGCACCGCCAGCGACCTGCTCCTGGCGTTGATGGGACGCATCGATTCGGACAATCTGACCGTGATCGGCGATCAGCGCCTGATCAGCGCGTTGCAGGCGGGATAACGCATCCCAGCATCCGGAATGTGTTCCGCAACTTTCGGATGGCTCCCGAGAAGGCGAATGGCTCTACGCTGTACCGGTTAAGGGCGGTCGTTTCCCGGCCGCCCCCACAGTCCCGCCGCTGATCAGGCCGGTCGGCGCGGCCCGGCTCGGCAGCGGCGGATCACGCAGGGAGCGGTGAAGGATGACGGCAACCGTCTCGGTGGAGTCGAGCGACGAACCACTGGCATCGGGGGTGCGGTTCCCGGACGGCTTCGTCTGGGGCGCGGCGACGGCGTCGTACCAGATCGAGGGCGCGGTGAACGAGGACGGCCGGGGGCCGTCCATCTGGGACACGTTCTGCCGGACGCCGGGGCGCGTGCACGCCGGCCACACAGGCGACGTGGCATGCGACCACTACCACCGCTACGTCGAGGACGTGGCGATGATGGCGGACCTCGGGCTCGCCTCGTACAGGTACTCGATCGCCTGGCCCCGCATTCAGCCCGACGGCACGGGCCCGGTCAACACCCGCGGGCTGGACTTCTACGACCGGCTGACGGACGAGCTGATCGGCAAGGGCATCGACCCGGTCGTCACGCTCTACCACTGGGACCTGCCGCAGAGCCTCGAGGACCGCGGCGGCTGGGCCTCCCGCGAGACCGCCGAGGCCTTCGCCGAGTACGCCCAGATCGTCCACGCCCGCCTCGGTGACCGCGTCCGCACCTGGACCACGCTGAACGAGCCGTGGTGCTCGGCCTACCTCGGGTACGGCAGCGGCCGGCACGCACCGGGTGTCACCGACCCGGCCTCGGTCTTCAAGGCCGTGCACCACCTGCTGCTGGGCCACGGCCTGGCCGCGCGGGCCCTGCGTTCGGCCGGCGCGCAGAGCGTCAGCATCACGCTGAACCCGGCCTCGGTGCTCCCGCTGGACCCGGAGAACGCCGCCGACGTGGAGGCCGCCCGGATCGTCGACGGCCTCAACAACCGCATCTTCCTGGACCCGCTGCTCCGCGGGCAGTACCCGGACGACATGCGCGAGCACATGGCCCGCTTCGTGGACCTGTCCTTCATCCGGGACGGCGACGAGGCGATCATCAACGCCCCGATCGACGTGCTCGGCGTCAACTACTACACACCTTCGTACGTCTCCGCGAAGCCCGGGACGCCGTCTGCCCCGGACGCGCCCGGCACCGACGGTGTGGCCTGGCGCGAGCCGGTCGGCCCGATCACCGACATCGGCTGGCAGATCGAGCCGGCGGCGCTCACCCGCCTGCTGGACCGCATCCACCGGGACTATCCCGGTACGCCGATGATGATCACCGAGAACGGCGCCTCGTACGGTGACGGCCCCTCGGAGGACGGCGCCATCCACGACACCAACCGCATCGAGTACCTCGACGGGCACCTGCGCGCCTGCCTCGACGCCATTTCCCACGGCGTTGACCTTCGGGGATACTTCGCGTGGTCTCTGATGGACAATTTCGAATGGGCCGAGGGGTACGCCAAGCGGTTCGGCCTGGTGCACGTGGACTACACCACGCAGCAGCGGGTGCCGAAGGACAGCGCACGGTGGTACCAGGAGGTGATCCGGCGTAACGGTCTCACCGACCAGGGCCGGATCGGGGAGTGAGCTGATGGTGACGCGGGAGCGACCGACCCTGGAGGCGGTGGCCAGGCGCGCCGGTGTCTCGAGGGCAACCGTCTCCCGCGTCGTCAACGGGTCGACCACGGTCGCCGTGGCGATCCGGGACGCGGTGAACCAGGCCGTCGAGGAACTGGGCTACGTGCCCAACCAGGCCGCACGCAGCCTGGTCACTCAGCGTACGGAGTCGATCGCGCTGATCCTCCCGGAGACGGCCAACCGCGTCTTCTCCGACGACCTGTTCTTCCCCGCGGTGATCCGCGGAGTCAGCATGGAGCTCGACGCGGCCGACAAGCAGCTGGTGCTGATGATGGCGGGCTCCGCCGCCAGCCACGACCGCGTCGAGCGTTATGCGATGGCCGGCCACGTCGACGGTGTCATGTTCGCCTCGATGCACGGCGCCGACCCGCTGCCGGGGGCGCTCGCCCGGCTCGGCATCCCGGTCGTGTGCAGCGGACGGCCGATGACCCCGGCCGAGCTGCCCGTCCCGTACGTCGACGTGGACCATGTCGGCGGTGTCGGCCAGGCCGTCCGCCACCTGCTGGCCGGTGGCCGCCGGCGCATCGCCACCATCGCCGGCCCCCAGGACATGGTCGCCGGCATCGACCGCCTCGCCGGATATCAGCGCGCCCTGCGCGAGGCGGGCCTGACCGAACACATCGCCGTCGGTGACTTCACCCGCGAGTCCGGCATCCGCGCGATGCGCCGCCTCCTCGCCGACGACCCCGACCTCGACGCCGTCTTCGTGGCCTCGGACATGATGGCCCACGGCGCCCTCCAGGCCCTCAAGGACGCGGGCCGCAGCGTCCCGGCCGACGTCGCGGTGGTCGGCTTCGACGACTTCGAGATCAGTCGCCTCAGTGATCCCCCGCTGACCACGGTCCGCCAGCCGATCGTCGACATGGGCCGCACGATGGCCCGCCAGATGCTCGGCCTGGTCAACGACAGACCCTCCGAGCCCGACGCCGTGGTCCTCCCCACCGAACTCGTCGTCCGCGCCTCCGCCTGACACACTGACGACACGGCGCCAGGCCGCGGACCTCAACTTCCGGCTCACCGTGCTGTCCGACGGGCTGCCTGGACCTTCCCGGCCGAGGCCGAGGTCCTAGCTGTCGCCGGCTGGGAGTCCCAGCTCCGCTGACACACGGCGGGCGGTCGCCGCGGTCTCGGCGCCGAAGAGCACCAGCGTCGCCAGGCGCAGGTTGGCCGGCTCGGCCGCCCGCAGCACGCCCAGGGCCTGCTTCACGGCGTCCTCGAGCGGCCAGCGGTAGATCCCGGCGGAGATCAGCGGGAAGGCGATCGACTCGGCGCCGAGCTCGTCCGCGATCCGCAGCGAGTTCTCGTAGCAGGAACGCAGCAGGTCCGAGCGGTCCTCGGTCGTGCTGAACACCGGGCCGACCGTGTGGATCACCCAGCGGGCCGGCAGCCGCCCGGCTGTGGTGGCAACGGCTTGGCCGGTTTTCAGTCCGCGGCCGTATTGGGACGCGCGCAGGGCCCGCGTCTCCGCGAGGATCTCCGGGCCGCCCTTGCGGTGGATCGCGCCGTCGACACCGCCGCCGCCGAGCAGGGACGAGTTGGCGGCGTTGACGATGGCGTCGGTCCGGTGGGTGGTGATGTCACCCTCGATCAGGTCGATGCGCATCACAGGGACGCCACCGTGGTGATCTCGGTGGGCAGGCCCAGTGCCTTGCGGGACAGCAGCGTGCCGCCGGCCACCGCGGCGGGCATCAGCAGCACCGCGCCCAGCGGGATCAGGAAGCAGGCGAACACTGCCACGCCGAAGCCCAGGGCGAGCGGGCGGTTGACCCGCAGGGCCGCACGGCGGTCCCGGAGTCGCCGGCCGCGGCGCTGGAACGGGACGCCGGTCAGCTCGACGGCGAGGATCCAGCCGCCGACCGCACCGCCGATCACCGGCACCACCGTCTGGCCGACCACGGGGATGAAGCCGGCCAGGAACAGCGGGATGCCGAAAAGGACGGACAGGCCGATCAGCCGGAGCGAGTCGACCAGGCTGCGGGCGAGGGACTGGCCCAGCGAGACCTCGACCTCGTCGCGCACACCACCGAACCGGTGCTCGACCATCCCGGAGATCTTCTCGTAGAACGGGTCGCCGATGAGCAGGGTCACCGCGGTGAAGGTGAGGACACCGAGCAGGCCGCAGAGGCCGAACACGGCCGCACCGGCCAGCAGGCGCATCACGTCACGGCCGGCTGTCGACCAGTCGTCGGCGAACCAGGTCACCGCCGCGGCCAGGTCGTCGATGAACGCGATCAGGGCGATCAGGGCGGCGGCGTAGAGGACACCGGAGATCAGCGCCGGGAGCAGGCCCAGGCCGAGCATCCGGGGGTTGCGCAGCACCAGGCCGAGGCCACGCGCGAGCAGTCCGGCGCCGGTGACGAACTGGCGGAAGGCGCCGCCGGTCGCGGAAAGCAGTTGAGTCGAGTTGTCCCCCACGTTCGGGGAGCTTAGGACCCGCGGACCAATCGTGCTGCGCTGAGGCCGGACGTGCTCGGTTCGGCACTGGTGCTCGGTCCGGTCGGGGACGGGCTCGGCGGTGTTGTCACCACTGCCGTCGGCGTCGGCACCGGCGGCAGCAACGTGAACGTCGGCGACGGCGAGCCGGAGACCACAGCGGACGGTGTGACCGCACTCGGCAGCACCGTCACGGGCACCGCGCTGGGAGGCAGCGACGATTCGACCGCGACCGGTCGTGTGGCCGGTGGTGACCAGTCGACGACGGTGCCGGTGGCCGGCTTCGCGGCCTTGGTGGGCGCGATGCCGATGCCGCCGGCACCACCGGGCGCGCTGACCGCGGGCGGGGCGGGCGCCGGAGTGCCGAGCGTCCAGCCGACGGTGACGGCAAACGGCAGGCCGAGGGCAACCAGGCCGAAAAAGATGGGTTTGGGGGATAGCCGCACGTGAGGAACACCGGTTCAGGGCCCGAAAAGTTACGGCTATCGGCCATCTACCCGCTTGATCCGCGCCGTAACGGCCCGGTACTGTCCATCGGCTCGCATCGAATGCGAACACTTTTCCACGGGGAGAGAAATGGATTCCGTTCGACCGCGCGGTCTCGCCGCGCTGCTCACACTGGCCCTGGGCGCCGGGACGGTGGCGGGTGCGGGCCTCCTGGGCTCACCCGCCTGGGCCGCAGGCCCGCTGAGCGGCACTTACAGCCTCGACAGCACCAGCATCTGGACCGCGCAGCAGGTGACGCTGACGCAGACCGCGCTGGAGGACGAGACCCCGGACACCGCGGTCGAGCGCACGGTCGACTGGGGCGACGGCACCGTCCAGACGCTGTCCGCCGACGCGGTCAAGGCCGTCCACAAGTACCCGGCGAACGGCAGTTACGCGGTCAAGGTCTCGCTGAAGGACGGCGACGCCACCGCGGACGGCACCATCAGCAACGCCACGTCGACCGTCACGGTCGCGACCGCGGGCGGCACGTACAAGTTCAACCCGACCTGGAACTGGACCTGGGCCGGCGGCGGCTACAACGCCAAGTACGAGCTGAGTGGCGTCCCCGCCAACGCGACCCGCGTGTGGGTCAACTGGGGTGACGGCGAGACCAGCCTGCTGACCCGCAGCACCACGTCGACGTACCACTACTACGGGTTCGGCCAATACACGGCGACGGTCACCCTGGAGAACGCTCAGGGCAAGACGGTCCCGAAGGCCGCCGGCTGGTACTCCACGGTGGCCGACGAGTCCAGCCCGTCCGCCACGCTGACGGTGCCCAGCAGCCCGTCGAAGGCTTCGTCCTGGAGCACCGTCAAGGGCACCGCCAAGGACCTGCAGATCGGCATCGACGCGGTCGGCGTGCAGCTGTGGCGCTGGACCAGCAGCAGCGACTACTACTACAACTTCTCCACCAAGAAGTGGGTCAAGTTCAACCCCGACTCGACCACCGTTCCGAACGCCGCCCTCTCCTGGCGCCCGGTCGACTCCAAGGGCAACTGGTCCGTGGGCGTCTCCGGCATGGCCAAGGGTTACACCATCGAGGTCGACTACGCCGCGGTGGACCGCGCCGGCAACTACAGCGCCTGGAAGTACAAGGTCCAGAAGCTCACCAGCTGAGTGTCACCAGCAAAATAGCCCGGGCCACGGCCCGGGCTATTTTGCGTTCAGGAACGTCGACACCCGCTCGCGGAGCTCCTTGCGCTTGGTCCAGAGCACCGCCGGGCGGTCATAAACCACCAGCTCAGCGCCGGGCAGCAGCCGGGACAACCTCTCAGCCACCGGTACGGGGTGAACATCGTCCCCGACACACCCGATCACCAGCGCCTGACCCGGGTACGCCCCCAGCACCGCATCGTCGGGCACCGCCGGGGACCGCCACAACGTGTCCAGCTCGGGCGCCAGCCCGTCGGTCAGGAGCTGCTCGACACGCTGACGCAGATAGCTCCACCCGGTCGGGGTGTTACGCACCGACGGCGGCAGCTCGGGCTCGACGGCCTCCGCGACCAGCGCCGCCTCCCCCGACTCGACGGCCGTGAGCAGCCGGGTCAGCCGCGCCTCGGCCACCGGTGGGCGTACGCCGTCCAGCGGCGCGGGCAGGTAGAGGACGATCCGCTCGAACCGGTCGGGTGTGTCGGCGAGCAGCCGGCACAGCGCACCGGCTCCCATGCTGATGCCGAGCGCCCGCGTCGCGCCGGACCGGTCCGCGATGCCGCGCAGGTCGTCGGCCAGATCGGTGAAGCTCCACGGGCCGGGTGGCGCATCCGAGCGGCCGTGCCCGCGGAAGTGGAAGAACACGCGGCGGCCGAGAACACCGCTGCCCAGCGGGCGGGTGCCGGCGATGTCACCGGCCAGGCCGTGCGCAAACACGGTGACCGGGTCGCCTGTGCCGGTGACGAGCTGCTCGAGGCGTACACCGTAGCGGGTCGCGACGAGCTCGGTCGGCGGCTGCGGCAGGGTGGGACGGCCGCCCCGCGGCGCGCTCGGCCCCGGGCCGGGATTCCGCGGGCCGCCGTCCGGAGGCGGCGGCCAGCGGAGGCCCTTCACCAGAAGCCCTTGCCGTCCGACAGGTCACGCAGGCCGGGACGGACGTCGAGCAGGTAGATCAGTGCGGCGGCAACACCGATGAGACCGAACAGGCCGGTCGCACCGCCGCCCACGCCGAGCAGCGTCAGGATGATGCAGACGGCCAGAATGGCCAGCCAGGCGCCCTTGGGGAGGGTCCCGATGGCCTGGAAACCGTCGCCGCGCTGGGTCACGCAGTGGATGAGCGCGACAGCCTGCACGACCAACGACAGGATCAGGACGGCGAACGAGATGAGGTTCGCGACGTCGTCGTAGAAGATGGGTGTCGCGCTGTAGGCCATGACCGCCAGTCTATGCCGCGGGCCCCGGCTGACGCCGGGGCCCGCTGATCAATAACTCGCTCGCGCTTACTTACTTGGCCGACGGGCGGGGAGTCGCGCGCTTGCGCGGCTTCGGCTGGGAGGCAGCGGCGGCGGCCTCGACGGCCTTCGGCTCCTCGGTGGTGACCATGTCGGCGTTGACAACCTCGGCGGCCTCGACAACACCGGTGCCGACGACCCGCTCGCCGTGGGCGACCAGCGAGGTGTAGACGGCGAAGGCACGCTCCTGCGCGGCCTGGGCGAACGCCAGGGCGCTGGTGGTCGCGGTCTCGCGCAGCTTGTCGAAGTCGGTGCTGGTGGCCGTCGTCTTGAGCGAGGCGGCGGTGCTGCCGGCCGTGTCGTTCGCCGTCTTCAGGGAGGCGGCGGCGCGGTCGCTGAGGTCGGTGAGGACGGCCGGCAGCTTGCGGAGCTGCTGGTAGGCCAGGTCACCGGCGCCGGCGGCGGCGTAGAGCGGGGCGGGGAAGCGGGTCTTGGTCTGCTCGGTCATGATTTCTCCTCGGGCTGAGTGGTCTGGGGTGCGGGCGCCGCGCCGTCCTCGGCAACGGCCACGTCGCGGATGACAGCGCGCAGCGCCTCGTCCTCGTCAGGCACGTCCTCGGACTCGGACTCGCTCGGCGCGTTGCGCACGGTCTCGTTGCGGAACGTCTCGTAGATCTGCGACAGCGACTGCTTCTGCGCGATCGTCAGCTCAGGGTCGACCGCGATGGCGGCCAGCACGCCCTGCTGGCCCTCGCCGTCGAGCAGGCCGGCACGCAGGTACATCGCGGGCGTCGACACCCGCAGTGCGCTGGCCAGTTGCTGCAGCACCTCGGCGCTGGGCTTGCGCAGGCCACGCTCGATCTGGCTGAGGTACGGGTTGCTCACGCCCGCCCGGTCGGCGAGCTGCCGGAGCGAGATCTTCGCGGTCTGCCGCAGGTCACGGATGAATTCGCCGATGTCCTGGGGCAGGTCCTTGGGTGCGGCCATGCATTCGACGGTAGCCCGGGGTGCTAGCTGTTGCAAGCAAAACGCTAACAACAGCTAGCGTGAATCAGGTCACCAGGCCGTACGGACCTCGCCGACACGGACGCCGCCACCCAGGATCGGCACCGTGGCCAGCTCTTCCAGCACGGGGGCGTCGACACCGAGCCGGCGTAGGGCAGACACCAGAACCGGCATCCGCGCGCGCATGGCGCCGTCCTCGATCTTGAGTGCGACGGCACCGGCACCCTCGACCGCCACGGCCACCACACCCTCGGCGCCGCCCTTGGCCAGCAGCCCGGGCACACCCTGCATCAGCCGTGTGTCGTCCTCGCCGGTGCCCGCGACCAGCTGCGGGTCGGCCCGCATCGTGTCGGCGACCAGGCGCTCGAAGGACTGCGGCGGCGCCTGCACCAGCCGCTGGAAGCCCCGGGCCAGAGCCGTCAGGGAGAAGCCGAGGACCGGCGCACCGCAGCCGTCGATCCCGGTCGCGGCGATCGGCTCACCCACCAGCTCGGACACCGTCGCGGCCAGCGTCACCTGCAGCGGGTGCTTGACGTCCCGGTAGTCGTCGAGCGGCCAGCCGTTCGCCACGCAGGTCGCCAGCATCCCGGCGTGCTTGCCGGAGCAGTTCATCAGGATCCGCTCGGCGCCACGACCGTCACGCAGCACGATGTCCCGCTCGTCCTCCGACAGCGGGAGCGAGGCCGGGCAGCGCAGCGCGCTCTCGTCCAGCCCGGCGGTCTCCAGGATCTGCCGGACCCGGGCGACGTGGAACGGCTCGCCGAAGTGGCTGCCACTGATCAGCGCCAGATCCGCCGGCTCGGCCGTCCGCAGCCCGGCGCGCAGCATGCCGACCGTCTGCAACGGCTTGTTCGAGGACCGGGGGAACGTCGGGCCGGTGACGTCGCCGGCCTCGGCGACAACCTGGCCGGCGGTGTCGAGCACCACGACCGAGCCGTGGTGCACGGACTCGGCAAATCCGGAACGCACAACCTCCGCGAGGATCATCGGGCCGGCACCCCGAGCAGGTCACGGGCCTCGGCGGTGGTCAGCGGCGGACGCTGGGCCAGCTGCGCGAAGCCGACCGCGCGGGCGACCAGCTGCATGTTCGACTCGACGGCGCGGCCCTTCGCGTACGTGATGGTGTCCTCCATGCCGACGCGCAGGTGCCCGCCCGCCGACAGCGACGCGAGCATGACGGGGATCGTGCTGCGGCCGATGCCGGTCGCCGAGAACGTCGTGCCCGCGGGCAGGTCGCGGATCACCTGCTCGCACGCGACCAGGGCCCCGGCGGTGCCGGGCATGCCACCGGGGACACCCATGACCAGGTCGACGTGCACGTGACCGCCGGCCGGCAGACCGTACTGGCCGAGCAGGCGCTGCAGCGTCGTGAGCTGCCCGAGGTCGAAGATCTCGTACTCGGGGACGATGCCGCGCTCCTGCATGCGGGAGTGCAGGTCGACGATGAACTCCCAGCGGTTCAGGAAAACACCGTCGCCGAAGTTGACCGTGCCCATGGTGCAGGAGGCCATCTCCGGGCCTGCGTCGAGCACGGCCAGCCGGTCACCCTCGGGATCGGTCACCGCGCCACCCGAGGACAGCTGGACGATCAGATCCGTCGACTGCCGCAGGGCGGCCACGGTGTCCCGCAGGCGGCCCCGGTCCAGGGTCGGCTCGGCCGCTTCGTCGCGGATGTGGACGTGCACGATCGCGGCGCCGAGCGCCTCGCACTCCTTGGCGGTGGCCACGAGTTCGTCGATTGTCACCGGCAGCGCGGGTACGGCTGCCTTGCTGCTCTCGGCGCCGGTGGGCGCGACAGTGATGAGGGTCCCGGTCATGCCCGCGATCCTGCCATGCGGGACGCGGTCACGAGATGTCGATGGCGGCGGCCGACTCCCCGACCAGCAGCGCGGCGTCGTCCGCGACGTTGCGCTTGACCACGGCCAGGGCGATCATGCCGAGCTCGTGGTGGCGGACCCCGGTGCCGACGAAGCCCACGGCACGGCCGTCCAGGGTCACCGGGGTGCCCTGCACCGGCGGCTGGTCGGTGGCGATCCCGTCGAGGTGCAGCAGCACCAGGCGACGCGGCGGCTTGCCCAGGTGGTGCACCCGGGCGATCGTCTCCTGCCCGCGGTAACACCCCTTGTCGAGGTGCACGGCCGGCGCGACAAAACCGGACTCGGACGGGATCGAGCGGTGGTCGGTCTCCCAGCCCAGTCGCGGCACGCGGTTGGCCACCCGCACCGCCTCGTACGCCCACAGCCCCGCCCTCGGCACGTCGGCCAGCTTGGCCAGCACGTCCTCCAGGGCCACCCGCGGCACCAGCAGGTCGACACCGAGCGGCACCCGGCGGGCCAGCGCCCCCTCGCCGAACGGCTGCACGTCGTAGAGAGCGGTCGGAGCGTTCGGCACCGTGCCGGCGGCGAACTTCGGACCGGGCACCTCGAAGATCCGCGGCTCGGCCAGGTCGACACCCAGGTAGGTCTTCGCGGCGGCGACTGCCTGCGGCCCGACCAGCGACAGCACGGCCAGCTCGGCGGTGGCGTCCCGCGGCTCGACCCGCGTGAAGAAGCGCATCATCTCGAGGTATTTGAGCAGGCCCGCGCCCGCACCGGGCTCGGTGTCGAGCCAGGCCGTCGTGCCGTCCTCGGCGACCAGAGCGTGCTGCTCGACGTGGCCGTTCGGGGAGAGGACCAGCAGCTCGGTGCCCTGGCCCGCGCGCAGGTCGGTCAGGTGCTGGGTGGTCAGCGTGTGCAGCCAGCTCGCGCGTTCCTCGCCCGGCACCGCGATGACGTCACGGTTGGACCGGTCGACCAGGCCCACGGCGGTGTCGAGGGTGCGCTGCTCGCGCATCGGGTCGCCGTAATGGGCGGGCACACCGGCGTCGGCGGAGGTGGGCTCGAGCTCTTCGATCAGGACCGTGCTCATGCGGGGGTCTCCTTGCAGTCGCCGCACTCGCCGAAGAGCGAGACGTGGCCGACGTCGACCCGGAAGCCGCGGTCCTGCTGGAGCTGCACGGTGACGGGCTGCATCACCGAGGGGTCGACCTCGTCGATCGAACCGCAGTTGCGGCAGACGAGGTGGACGTGCTGGTCCTCCCCCGCGGCGTGATAGGTCGGCGAACCGTGCGACAGGTGGGTGTGGCTGACGAGGGTCAGATCCTCGAGCAGCTCGAGGGTGCGGTAGACGGTGGTGATGTTGACGCCGGCGGCGCGTTCACGCACGGTGTGGTGGATCTGCTCCGGAGTCGCGTGGCCCAGCTCATGCACGGCCTCCAGGATCAGCTGGCGCTGCGGCGTGAGGCGCAGGCCGCGCTCCCGGAGAATCTCGGCAAGGGATGTGGCAGACACGTTACGAGCATAGTTCGCCCCGCTGTACCGTCCGCGGCGTGAGCGACAGCATTCTGGTGATTCCAGGCTCAGGCCCGGTCACCCCGGTGGACCGCGGCCTGCTCCACGGCGAGGGCGTCTTCGAAACGCTGCACCTGCGCCCGTCCGGCCCGTGGCTCCTCGACGAGCACCTCGACCGCCTGGAACGCTCGGCGGCGCTCCTCGAGATCCCGCTCCCACCCCGCTCCGACCTGGCCGAACTCGCTTTTCAGGGCGCCCGCGCCTGGCCGGGCGACGAGGGAGCGCTGCGCCTGATCGTGACCGCCGGCCCGCCGCCTGTTGTTTATGCGACCGTCGGTCCGATCCCCGGCTCCGTGCTCCGCGAGCGCCGCGAGGGCATCCGCCTGATCACCGCGGACCGCGGCATCCAGACCCCGCCACCCTGGTCGCTGGTCACCGCCAAGTCCCTCTCGTACGCCGAGAACCTCGCCGCGAAGCGCTGGGCGATCCGCCAGGGCGCCGACGACCTGCTCTGGCTGACCCCCGACGGCCACGCCCTCGAAGCCCCGACCGCCAACCTCGTCTGGCTCACCGGCACCACCCTCTGCACGGTTCCACCCGACGGCATCCTGGCCGGCACCACCGCCGCCTACCTGCTCGAACATGCAGCCGACCTGGGCCTGACCGCGGACATCCGCAAGATCACCGCAACGGATCTGCCTGCCGCCGACGGCATTTGGCTCGCATCGTCCCTGCGCGGCCTGGCCGAGGTCCACACCCTCGACGGCACAAAACGCGCGGCGTCCGAATGGACGCCGCGCCTCTTGGCACTTCTCGGATTTTCTTGAACGCACGCAGCCCGCAATCGGCGGGAGCGACGGTCAGAACCATGCAACCAGGCACGACATGAACCTGATCTTGATCCTGGTCTTTGTGCTTATCCGCCGATGCGCAGCAGCCTCGCGGAGAGATGCGGCTCCAACGTCTTGCCCATCGCCGACATTTCGTGGGCATAGAGGAGCGCCCGGTCGACGATGCCGAAGAGCCGGTGGCCGCCGACAACCTCCTTGGCGGTCGGAGTCCGGACGACCGCGTCCGTCACCATCTCCAGCCGCGTGCCCGACAGCTGCCCGAGGTAGAGCTCCATCACCCCGGTCGGCGTCATCATCGTGGCTTCCATCTCGTCGCCCGGCCGGTCGTCGACCAGCACCGGCCGCCACCAGCCCACCTCACGCCCGGCCATCCGCACCGGCTTCGAGTCGGCGTCGAGCAGCCACGCCCGCGACTCGTAGCTGAGGAACGGCCGCCCGTCGTGGCTGATGCGGATCTCCTGCGCGAACTCGAAGTCGTCGACCTCGGGGAAGCCGCCCTGCCCCCGCCCGCGCCAGAGGCCGATGAACGGCAGCAGGCCGAGCAGCGACGGGTGCAGGTCCGGTCCTTGCCGCAGGTCGTGCGTGTCCTCGAACGGGTACGCGTCGACGGGCGGCGCGTTCAGCCAGGGCGGCGGGCCCAGCGGGTTTTCCGTGTCACTCACCAGCGTCCCCTTGCGATGCGCATAACAAGATAGCCCAAACCGCCTGCCAGCCCGCCGAACCCGGCGACCAGCAGACTCACGAACCCGATCTCCGTAACCATGACCCCGCCATCCTATGCTGACCGCCATGGCCCGTTTGCTCGTCGTCAAGGCAACCGCCGGCGCGGACGCCCCGGAGCGTTGTTCCCAGGCGTTCACCGTGGCGTCGACCGCGGCCGCGTCCGGCGTGGACGTGTCGTTCTGGCTCACCGGTGAGTCGACCTGGTTCGCCCTGCCGGACCGGGCGGCGCAGTTCGAGCTGCCGCACGCCGCTCCCCTGCCCGACCTGCTGGAGCTGCTGCTCACCTCGGGCCGGGTGACCGCCTGCACGCAGTGCGCGGCCCGCCGCAACATCGGCCCCGACGACGTCCTCCCGGGCATCCGCATCGCCGGCGCCGCGGTCTTCGTCGAGGAGATCATGTCGGACGGCGCGCAAGCAGTCGTCTACTGACGCAACCGCACGCGGCCGAGTGGTGTGTAGCTCGGTATGACGTCCGACTTCGACGCGTTCTGCACGGCCACCGTGCGCCGCGTCGTCCTCTACCTGTACGCCGTCTGCGGTGATCTCGGCGACGCGCAGGACCTCGCGCAGGAGGCGTACGCCCGCGCCATCTCTCATCCGTGAACGACTGTCCGAACTCGGGACCGACGTGGATCAGCTCCGGTTCGCACCGGCGGCGGAGGTCCGCGCCCGGGGGCAGCGCCGGCGGACCCAGAGGCGTGTCATCGTCGGCACCACCACGGCCGCCGTCCTGATGATCGGGCCGATGCCGGCCTGACCCGGACCACCGGCGGCCCGGCCACTGTGGCCGCGGCTCCGGCCTGCTCGGCGCTGCTCGATCTGGCGCTGCCCGACGATCCTTCCCGGGTCACCGTGCAGGTCACCGATGGCTCACCCGAGCTCTTCGCCGAGCCGCGTTCGCGGAAGTTCACCGTGCTGGACAGCAGCACCGTGCGTGTCCCGGTCGAGCCGGTCACCTACCTGCGCTACGGGCCGGCGGCGGTCGGCGCCGCCACGGTGCTACGAGCGACCATCAGCGGCGAGGTGGACATGCGGTTCGACCCGGATCGCATCGGCACCACCATCGATCTGGTCGTCGGCCAGGGTGCGTTCGGGCCGGCGACCACCACCGAGATGAACCAGGCGCTGGTGGAGCCGACCAGACCTCCCGAGTGCCGCTGACGGCTGGGTTGTCACTGACAGCCGGTGGTCGCGGTGATCTGCGCCGTCCCGTCGGAGTCACTCACGACGACGGAGACGTCCCCGTCCCGCCAAGCCCACACGTGCCGCTCGGCCTGCACGACCGCCGCCCCACCGGTGATGCCGCGCAGCGCCAGCCCCAGCTCGGCCGGCGCGGTCAGCTCACCCGCGGTGATCGTCCGCGCGGTGGCGCTCCCCGCCGGGCAGGCCACCTCACTGCTCGTGGCGATCACATCGGTGGCCCGGATCGCCTTCACCGCGGCGCCGAAAGCAGCCGGTGTGGTGGTGGCGTCCGGCGCCACCGGTTCGAAGTCGACGCCCGCGGCGACGGGCCGGCAACCCGTGAACGCCCGCAGCGTAAAAACCGTCCCGTCCGCGTCGACAGAAGACTCCACGCCGACGAACTCCCCGGCGTCGGCCCGCAACGCGTACTTGTCGGTGACGGTGTTGTGCCGCATGGCCGCCGCATAAGCCGGCGGCAGAGTGCGCGCGATCGCCTCGAGCGCACCGGAGGCCTCGTTGGCGCGTACGCGCACGGTCACGTCCCGGGTGGCCTCGACACCGTCCCGCACCGGCGTCAGCGCGCAGTCCCGGTCGAAGACGGTCTCGCCCAGCGTGACAACCCGATCCGGCGTGTCAGCGGCGGCGAACATCTCCCCGACCGCCCGCTGCAACACCGGCAACGCCTGCGCGATGTCCCGCTGCTCCGGCACGGTCGGCGGATCGTTCCGCACGGACCACACCGCAAACCCCGCCAGCACCAGGGCCCACACCACCACCAGCGCGATGAGCCACGGCCGCCGCTTCGGCCGCTCAGGCACAGCGGGCGGCTGAGGGTAGTAATACCCGGGCGGCGGCAAACTCACGGCAGCCATGCTCGCACGCGCAGCAAAAACGCCGATCGCCCGGTACAGATACGCCGGTTGCTCAGACCGCGATGATCGGACCCCCGCCGTAGAGCCCCGGCCTCGCGTCGGCCGGGAGGCTCAGCTGCTTGCGCAACTCTGCGCGTTTCCCCGGGGTCCAGCGGGCAGCCGCCTCCAAGCGGCGGCGACGCGCTGCCGCCTTACCCCTCGTCCGTGACCGCGATCCCCGCGGCGCCCAACATGGCGTCCATGTCTTCCCGAAGGTCAGACTCGGGGCTAGTCATGCGACCAGTCTAGCGCCGGACCGGACCCGTGTCTGTACCCCCGAAGCAGAGAACGAAGGGCGAGACCCCGTATCGGGTCCCGCCCTTCGTCGGCAGAGCGTGGGTCAGGCGGCGACGTTGAGGCCGACCTCGTTCACGCCGCGGGTGGCGTCGACCGTGAGGTCGCCGTTGCCGTGGCGGGACAGGGCGCGGAGCGTCCAGCTGCCGGGGGCAGCGAAGAAGCGGAACACACCCTCCGGGGAGGTGACGACCTCGGCCGTGAACTCGCCGGTCGAGTCGAGGAGGCGGACGTACGCGCCGCCCACCGCCTCACCCTCGGCGTTGGTCACGATGCCGGTGATGACGGTTTCCTTCTGGAGGTCGACGCTGGCCGGGATGGGAGCCGACTGGTCGGGCGCGGCGCAGCCGTCCGCGATGTTCGAGGGAGAAGTCATGGTCACGCCTTTCCGGGCTCGTCGCCGAGGGCGATCGGCACACCGATGAGCGAGCCGTACTCGGTCCAGGAGCCGTCGTAGTTCTTGACGTTGTCGTGGCCGAGGAGCTCCTTGAGCACGAACCAGGTGTGCGAGGAGCGCTCGCCGATGCGGCAGTAGGCGATGGTGTCCTTGCTGCCGTCGAGGCCGGCGTCGCCGTAGATCTTGGCGAGCTCGTCGTCGGACTTGAAGGTGCCGTCCTCGTTCGCGGCCTTGCTCCACGGCACGCTCAGGGCGGTCGGGATGTGGCCACCGCGCTGCGACTGCTCCTGCGGCAGGTGCGCCGGGGCGAGGAGGCGGCCGGCGAACTCGTCGGGGCTGCGCACGTCGACGAGGTTCTTCACGCCGATGGCCTGGACGACCTCGTCGCGGAAGGCGCGGATCGACAGGTCCGGGGACGACGCCTGGTACTGGGTCTTGGCGCGGGCCGGGACGTCCTTGGAGTAGGGGCGCGCGTCGAGCTCCCACTTCTTGCGGCCGCCGTCGATCAGCTTCACGTCGCGGTGACCGTAGAGCTTGAAGTACCAGTACGCGTACGCCGCGAACCAGTTGTTGTTGCCGCCGTACAGGATGACGGTGTCGTCGTTGCTGATGCCGCGCTCGGAGAGGAGCTGGGAGAACTGCTCCTGGTTGACGAAGTCGCGGCGGACCGGGTCCTGCAGGTCCGACTTCCAGTCGATCTTGATGGCGCCGGGGATGTGGCCACCGTCGTAGGCGGAGGTGTCCTCGTCGACCTCGACGAAGACCACGCCGGGTGTCTCGAGGTTCTTCTCGGCCCAGTCGGCAGATACGAGTGCGGTGTCGCGACTCATCGGGTTGCTCCCTTGTCAGGTGAGAGATCGGGGGTGAGTCGTCGCGCGGAGATTGTTCGGTCGCACCCCGCGCGGGACCCGGGAAAACGGATCACGTTGGGTTGGGTGCGACGGCGCCACTGCCGGGCGGAAGATCAGATCCTGCGCAGCTTGAATGGCCCCGTCAGATGACAGGGCGACACAGGCAGGCGGCCACGCGGCACAGGTCGACCGCGCGCCTTTTGGTGAGCAACAGGCTCATGCCGCCGACCCTACCAGCGGTTCCAGACCCCGGAACACCGTCGACCACCATCCGGGAACGAGTCCGCCGTCACAGACCGCCCGAACTCAGCGACACATTGCTCGCCCCGGCGGTGACCACGAGGCCGCCGGCGGTCGGCTGGACCTTCTGCACCTTGAGGTCGAGGGGCAGCGCCGGCACCTTCAGGTCGAAGGCCAGCTTCTGCACGTAGGTGTCCACCAGCGACCGTACGAGCGGGATGTCGGGCAGTCCGTCGGCGGTCACGTTGGCGAAGGTCACCTTGACCACGCCGTCCTTGACCTCGAGGTTTGCCGTACCGCTGGCGTTGAAGGTCTGGCCCAGGGCCTCGATCGGGGCGGCGCCGACCAGCTTGCCGCCACGCTCGCTGAGCTTCAGGCCCGGCTGGCCGGTCAGTTCGGCGAGGTTGGCGTAGCCGATCGTGCCCGCGCCGGTGACCGTGCTCGCCACGATGTCGCCGTTGCCGGTCCGGACCGTGTCCAGCGGCGCGTCGACGTCCTTGGCGCTGATGTCCAGCAGGGGCATCTTGATGTCCTTGCCGTTACCGGCGGGTCCGGAGAAGTTGTCCAGCCCGATCTTGATCTCCTGGTACTTCCCGGCGAGGACCTGGGTCAGGAACGGCACACCCTCGATGCTCACCTTCGGCTTCTCCGAGGTGGCCTTCTGCTGGGTGAGCTGTTCGGTCACCCGGTCACCGATGACCCGCTCGGCGTACGACGCACCCATCCGGTCCGCCACCACCAGCACCGCGAGGATCAGCAGGAGCAGGACGACAAAGGTGATCAGCAGGCGCCGACCCCAGCGCTTGCGTGGTCTCGCGGACCCGTACACCTCAGCCACTTGTTCCTCCACGTCACGTTGAGATCGGGCACGGTATATGCCCAGTGCCAGCTCTCCGGACACCCGCTAGGAGAGGAAGAAGGCCGTCATCACGTACGCACCGGGCAGGGCCAGGGCGAACGCGCCCAGCGGACCCTGCATGTGCCGCGCGACCCAGAACGTCGGCGTGGAACCGGCCATCCGGCGTCCGACCTCGGAGTAGTTCACCGCCAGGTCGACGAGCTCGGCGATGCCGGCGACGACAAAACCCAGCACCGCACCCTTGGCCGGTGTGAACGGCAGGACGAGCACGCTGCCGAGCGTGGCCGCGGCCAGCGTGCCGAGCATCGCGCCGACGATGATGCCGGTCGCCCCGCGCGGGACCTGCGGTGCGATCCGCGGCTTGGGGAAGACCGCGTCGATGAGGTGGGAGGCCAGCACCGCGACGGCCACAGCGGTCAGGCAGACCAGCACGGCCTGCGTGCCGACGGGCTGGCGGGTGAGCACGATGACCTGCGCGAACGACACCACGCCGACGACGATCAGCAGCGTGCCGCTCAGGGAGTCGCGGAAGTGGAGCCGGTCGTCGGGCCTGATCAGCTGGCCGGCCACGGCGAGCACGTATCCGCCGGCCGCGACGAACAGCAGCGGCAGGATGCCGGCCTGCTCGCGGCTGACGGCCAGATAGTCGGCCACGGCCGCGGCGGCCACACACACCCCGGCGACGGTCCCGGCCGCGGGCGGCCGGATCGCCATCGTGAAGGCCAGGATGTAGAGCAACTGCACCCCGAAGACCACGATCGCGTACGGGAGGCGCGCGTCCGGCCCGGACGTCTGCGCACCGAGGATCAGGCCGACGCCGAGGAGCCCCGCGAACCCGGCGATCGCCACCGACAACTGGCGGCGTACCGGGACGACCGGGATCTCTTCCTCGATCTCCTCCTCTTCGTCGACCTCGCCGTCACGGCTGCCGATCCGCGAAGCGGGCTCGGGGGCGCCGGCGTAGAAACCGGAGGAGGACCGCCCCGGCGCCGAACGGGCGATCTCCCGGGAGACGTCGTCGTCCCAGGAGTCGTTCTCGCGCGGGGCTGAGGGGAGCACGCCTGCGATCGTGCCAGACCGGGGCCCGGATGTGCTCATCGCGGCCGGGTCATCCTTGTCGTCACCCGTTCGCAACATGGACGCGCTCCCACCACGCTGTGGGGTGAGCCTCGGGTAAAAGGCTGGTTACGATTCGGCCGTTCGGCCACCTACAGGGCGTAGTTCACATCACTTGGCCGTGCGACCAGGGTGTTCAGGCTGATGTTTCGGTTAAGGTATTCGCAGCCCACCCGTCGGTGACGCCGGGACAAGTCCTACCGGTGGCGCAGCCATGAGCAGCGCAGACCGGGTCACCCGAGCGGCCACCGTGCCGCGAGGATCGAGGTGAGTGTGGAAATCCTCCTGTTGGTGACAACACGTGCAGGTGAACCTTCCGCCGTGTTGCCCGCGCTGGACCTGCTGCCCCACTCCGTGCGCACTGCTCCCCGCGATGTGCGCACTCTGGTTTCCGGGCCGAGCCCGGACGCTGTGCTCGTCGACGCACGCTCGGAGCTCTCCGAGGCCCGTGCGACGTGCCGCATGCTCCACGCCACCGGCATCGGTGTCCCGCTGATGGCAGTGGTGACCGAGGCCGGCCTGATCGCCCTCAACGCCGACTGGGGTGTCGACGACGTCATCCTGGCCAGCGCCGGTCCGGCCGAGGTCGAGGCCCGGCTGCGGCTCGCGGTCGGTCGCCTGAGCAACGCCACGGCGGGCGCCGGCGGTTCGATCCGCGCCGGTGAGCTCAACATCGACCCCGACACCTACGCCGCCAAGCTCAAGGGCCGGCCGCTCGACCTCACCTACAAGGAGTTCGAGCTGCTGAAGTTCCTGGCGCAGCACCCGGGCCGGGTCTTCACCCGCGACCAGCTGCTGCGTGAGGTCTGGGGCTACGACTACTTCGGTGGCACCCGCACGGTCGACGTCCACGTGCGGCGGCTGCGCGCCAAGCTCGGCTCGGAGTACGAGTCGATGATCGGCACGGTCCGCCAGGTCGGCTACAAGTTCGTGGTTCCCCCGAGCGGACGCCAGCTCCCCGACAACGAGCCCGTCTCGCTGCCGGTCTGAGCGTTCCGTTCATGACTGACGTCCGGTCCCAGGACCGGCTCTCACCCGCCGAGGCGGCCGACGTTCTCTCGTTGGCCGCCGCGGCGGACGAGGCCGACGGCGTCTATCCGATCTCCGAGGACGGCGTGCTGGGCCTCAAAGGCACCGGCCGCACCCACCTCCTCGCCTACGACGGCGACTCCCTCGCGGGTTACGCCTATGTCGACGGTGACTCGGGCGAGCTGGTCGTGCACCCGAAGCACCGCCTCCGCGGCGTCGGCACCGCACTGCTGACCGCCGCGGGCCCGGCAGCACGGCAGTTCTGGGCGCACGGCGACGAGGAAGCCGCCCGCGCCTTCGCCGGTAAAGCCGGCTTCACCCGCTCGCGTGTCCTCTGGCAGATGCGCCGGCCACTCGCCGACCTGCCCGATGTTCCCCTGCCCGACGGCGTGAAAGTGCGCACCTTTGTGCCCGGCGCCGACGACGAGGCCTGGCTCGGTGTCAACTCCCGCGCCTTCTCCCACCACCCCGAGCAGGGCCGCTGGACAGCCGACGACCTGCGTCTGCGCTTCGCCGAGCCCTGGTTCGACCCGGCGGGCTTCCTGCTCGCGGTCGACCCGGCCGACGACCGGCTCCTCGGTTTCCACTGGACCAAGGTCCATCCGCCGGAGGGTGACGAGCCCGCGATCGGCGAGATCTACGTGCTCGGTGTCGACCCGGGCGGTCACCGTCGCGGCCTCGGTGCCGCGCTCAGCATCGCCGGCCTGCGGCACCTCGCGGGCCTGGGCCTCTCCGACGCCCTGCTCTACGTCGACGAGTCCAACGAAGCCGCCGTCGCGCTCTACCGCCGCCTCGGTTTCGACATCTACTCGACCGACGTGATGTACAGCCGGTAGGGGTGTCCCGTGGGTCACGGCGAGTCTGCGGCGAGGTCCAGGTTTCGCGTCGCCAGTGGGCCGGAAGGTCGCATACCGGTGTTGTATGCGGCCTTTCGGACCGCGCAGCGAGGCGGAAGCTGGGCCCGGCGCAGGCCGTCGTGACCCACGGGATACCCCTACGGCACCACGGTCACGGGCCAGCGGCCGCAGCGGACGAGACGTACGGCCAGCGAGCCCGCGATGCGGTGACCTCGGCTCTGTGACGAGCCGACGATGACGGCATCCGCGCGGACGTCGCGGGCCACCTCCGTCAGCACGGTCAGCGGGTCCCCGCGGCGTACCTCGAGGCTGGCGTCCACACCCCAGATCCGCGCCTGTTTGGCCAGCTCGGTGCGCAGTTGTTCCTCGATCGCGTCGTGGGTCTCGACCGCCGCCCGGGTCGCCAGGCCGGTGTGGTCGGCCAGAGTGAGCAGCGACGACGCACTGCGGGCGTAGACGACGATCACCCTGGTGTGCTGCCGCCGGGCCAGGCCCGCGGCGTAGGCGGCCGCCCGCAGCGAGGTTTCCGAGCCGTCCACGCCGACGATGATCGCGCCCGGACCGTCGGTTCCCAGCTCGAAGCGCGACACCACTACACCCCGCGGAGCTCGTGCAGGGTCGCCGCCGTCAGCGGGTGTGGCGTCTCGTCCGGCGTGACCAGCACGACCGTACGCGTGGTGCTGTGGGTCAGCGCCGAGGTGAAGCTGCCGTCCGCGAACTGCACCGCGGGCCCTCGCGGCGAGCGTCCCACCGCGACGGTCCGCGCCTGGACGTCCTCGGCGTGCCGGGCCAGTGCACGTCCGGCCGCCGCATGGTCGCCGACGCTGGTCAGCAGCAGTCCGGTGGCGGCGATGCCGTGGTCGGCGAGGCGCCGCAGGTGCCCCTCGACGGCCGCCCGCGCGTCCTGCTCGTCCTCCGGTTCGATGGCCAGTTCCTCGATCACCACGGTCTCCCGGACCCGGACGACCTCCAGCGGGCTGCCCGACGCACGCGCGATCGCGGCGGCCGCGGCAACGATCTCCGGGGCGTCGGGTGCGGCGCCGACCGCGACGACAACCGGCCTCGCGTCCGCCGGCGTGAGCGCGCCGACGGGCTGCAGCGGCGACTCGTCCTGCTCGGCCGCGGTGACCAGCTTGTGTCCGGTCGACAGCACCACGATCGCCAGCAGGAACGCCACACCGCCCAGATAGAACGGCACGCTGAGGTCGAACCGGTCCGCCAGCTTGCCGGCGACGAACGGTGCCAGACCACCCCCGATGAAGCGCACGAACCCGTACGCGGAGGAGGCGACCGACCGCTCGACGGGCGCGACGAGCATGACCGCCTGCGTGGTCAGCGTGTTGTTGATGCCGATGAAGGCGCCGCTGACGATGACGGCGGCGATGACCGTCGCCGGTGTCGAGACGCCGGCGGCGATGACCACCATGACCACGGCGAGCGCCAGCAGGTTCGCGTAGAGGACCTTGGCGGTGCCGAAGCGTGCCTGCAGACGTGGCGCGAAGAAGACACTGAACGCGGCGACCAGCAGTCCCCAGGCCGTGAAGACCAGGCCGAGCTTGTGGGCGTCCAGCTCCATCGGGTACGGCGCGTAGCCCAGCATCGTGAAGAAGCCCCAGTTGTAGAGCAGCGCCATGATGCCCATCGTCAGCAGCCCGCGGTGGCGCAACGCCTTCAGCGGCGCGGTGATCGACGTCGGCTTCTCGGGCTTCGGGAGCGCCGGCACGAAGACGATCGTGGCGACCATCGCGAGGGCCATCAGCACGGCCACGCCGTAGAACGGGCCCCGCCAGCTGATGCTGCCCAGTTCACCCCCGAGCAGCGGTCCGACGGCGATGCCCAGGCCGAGTGCGGTCTCGTACAGGATGATCGCGCCCGCGAAGCCGCCGCTCGCCGACGCGACGATGACGGCCAGGCTGGTCGCGATGAACAGCGCGTTGCCCAGCCCCCAGCCGGCCCGGAAGCCGACGATCTGGCCGACCGTGCCGGAGGTGCCGGCCAGCGCGGCGAAGACCACGATGATCGACAGGCCGACCACCAGGGTGCGCTTCGGGCCGATCCGGCTGGCGACCGCACCGACCACGAGCATCGCGACCGCGGTCACCACCAGATAACTGGTGAAGAGCAGTGAGACCTGGCTCGGCGAGGCGTGCAGGTCGGTCGCCAGCGCCGGGAGGATCGGGTCGACGAGCCCGATACCCATGAACGAGATGACACAGGCGAACGCCACCGCCCAGACGGCGCGGGGCTGCCGGAACGGGCTTGTCGCAACAGCACTTTGCATAACTGCATTATGCATCTATACGGCTCTATCCGACCAGTAACCGGGCTCACAGAGGCCTTGGTCCCACCCGTCACGATCCGGTCACGGAGAGCGAAAGAGAACACAAAATAACGGACATGTCGGTCGCCAGGCCCTCGGTTCACTTAACGGACAACCCCTCCTCAGCCAAAGGCTACGAACCGGCGTGGACGTGTTCACCCTGCGTTCACTTGTGGCCGGGGAGCCCGTCACCTCGCACTCTTAGCTTTCCGGGTGTGCCGATGAGAGTTCGGCCGGCCGGGACTACGGAGCCCGGAGTTGATTCATCTCGAAGGGAAACCCGTGAAGCTCCAGCGGTACTACGTTGCCGGCATTGCCTTGACTGCCGCGCTCGCGCTCACCGCGTGCGGCTCTGACAACACCGACTCGCCTGCCGCCGGTGGCGCCTCCATCGCGCCCGGCAGCTGCACGGCGGGTCAGCTCACCGCCCAGGGCTCGTCCGCCCAGAAGAACGCGATGGACGAGTGGATCAAGGCCTACCAGGGCCAGTGCGCGGACACCAAGATCGGCTACGAGGGCACCGGCTCCGGCGCGGGCATCCAGGCGTTCATCGCCGGGACCGCCGACTTCGCCGGTTCGGACTCGGCGCTGAAGGAGGAGGAGCAGCCGCAGGCCGACGCCAAGTGCGTCGGTGGCCAGGCGCTCAACCTCCCGATGGTCATCGGCCCGGTCGCGGTCGTCTACAACCTCGACGGCGTCGACGGCCTCCAGCTGTCGTCCGCGACGATCGCCAAGATCTTCGCCGGCACGATCAAGAAGTGGAACGACCCGGCCATCGCCGGCGAGAACAGCGGCGCGAAGCTGCCGGACACGGCCATCAACGCCGTGCACCGCTCGGACGAGTCGGGCACGACCGACAACTTCACCAAGTACCTGAGCAAGACCGCCGAGTCGGACTGGACCTTCGGCAACGCCAAGGCGTGGAAGGCCCCGGGCGGCACCGGTGCGGCCAAGTCGGACGGTGTGGCCGGTCTGGTCAAGAGCACGGTCGGCGCGATCTCCTACGTCGAGCTCTCCTTCGCGGAGAACAGCGACCTGAAGATGGCGAAGATCAAGAACGGTGCCGGTGAGTACACCGAGCTGAGCGCCGAGAGCGCCGGCAAGACCATCGCGGGCGCCAAGGTCAAGGGCACCGGCGACGACCTGGCCCTCGACATCGACTACGCCACCACCGAGGCGGGCGCGTACCCGATCGTCCTGGTGACCTACGAGATCGCCTGCAGCAAGGGCAGCGCCAAGGCGGCCGCCATCAAGGGCTTCCTGACCTACACCGCGAGCACCGGCGGCCAGTCGGCTCTCGCCGAGCTGGGTTACGCCCCGCTCCCCGAGGCCGTCCGCGCCAAGGTCGAGGCCTCGGTCGCCAAGATCTCCTGAACCACCAAAACCCCCCTCCTACACGACAGCGAGCGAGCGAATGGGTGACAATCCCTCCCGCTCGGTGAACGCCAACGCCGGCGGAGCGGGTGTGACAGCACGTCACGCCCGGTCCGCCGGCACCGGCGTATCGCCGATCCCTCCCGATGACCTCGACGGCAGCCGCCCGCCGCTCGGTGGTGGGGGCGCCCTGCCCAAGAAGGCCCGGTTCTCGATGGAGACCGGCTTCCGGGCCCTCAGCACGGCCGCCGGCGCGATGGTGCTCGTCATCATCGTCGCCATCGCGATCTTCCTGGTCTCGAAGGCCGTGCCCGCCCTGCAGGCGAACACCGAGAACTTCCTGACCTACAAGGCCTGGTTCCCGAACGACTCCGAACCGAAGTTCGGTATCGCCGCACTCGCCTTCGGCACCGTCCTGACGTCGGTCATCGCGCTGATCGTCGCGGTGCCCATCGCGCTGGGCATCGCTCTGTTCCTGTCGCACTACGCGCCCAAGCGGCTCGCCACGCCGCTGGGCTTCATCATCGACCTGCTCGCCGCCGTGCCCAGTGTCGTCTTCGGTCTCTGGGGCCGGGACGTCTTCCTGGTGCCGGTGCAGGACTTCTCGGTGTGGCTGAACAAGTACTTCAGCTGGCTCCCGATCTTCGGTGGCGACGGGCCGTTCGGCCGCTCGATCATGCTCGGCAGCCTGGTGCTGGCGATCATGGTGCTGCCGATCGTGACCTCGCTGAGCCGCGAGGTCTTCCAGCAGACGCCGCTGATGAACGAGGAAGCGGCGCTCGCCCTGGGTGCCACCAAGTGGGAGATGATCCGCACCTCGGTGCTGCCGTACGGCAAGCCCGGCGTCATCGCCGCCGTCATGCTCGGCCTGGGCCGCGCGCTCGGCGAGACGATCGCCCTGGCCCTGACCCTCGGCATCGTCTTCAACATCTCGTTCAACCTGATCCAGAACGGCGGCAACAGCATCGCCGCCAACATCGCCAACACCTTCGGCGAGGCCAACGCCACCGGTCGCGGCGCCCTCATCGCCTCCGGCCTGGTGCTCTTCGCCATCACGCTGGTGGTCAACATGGCTGCGCGGGCGATCATCTACCGCCGCCGCGAGTTCCGGGACAGTGCCGCATGAGCCTCCTAGAGCGTGAAGCTGCCGGTGTCGTGATGACGCCGGACAACATCCGGACCAAGAAGCTGCCGATCGCCGTCAACCTCGGTGTCGCCGTCGCGGCCCTCGTGGTCAGCGCGGCCCTCGTGCTCGGCCTCGGCCTCGGCAACTGGGTCCTCGTGGTCTTCGTCGGCGCGGTGCTCTACCTGGCCGCCCTCTTCGCCGCGGCCACCCGCGTCGAGGGTCGCCGCTCGGCCCGCAACCGCATCTGGAAGACACTGATCTACTCGGCCTGCATCCTGGCGATCCTGCCGCTGGCCTCGGTCGTCTGGACGCTGGTGTCGAAGGGTGCCGCCCGCCTCGACGGGGACTTCTTCGGCAGCTCGATGAACAACATCGGCGCCCGCGACGCGAACGGCGGCGCGTACCACGCGATCATCGGCACGCTGGAGCAGGTCGGCATCGCCACCCTGATGGCGGTGCCGCTCGGTGTGCTCGGCGCGATCTACCTGGTCGAGTACGGCCGCGGGAAGTTCGCGCTGACGGTCCGATTCTTCGTCGACGTCATGACGGGCATCCCGTCGATCGTCGCCGGCCTCTTCATCCTGGCGTTCTGGGTGCTGATCGTCAGCCCCTGGTTCAACAACGGGACGCCGCGCTTCTCGGGCTTCGCCGCCTCACTGGCGCTGACGGTCCTGATGTTGCCGACGATCGTACGGTCCACCGAGGAGATGCTCCGGCTCGTGCCCGGGCCGCTGCGTGAGGGTGCGTACGCGCTGGGCGTACCGCAGTGGAAGACGATCCTCAAGGTCGTCCTGCCCACCGCGCTGCCCGGCATCGTCACCGGCGTGATGCTCGCGGTCGCCCGCGCGGCCGGCGAGACCGCCCCGGTGCTGCTCGTCGCCGGTGGTGCCGCGGCGATCAACTTCGACGCGTTCGCGGGCAACCAGTCGTCCCTGGCGCTCTACGTCTACCAGCAGGCCGGCGACGCGTCCCGGTACGCGCCGGACCGGGCCTGGACGGCAGCACTGACGCTTGTCGCCCTGGTGCTCGTCCTGACCATCACGGCGAAGCTGCTCGCCCGCCGCAACCGGCTGTCCTGAGAGGTGTCCCCCATGGCCAAGCGCATCGAGGCGAGCAACGTCTCGTCCTACTACGGCTCGTTCAAGGCGATCGACGGCATCTCGATGACCGTCGAGCCCAAGACGATCACCGCCCTGATCGGCCCGTCCGGCTGCGGCAAGTCGACGTTCCTGCGGTCCATCAACCGCATGCACGAGGTCCTCCCGAACGCCCGCATCGAGGGCCGGCTGACCATCGACGACCAGAACATCTACGACGCCGACGTGGACGTCACCGCCGTGCGCCGCATGATCGGCATGGTCTTCCAGCGGCCCAACCCGTTCCCGACGATGTCGATCTACGAGAACGTCGTCGCCGGTCTCAAGCTCAACGGCGTCAAGAAGAAGTCCCTGCTCGACGAAGCCGCCGAGAAGTCCCTCAAGTCCGCGAACCTGTGGGACGAGGTCAAGGACCGCCTCGCCCGCCCGGGCGCCGGCCTCTCCGGCGGTCAGCAGCAGCGTCTCTGCATCGCCCGCACCATCGCGGTCCAGCCGCAGGTCGTGTTGATGGACGAGCCCTGCTCGGCCCTCGACCCGATCTCGACGCTGGCGATCGAGGACCTGATGTTCAAGCTGAAGGACCAGTTCACGATCATCATCGTCACGCACAACATGCAGCAGGCCGCGCGGGTCAGCGACAAGACCGGCTTCTTCTCGATCGACAAGACGGGCGACCCCGGCCGCCTGATCGAGTACGACGACACGCAGAAGATCTTCAGCAACCCGACCGAGAAGAAGACCGAGGACTACATCACCGGCCGCTTCGGCTAGTAAATCAGCAGCACTCCGCCGCCGTCGTCGGTCAGCTCCACCCGGGGCATGACCACGGCGGCGGCGTCGCGTCCGGCCGAGGCCGCAACCACCCCTTCAATCCCCTCGTACGCATCAAGATCGTCCAGCATCACCCGCGTAGGTGGGAGCATGGCCAGGCCGTTGGCGTCCTCCGGGCTGATCCAGGTGGTCCGGTCCGCCTCGCCGGACACGTCACGGGCCGTCTGGGCCTCCGGCAGCAGAGCGACGAAGAACCACGTGTCGAAACGCCGGGGCTCGAACTCCGGTGTGACCCACCGGGCCCACGGGAACAGCAGATCGTCGCGCAGCAGCAGTTTCCGCCGGCTCAGCAGCTCGGTCATCGTCAGCTCACGCCGCTGAACCGCAACCCGGTCGGCTTCCCAGTCGGCGCCGCTGACATCACCGACCGTACGACCCGGGTCGTCCTCCGGCCCGGCGAGCAGAACACCGGCCTCCTCGAACAACTCGCGGGCAGCAGCACCCACCACAGCCTTGGCCTCCACCTCGGGAACACCCAGGCGCTCCGGCCAGTCCCCCTTGATCGTCCGCGGGCGGTCGTCCGGGTCGACACCACCACCCGGGAACGCGTAGACGCCGCCGAAGACCATCGTGGTTGCGCGCCTGAGAACGTACACGTGGAATTTGGGTCTCTCGGGCCGCAGAAGCACAACGGTGGCCGCGGGCCGCGCGGGCGCCGGGACGCCGTCGAAGTCCCGGGCCCGCTGCAACATGGCCGCCGGCAGCGGCATCGTCTGGCTCACCGCCCGATCCTCCCACCCGCCCCGACCGGGGCGATACGGTGGCGATCATGACCGAGAAAGCTGTCCGCTGGGGCATCCTGGGCACCGGCGGCATCGCCGCCACGTTCGCCGCCGACCTCCCGCTCGTGCCCGGCGCCGAACTCGCCGCCGTCGGCTCCCGCACCCCCGAGTCCGCGGCCACCTTCGCGAACCGGCACGGCTTCGCCCGCTCCCACGGCTCCTGGGCCGAGCTGGCCGCAGACCCCGACGTCGACGTGATCTACGTGGCGACCCCGCACGCAGCCCACCTCGACGCGGCGATGACCTGCCTGGCCGGCGGCAAAGCCGTCCTCTGCGAAAAGCCGATGACCCTGGACGTGGCCGGGTCACAGCAGCTGATCGACGAAGCCCGCAACCGTGGCGTCTTCCTGATGGAAGCCATGTGGATGCGCATGAACCCGGCCATCCGGCGCATCGTCGCCCTCGTCCGGGACGGCGCGATCGGCGAGATCACCAACATCCAGGCGGACTTCGGCCTGCAGGGCCCGTTCGCAGCCACCCACCGGCTCCGCGACCCCGCCCTCGGCGGCGGCGCCCTGCTCGACCTCGGCGTCTACCCCCTCAACCTGGCCCACCTGATCCTCGGAGCGCCGGCCACGACCCGCAGCTGGGCCCACCTCACCCCCGAAGGCGTCGACGACAACACCGGCATCCTTCTCGGCTGGGAATCAGGCGCAATCGCCTCCCTGACGTGCAGCCTGATCGGCGAAACCCGCAACGCGGCCTCGATCACGGGGACGCTCGGGCGCATCGACCTGCCTCAGGGCTTCTTCGTCCCGCGCTCGTTCGTCCTGCACCGGGCGGGGCGGGCGGCCGAGGAGATCACCGAGCCGTTCCCGGGGAGCGGCTACCAGTACGAGGCCGGAGAGGTGCAGCGCTGCCTTGCCGAGGGTCTGCTGGAAAGCCCGCTGATGCCGCACGCCACCACGCTGGAAATCATGGGGCTGATGGACAGCATCCGCGCCGAGATCGGCGTCACCTACTGACTCCTGCCGGAGCGCCCACGGCTTGATCACGGGGATCCGGGTCGGTGCGGGGTTGGTTCCGGTCCGGAGCACAGGAACTCGGCACGGTGCAGAGGTGGCAGGGCGTGGGCTACCGGCCGGAATCGAGAAGCACTGACTGGTCGGCGCGTCGGCCGAACTTCGGCGAAGTTGGGCCTACAAGCGCCCCCAATGGCCCAACTTCAACGAAGTCGGCCCTACAAGCGCTCCAATGGCCCAACTTCAACGAAGTCGGGCCTACGAGCGCCCTCAAAGGCCCAACTTCAATGAAGTCGGCCCAATCCTCTCCCCTACAAGCCCGACTTCAACGAAGTCGGGCTTACAAGCGTCCCCAAAGGCCCGACTTCAACGAAGTCGGGCCTACCCGCTCCCCCACAAGCCCAACTTCAACGAAGTTGGGCCTAAGCGCCCTCAAAGGCCCAACTTCAACGAAGTCGGGCCTACCCGCCACCCACAAGCCCAACTTCAACGAAGTTGGGCCTAAGCGCTCTCAAAGGCCCAACTTCGTTGAAGTCGGGCCTACCAGCGCCTTTATAGGCCCGACTTCACCAACCTTGAGTTGATCTTGTCGCCCGACCGAGTGATCCGGGGCCTGTGACCCCGATCGACAGCGCCGGCACTGGCCCATCCGGTCCAGGTTCGGAAAGCGCCGACCCGGCAGGGTTTGCCGCCACCGGGTCAACCCCAAGTCGGGTCCGACTCGGAAAGCACGGACCTGGAGCAAGGGGTTCGGTCCTGATTTCGGTCCGGATCCAAAGCAGAGCAACGCGTTGGCGCGTAGGCCCGATTTCAAGGAAGTCGGGCCTACCAGCACCCCCACAAGCCCAACTTCCACGAAGTCGGGCCTAAGCGCTCTCAAAGGCCCAACTTCAACGAAGACGGGCCTACCAGCACCCTCACAGGCCCAACTTCCACGAAGTCGGGCCTAAGCGCTCTCAAAGGCCCAACTTCAACGAAGACGGGCCTACCAGCACCCTCACAGGCCCAACTTCAACGAAGTCGGGCCTACCGGCACCTCCCAGACCCAACTTCCACGAAGTCGGGCCTATCAGCACCGTTTTAGGCCCGACTTCAGCAACCTTGCGTTGATCTTGCTGCGTGACCGAGCGATCCAGCACCCCAACCGACCACCGCCAGCAGTGGCCCACCCGGTCCAGGCGCGGAAAGCACCGACCCACCAGCATGTGGACCACCGCCAGGCCACGCACGGACCGCGGCAAAGAAGCACTCTGCTCTCGATGGTGCCCGGGATCAGCCGAAGATCGGACGGACCGCGAAGTAGACGATGCAGGCGATCAGCGCCGCGGCCGGGAACGTCGTGATCCAGGCGATGACGATATTGCCGGCGACGTTCCAGCGAACTGCACTCAGACGCTTGGTCGCACCCACGCCCATGATCGCGGAGGTGATCGTGTGGGTGGTGGAGATCGGCGCGTGGAGCACCAGCGCGTTGAAGAACAGAACCGAGCTGGCCACCATCTCAGCGGCAAAACCTTCGGCCGGCCCCAGGTCGATGATTTTGCGGCCCAGCGTGCGGATGATGCGCCAGCCGCCGGCGTAGGTGCCGGCTGCGAGGACAGCCGCTGAGGTCCAGAAGACCCACCACGGGATGTCGGTGGCGCTGTCCTGGAAGCCGCCGGTGTAGAGCGCCAGGACGATGATGCCCATGGTTTTCGCGGCGTCCTGCATGCCGTGGCCCACCGACATGAAGGCGGCGGAGATGGTCTGGGCGATGCGGAAGCCGCGGTTCAGCTTGCCGGGCTGGCCGCGGCGGAAGGCCCACATGATGCCGACCATGACCGCGAAGCCGAGGAGGAAGCCGACGAACGGCGAGGCCACCATCGGGATGAGGACCTTCACGAGGATGGTGTCCCACTCGACGGTGCCGTGGGTGGCGAAGAGGGTCGCTCCGACCAGGCCGCCGAAGAGGGCGTGTGAGGAGGAGGACGGGAGGCCGAAGTACCAGGTGATGAGGTTCCAGGCGATGGCGCCGACAACGCCGGCGAAGACGACGCCGAGGCTGGGGATGCCGACGGGGAGTTTGACCAGGCCGTCGCCGACGGTTTTGGCTACTTCCGCGCCGAAGTGGGCGCCGACGAAGTTGCCGACCGCGGCCATCGCCAGTGCGACGCGGGGGGTCAGGGCGCGGGTGCTGACGCTGGTGGCGATCGCGTTGGCCGCGTCGTGGAAGCCGTTGGTGTAGTCGAAGGCCATCGCGGCGAGGATGACCGCGAGGACCGCTATGAGCTCGGGGGACAAGGCCTAGGACTCCTTGACCGTGATGGTCTCGACGGTGTTCGCCACGTGCTCGAACGCGTCGCAGGCCGCCTCGAGCTCGTCGGCGACCTCCTTCATCTTGAGGACGGTGAGTGCGTCGTACTCGCCGGAGAAGAGGCGGACCAGCAGCATGCGGTAGGCGCGGTCGCCGTCGTTCTCCAGGCGGTTGATCTCGATCCAGTACTCCTCGAGATTTTTCATCGTCTTGAGCCGCGGCATCGCGTCTGCGGTGATCTTGGCTTGCTGGTCGAGGACGTTCACCAGCTCGTGCATCTCGCGCGGCAGTGACGGCAGCTCGGTCAGGCCGTACAGGTAAAGGAGGTTGCCGACCGCCTCCAGGTGGTCCATGACGTCGTCGAGCTGCGACCCCAGCGAGTAGATGTCCTCGCGGTCGAACGGCGTGATGAACGTGGAGTTGATCTTCTTGTAGAGCGTGTGTGTGATCTCGTCGCTGTCGTGCTCGACGTCCGTGAGCCGGTCGCTGACCGACTGCACGTCCACACCGGGCAGGGCGAGCTCGTTCAGCAGCTCGGTACCCCGTACGAGGTTCTGGGCGGCCCGGGTGAACAACTCGTAGAAGGCGCCCTCGGTGGGGCGGAAGGAGAACTTCACGGCGCGAACCTCGATCGAGGAGTGGACGAGACGGAGGGAATGCTAGGTAACGCCTCCCCGGTTGCCGAGCCCGCCTACCCCTGCTCAGCAGCAGTTCAGGGCGCGTTCACTTCCTGTTAACCTTCGACGCCCGCTAATGCGGATCTTTCAGACAGTCTGGGCGATGTCCGGTCGTGGATTGGTGGCTCGCGGCGTCGGAGTGACCCGGCGACCGGGCGTCGCCACGGACGGCGTGCGGGGTTCCGCCTGGCGGCCGACCGGGTGCCGGCGCAGATGCCGGGCGAGGCCCACCTGGTCGAAGTCGGCGATGACGTCGACGCCCGCCGCGCCGAGCTCGGTCCAGATCGCCCGCCGGGCCCGCCGGGAGCCCTCGGGCAGCCCGGAGATGCGGATGGTCCGGCCGTCCTCGTGCGCGGAGCGGACCAGCGCGTGCAACAGGTGCCGTTCCTCGGCGGAGATCGGTTCGCGCCCGTCCCAGCCGAAGCGGCGCCCCCACGGCTCACTGATCATCGGGACCAGGGCGGGCGGGGCGGAGGCGGTGCCGATGTCGTCGAACGAGCCGTCGGCGAACGCGTACCGGCGGCGCTGGTCGGCCAGGAGGTCCCGGACGTCGACGATGCCGGTGATCGACACGGTGACCGCACCCGGGTCGAGCTGACCGTCGGCGCAGCGGCTCAGCAGCGGGGCGTGGTCACGCAACTGCTGGTCGAGCATCCTGTACGCCCGCAGCAGCAGATCGGCGTCCCGCGTCGGCCCGGTGAACTCCACGACGAGCCGGAACGGCACCCGCTGGTCGCGGCAGAGCCGGCCACCCCGCGCGTGGGCCCGGGCGAAGAGCGGTGACAGCACGAGCCGGCGCAGCGTACGCCCGGGCTGCGGGTTCCCGGGCCCGAGGTACAACTCGCCGTGCGGCCCCGGCCGGACCGGCACGGTGATGCCGGCCAGCCCACGCCGCAGGACGCCGGGCAGTGGGTCGGCGATCTGCGGTCCGACGAGCGCGTGCCCGGCGGGCAGGTACGCCCGGGGACGCCGCGCAACCGCGAAGCCGAGGGTTGCCGCACCGGCCACCCCGGCGACCCCGGCCAGACCGCCCAGGAGGGCCGCCACGTTGGTTGTCATCGCCTGCCCCCGCTCCCGAGAACGCGAAATAGGACTAAATGCGCTTATTGCGCTCACCACTGTGTCACATGTGACACCTGTGACAGGGCAATCTCGCGCAGAATTCCCCCATGCCGTCGGACCCTTTCGAAGCTGAACGCCCGCACCTGCTGGCCGTCGCGTACCGGATGCTCGGCAGCCGCGCCGAGGCCGAGGACGTCGTCCAGGAGGCGTGGCTGCGCTTCAACCGGGCGCAGGCCGGCGGGGAGATCCACGACCTGCGCGGCTGGCTGACCACCGTGACCGGACGCCTCTGCCTGGACGTGCTCAAGTCGGCGCGGGTGCGGCGGGAGGCGTACCCGGGTCAGTGGCTCCCGGAGCCGGTCGTGTCTTTCCTCGACGACCCGGCCGAGAAGGTGACGCAGCGGATGGACGTCAGCCTGGCTCTGCTCGTCGTGCTGGAGAAGCTGACGCCGGAGCAGCGGGTGGCGGTCGTGCTGCACGACGCGTTCGCGGTGCCGTTCGACGAGGTCGCGGCGGTGCTCAACACCAGCGTCAGCGCCGCCCGCCAGCACGCGTCCCGGGGTCGCCGGGCCGTCTCCGAGGGCGAGGCGCGACACACCGCGGACCTCGCCGAGCAGCGCAAGGTCTTGGACGCGTTCCTCGCGGCGGCCACCTCCGGCGACCTGAACGCCCTCGCGGCCGTCCTCGCACCCGAGGTCGTCTCGATCGCCGACGGTGGTGGTGCCGTCAACGCCGGCCGCAACGCGATCTTCGGCCTCGACAAGGTGGTCCGCCTCTACGCCGCCCTCTTCAGCCGACGCAGCCGCGACCTGGAGAGTGCGACGACCGACGCGGTGCTGGTCAACGGCGACGCCGGCGTCCTCTTCCGCGGCCGCTACCGGGACGGAAGCCCGTTGCTCTCCGTGCTGTCCGTCGCTGTCGCGGACGGCCGGATCACGGCCCTCTACAACCAGCTCAACCCGGCCAAGCTCGGGTCACTCAACGACGGTTGAGAGCCATTTCCGGTACGCGGAAGCAAACGGTTCCGACCCGTCACCCAGCGCCACGAAGAGGCGCCGGGCGGCGGCGTGCGCCTCGGTGACCATCTCGGCGGTGTACCCGAAGGCGACGCGGTGTTCCTCGAACTCGTCCTCGTCCCGCAGCTCGATCAGCCCGGTGTCGCGGCGGCGCGACACGTCGAGGTCGAGGTCGATGATGTGGACCGTGTCACCCTCCCAGCGCGCCGGGGTGGTGATGTCGCAGTAGACCTCGCTGGTGCGCGGCGGCGGGTTGAACATGCCGGTCCACCACGCGTGGTGCGGGATCAGCAGGACGAA
Organism: Amorphoplanes friuliensis DSM 7358; assembly: GCF_000494755.1. Taxonomy (NCBI): domain Bacteria; kingdom Bacillati; phylum Actinomycetota; class Actinomycetes; order Micromonosporales; family Micromonosporaceae; genus Actinoplanes; species Actinoplanes friuliensis. The sequence continues at coordinate 8,882,351 of NC_022657.1, forward strand.
CGGGATCTGCTCCACGGACGGCTGACCGTGGTAGACGGAGGCCGTGCCGCGTGTCACACCGACCCAGATTCCCAGGTCGTCCTCGGCGAGCCGCCGGGCCGGATAGTCGCGGTGAGCCGTGCCGTCGTACTTGGTGTAGACGACCCGGACCATCTCGCTCGGCATGACAAGACCCTAACGGTGACATGGTTTCGTCGGTGGTGGCGGGTACGGTCTCCGACGTGACCGCCGCGACCCGTAAGAAGGCAACCGCGTCCCAGCTCCTCGCCGCAGCCGTGGGCGCCGTGCCCGGTGGCGCGTCCCGTCCCGGGCAGGAGCAGATGGCCACGGCCATCGAACGCGCGGTCAAGGAGCGTGAGCACCTGTTGGTGCAGGCCGGGACGGGCACGGGCAAGTCCCTGGCCTACCTGACACCGTCCCTGCTGGTGGACGGCCCGGTGGTCGTCTCCACCGCCACGCTCGCCCTGCAGAACCAGCTCGTCGAGCACGACCTGCCCCGCCTCGCGGACGCCGTCGAACCGGTCCTGGGCCGTCGCCCGACCTTCGCGGTCCTCAAGGGCCGGCACCACTACCTCTGCGTGGCCAAGCTCGAACACGCCGACGAGGAAGCCCCCACCGACACCCTCTTCGACGACGCGCCACCGCGGGCGACGCAGTGGCTGGGCGAGGCGGGCCGCCTCGGCAAGCAGATCCTCCGCGTCCAGGAGTGGGCCGAGAAGACAAAGACCGGCGACCGCGACGAGCTCGACCCCGGTGTCGACGAGACCGCCTGGCGCCAGGTCTCCATGCCCGCCCGCGACTGCCCCGGCGTCGCCAAGTGCCCGTACGGCGCCGAGTGTTTCGCCGAGGCGTCCCGCGTCCGCGCCCGCGAGGCCGACATCGTGGTCACCAACCACAGCCTCCTGGCCGTCGACATGCTCGCCGACCGCAACATCGTGCCCCCGCACAAGCTCCTCATCGTCGACGAGGCCCACGAGCTGGCCGACCGCGTTTCCTCCGCGGCCCAGGCCGAGCTCACCCCCGAGGGCGTCGAGCGAGCCTCGAAACGCGCCCGCCCCCTCGTCTCCCCCGCCGCCGCCGAAGCCCTCGCCGAGGCGGCCGACTCCCTGACGGTCGGCCTCAGCGACATCCCCGCGGGCCGCCTCACCACCGGCCTCCCGCCCCTGATCCACCAGGCCGTCATGCTGATCGAGTCGGCCACCCGTTCCGCCCTGGACGCCATCGGCGACATCAAGAACGACGACCCCGATCCCGTACGCAAACAGCAGGCCAAGGCGACCCTGGACGAGCTGTCGAAAACCTCCCAGCGCCTGCTCGAGGACTCCGACTTCGACGTCGCCTGGGTGGAGAAGTCCGACCTCGGCAACGGCCGCCGCGCCCTGGTCGTGGCGCCCCTCTCGGTGGCAGGCACGCTGGCCTCGAGCCTCTACGACGAACGCACAGTCGTCGCCACCTCCGCCACCCTGACTCTGGGCGGCCGCTTCGACACGGTGGCGCGCTCCCTGGGCCTGCCCACCGCCGCCCCGGTCCCGGCGGCGCGCTCAGCCGAGGCACCCCCGATCTCCGGCGACGGCTGGAGCTCCCTCGACGTCGGCTCCCCCTTCGACTACCCCCGCCAGGGCATCCTCTACGTGGCCTCCCACCTGCCGCGCCCCGCAGCCTCAGGCCTACCGGACGCCGCCGGCGAAGAGCTCCTGAAACTGGTGGAAGCCCTGGGCGGCCGCACACTGGGCCTGTTCTCGTCCCGCAAGGCGGCCACCCAAGCGGCGGAGCTGCTGCGCGCCCGAACAGACCTCCCGGTGCTGCTCCAAGGCGAAGAAAACCTGCCGATCCTGGTCCGCAAATTCCGCGAACAAAAAGAAAGCTGCCTCTTCGGCGTGATGTCCCTCTGGCAAGGCGTGGACGTCCCCGGCGACGCCTGCCAACTGGTCGTCATCGACCGCCTGCCATTCCCGCGCCCCGACGAACCCCTGGCCGCAGCAAGGGCAGCTGCGGTGGACGCAACCGGCGGATCGGGTTTCTCAGCGGTGAGCGTGCCCATCGCCGCCATCAGACTGGCCCAGGGGGTCGGCCGCCTGATCCGCTCAACCGGCGACAAAGGGGTAGTCGCAGTCCTGGATTCCCGCCTGGAAACAGCCCGGGGCTACGGCCCTTTCCTCAGGAAATCCCTACCGCCGTTCTGGTACACAACCAGACCAGAAGTAGCAATCGGAGCCCTGCAAAGACTGTCAAAGAACTAAAGAAGAACCAAGCACGGACCCCCGCACGGTGGCTACGGAAAGCAACCAGTACGGGCGCCCCACAGTGCCATCTTTTGACCTGACCTCAGCCGGGTCGGAAGGTGTCAGGGGAGGCGGAGAAGGCGCTGCACCGACACCTCCCCGCCTCCGGTGCCTAGCAGTAACCTCGCCCATCTCCCGAGCGCAACCAAATCCGGACAGCCAAGCCCCGAGGTAGTTACGACGACAAGTCCAGCAAGACTGTAGGCCGATGTCGCTGCTTGCCTTTACCGCGAGGTCCCGAATCCGTCGATCTTGGGTGCCGCGCGCCGGCCGCGCGGGACGTTGCGGTTACAACCGGCACCGGCGGCGGGGTGGACTTGCTGCAACTCGTCCTCAGCGCCCCCTGGCACCTCCCGAATCCGCTGAGATCAGGTCAAGAGATGGCACTGTGGGGCGTCCGTAGTGCGCGCTTTCCGTAGCCACCGTGCGGGGGTCCGTGCTTACTTACTCTCTAGAGCGCTTTTTCAGGTTGCTTGCTCTCCGGTGGTTACCACTACTGCGTCTGGTGGGATTTCTGGGCGGCGGCGGGCCAGCCTTCTTACGCCCGTATTCAGGACCGCGATCAATGGCACTGCGACCAACGCCCCGATGATTCCGGCCAGCACAACCCCGGACGCGATGCCGATGATGACGACCAGCGGGTGGATGGCCACCGCCCTGCCCATGATCAGGGGTTGGAGGATGTGGCCCTCGACCTGTTGGACGAGGATCACCGCGCCCAGCACGATCAGTGCGATCACCCAGCCCTGGTCGACGAGCGCGACCAGTACGGCCACCGCGCCCGAGACGCTTGCGCCGACGATCGGGATGAACGCTCCCAGGAACACCAGGGCGGCCAGGGGGAACGGGAACGGGACGTTGAGGATCACCAGGGCCAGGCCGATGCCCGTTGCGTCGATGAATGCCACCAGGACCGTCGCCCGGACGTAGGAGCCCAGCGTCGACCAGGAGGCGTCGCCGGCGTCCGACAGGCTCCAGCGTGCGTTCACCGGGAACAGGCGTACCAGGAAACGCCAGATCTTGCGGCCGTCGCGCAGGAAGAAGAACGTTGCGAACAGGACCAGCAGGGCGCCGGTCAGCACCTCGAACAGTGTTGCCGCCGTGGCCACGCCCGTTGCCGTCAGCGACGAGGTGTTGGAGTTGATCCAGTTCTGGGCGGAGTCGATGGCCTGGTTGACCTGGTCGTCGGAGAGGTGGAGAGGGCCCGTGCGGGCCCATTCCTGGATCTGGCGGATGCCCTTGCTGGCGTTGTCCGTCAGCTCCGGCACCCCGTCGACGAACTGGTTGACGACCAGCGTGAGCGTGCCCGCGACCGCCGCGATGCCGCAGATCAGCACCAGGAACGTCGCCAGGGACGGTGGGAGCCGGAAGCGGCGCAGCCAGCCCACGGCCGGTGCCAGCAGGGCCGACAGGAGCAGGGCGATCGCCAGGGGGATCACCACGATGCTGATGATGCCGATGAAGCGCAGCAGCACCCAGCCGACAACCCCGACGATGATCAGCCGCCAGGACCAGGCCGCGGCGATGCGCAACGAGTGCGGCACCTCGGCGTCGTCGCGGCTCGACGTCGAACGGTGATCGACGGGTGGGTCCGGCGCTGGGAGCTCGAAGTCGACCTCCGGGTCGTCCGGGGTGCGGTCTCGCTGCGCCCGGGCCGTCCGCACGGACTCGCGGCCCGCGTCATATGCCCGGCGCAGATTGTTCCGGACCCGCTGCAAGCGGCTCAACAGCCGACCCCCTCGTCCGTCGTCACGCCGGTCCCACCGTAGTCGAGACCCGCTCTCCCGGGCGGCAGGCGCGGGCGTACCGTCCTCTCGTGAGCACCGACACCCGTACCGAGGCCGGGCTGCCGATCCGGATGTTGCACGACCGCGTCCTGGTCCGCCTCGACGGCGGTGACGGCGAACGCCGATCCAGCGCCGGCATCGTGATTCCCGCCACCGCCTCCCTGGGCAAACGCCTGTCCTGGGCCAAAGCCGTCGGCGTGGGCCCGAACGTCCGTTCCATCGTCGTGGGCGACCGGGTCCTCTTCGACCCGGACGACCGCGCCGAGGTGGAGTTGCACGGCAAGGAGTACGTCCTCCTCCGCGAACGCGACGTCCACGCCGTGGCGGCGACCCGCGTCGAGTCGGACGGAACGGGCCTCTACCTCTGACTACCGCTTGAGCAGGGCAAACACTCCCCAGCCGAGGAAATTACGCCGGTACCGCACGTAACTCAGCGGGTCGGTGGTCAGCTCCTCCCGGAATGCTGGAGCAAGCTCATCGTCCGGGTTGGCGTCGAGCCAGCGGCGGATGTTCAGCCAGTGCGCCGCCGCGTAGCGGTCCCAGCCGTCACCGTCGGCCAGGACCATCTCGACCAGGTCCCAGCCGAGCTCGTGGAACACCGTGACCAGGCCGGTCAGGTCCCGCCAGTCGTCCCGCCGCTCGGCGTGACAGGCCTCGATCGTCTCCTGGTCCGGCGGCTCCCGACGCCAGAACGGCTCCCCGACGAGCAGCATCCCGCCCGGGCGCAGACTGCGCTCGAGCAGACGCACGGTGCCGGGCACACCCCCGCCGATCCCGGTCGCCCCGATGCACGCAGCAACGTCGACCGGCGTCTCGGCGACAAACTCACCGGCGTCGCCGTGCAGAAACTCGACCTTGTCGGCAACACCGAACTCGGTGGCGCGCAGCCGGGCCACGTCGGTGGAAACGGTGCTGATGTCGACACCGGTGCCGGAGACGCCGTGGTCCCGCGACCACGTGCAGAGCATCTCGCCCCGGCCACTGGCCAGATCGAGCAGGGTGTCGCCGGCGCGCAGCTTGATGACCTGACCGAGCGTGGCCAGCTTCCGGGGTGTGAAGGGGTTACAGATCCGAAGATCGCCCTCGCGGATCGTGTGATGACGCGGAAGATCCATGCCTGATGCTCCTGAAGTCCCAGAACCGAAGGTGGAAAGGATCGAACCGGTCGGTCCGGACCGGCGCGCTCAACCGCGACATCGCGAATCCACCCCCTTCACTCGTTTTCGGAACGATCAGGCCACCTCGTCCACAGCGGACGTCACTCCTGCCGCGGCCCCTCGGGCGCCCGGCCCTCACCTTGCGGCCCCTGCTGCACAGGCGCCTGGCTCTCACCTTGCGGCCCTTCCTGCTCGGCCGCCGTCGCGGTCCGGCTCTCCCCCTGCAGCTCCTGTACGGGGCGGCTGTAGTCGTAGGGCGTCGAAGGCTGAGCCGCCGCGTCGTAACCCTCGCGGGTGTAGTCGACCCACGCATCCCCGCCGTGCGGAGCAGCCGACCGCAACGCCCCACCCGCCGGCGAAGCAGGTGAAGCCGGAGGCGCGCTGTAACCACCGGCACCCTGCGACTGCTGACCCTCAACGGCCGAGTTGGACTGACTGGTCTGGACGCCCTCGCCGGGTTGGGAACCGTCGCTGGGCCGGCCGCCGTAACCAGCTTGGTCGCCATGACTCGCCTGGGCGCCACCGTCGGGCTGGGCGCTGTAGCCGGGCTGAGTACCATAACCCGGCTGACCGCCATACCCGGACTGGCCACCGTAGCTGGACGGGTCGCCAGAACCAGGCTGCGCACCATGAGCGGGCTGAGCGCCGTAGCCCAGCTGACCGCCATAGCCGGACGGATCGCCCGAACCAGGCTGAGCGCCATAACTTGGCTGAGCGCCATAGCCCGACTGAGCGCCGTGTCCCGGCTGACCGCCAAAGCCGGACGGATCACCAAAACCAGGCTGAGCGCCGTGGCCCGGCTGGCCGGCATAGCCGGGCTGGCTGTAACCGGCTTGAGTGCTCTCCCCAGGTGGGTTGCCCTGGCCGGGCTGAGCACCATAGCCAGGCTGAGCGCCATAACCCGGCTGACCGCCGTAACCCGGCTGGCCGTTGTAACCGGGCTGAGCTCCATAGCCGGGCTGAGCGCCGTAACCGGGCTGGCCGCCGTAACCGGGCGGAGTGGCATAGCCAGGCTGAACGCCGTAATCAGGCTGAGCGCCATACCCAGGCGGAGTCCCATAACCAGGCTGCGAGCCATATCCAGGCTGTGTGCCATAACCGGGCTGAGCACCGTAGCCAGGCTGGGCACCATAACCAGGCTGCGCACCGTAACCGGGCGGAGGGCCGTAACCGGGCTGGCCGGCACCGTAGCCGGGCTGGGCGCCGTAGCCGGGTGGGATCTGGTGGCCGGGCCGGACGTAAACCGGCGGCGCGCCGAAGCTGGGCTGCGGGGCGCCGTAGCCGGGTCCCTGACTGTAAGCAGCGGCCATGGCCGGGTACGGGTTGGCGGGAATCCGGACCGGGACCGGCACGACGGGTTCCTCGGGCGGGCTCACCGTGCGGGTCACGCCGTCGGGGAAGGCGATCTGGTAGTTCGTGCCGTCCCAGAACGCCTGGGGCATCTGCGGGTCGCGGCCCACGAAGACGGCGCGGTAGTCGGAGATGGCCGTCAGCAGGCGGTATTCCTCTTCGGCCGAGCGTTGCAGGTCCGCCGGTTTGCGGTCGAGGCCGCGTTGCATGCCGTCGCGCAGGAGGGCGAGCTGGGTCGAGGCGAATTGGAAGCCGCGCATTGCTTTGACGCCGGCGTCGCCGGAGACGCGTTTGGCCCAGCGGCGGGCCGAGTGGCGGCGGCCGAGGCTGCCGAGGGTGGCCACCTCGGGTGGGGAGAGCCAGCCGGCGGTGACGTAGTGCGGCAGGACACGTTCGCTGAGGCGGCCTTCCCAGCTGCGGAGGGCGATGGCGAAGCCCACCACCAGGAAGAAGAACGGGACCATGAAGCCCAGGTACCCGTACAGCATGATCAGGGTTTCGCCGGTGGCCACGGAGAGTGTGGGCAGCAGGTTGAAGAGCCCGTGCAGGATCATCGCGGCGAGCAGGCCGGCGATCGGGGCCAGCCACTTGATGCGGCGGTCGGCGGTGCGGGAGGCCAGGCCCAGGCCGATGCCGGTCATCGAGGTGAAGAGCGGGTGGGCGAAGCCGGTGAAGAGGATCCGCACGATGAAGATGAGGAAGAGGTTCTGGATGCCGGTCGCCGGGCCGTACTGGTCGACGCCGGACGCGTAGCCGTGGCCGCCCAGGTAGAGGACGTTCTCGACCATGGCGAAGCCCAGCGCGGAGAGGCCACAGTAGACGATGCCGTCGGTGATGCCGGACCATTCGCGGCGGCGGCGCCAGAGCAGCAGGATCGGGCCGAGGGCCTTCATGGATTCTTCGATGAAGGGGGCCACGAGCACCGCCACCAGGGCGTCCGGCAGGCCGAGGCGGTCGAAGCCCCACGAGGCGAACGAGTTGACGCCGATGGCCACCAGGGTCGCCACGGCGGAACCCCACGCGAAGCAGAAGATCAGGTAGCGGGTGGGCTCCGGTTCGTACCGGTCGAGCCAGAGGAAGCAGCCGACCAGGACCGGGACCGGGAGGATCGCGGCGACCAGGCCGATCGCGAGGCCCTGCGGGCCGTTGCTGAAGCCCAGGATGATCAGCATGGCGACGGCGCAGGCCGCGATGAACGTGATGACGCCGACCAGCGGCAGCCAGCGCCGCCAGCCGCTCGGCCGGCCGGACACCCTCGCTTGCGGGCCGGGTGCCGGGTCGGGATTCATCGGCGCTGTGAGCTGCTCGGCGGCCGCGGTGGCAGAACCGGGCGCCGGCGAGGCCGGAGCTGGGGAGGTCGGTGCCGGGTCGGGCGACCCGCCCGGAGCTACGTCGGCCATGTCGCCAGCGTAGCCACCTCGCGGCACCCAGGCGGGCCCGCGGCGGCGGAAAAAGGATCAAGGGCGCGAAACTCGGTCAGGAAGGGCCGCGACCCGAGGCTCCGGGCCGTGACCGGCCGGGCTTCCTCCGGACGGTACGCGGCCGCCCGTGCCACCCGACGGCCCGCCGGACCAGCCGGGGCGCCTCGGCGTACTCGATGCCGGTGGCTCTGAGCAGATCCGAGACCGTCGTGCGCACCTGGGCGACGACCACACCGCCGGAGAAGCCGACACCCTCGTCGTACGCGCGGCCGGACTCGGCGGCAGCCCGCAGTGCACGTTCGCGGGTGGCGATCGGCTCGACGCCTCGGGCCCATTCCTCGCGAAGCAGTTCGACGGCGTCGCCGAGCAGCCGGACGGAGGTCGGCAGGCACTCCGGGACGGGTTCGTCGTCCTGCAGTGCCGTCATCACGCGACGGGCGAGCACCCGGACGTTCCGCAGGGCGTAGGTGAGCTGGTCGGCGCCTTCGACGTACTGGCTGAGAGCACCGCGGGCCCGCCACCGCGCCGGTGCGAAGGCGACGTTCTCGCTGGCCGCGGCGGCCGCCTGGTCGAACGCGGCGAAGTTGGCCTCGGCGCTGCGGAGCCGGTCGAGCGCGGCCTTCACGGCGTCGGCGTCCCGGCCGGAAAGCCCGTCCGCGATCGCGTGCAGCCCTTCGGTGAAGGCCTCCAGCGCGGGGTCGGCGGATCGGCGCACCACGGTCAGGGGGTTCAGGGGCAGCAGGACCGTCATCACCGTCAGACCCACCGCACCACCGACCAACGCGTCGAAGAAGCGGGTGTACGGCAGCCCGGTGCCCGAGGTCAGCGTGGCGACCAGCACCGCCGACGAGGCGGACTGCACGACCAGGGGCGTACCGCCGCCGACGGCCGCGGCGACGACGATGGCCAGGACGACGACCAGGCCGATCTGCCACGGGCCGCTGCCGATGAGCAGGATGATCGCGTCGCCGATGCCGATGCCGATGGCCACGCCGACGACCAGCTCGATCGTGCGGCGGGCGCGCTGCCCGACGGACGAGGCGAGCGTGATGACGGCGGCGATCGGGGCGAAGAACGGGCTGGGGCGCCCGATGACGTCGTGCGCGATGAACCAGGCCAGCCCGGCGGCCAGTCCGGCCTGCAGCGCGAGCGGGAAACCACCGCGTACGCGGGACCAGCCGGCACCGGCGCCGGACCGTGACCGGCCGCGCACTTCGGCCAGAACGGACGCGAGCCTGTGCTGCGCCCCGGCGTCCGTCATGCCTCAAGACCCTACGTGTCAGGATGGCGGCCGTGACATCTCTTGGGGACCGGTGGGTTGCGGCGGCGCGGGGTGCCGGGGCGACGGCCGGGGACGCGGATCTGGCGGCGGCCGGCGAATACCTGTTGGCACGCTGGTCGGAGCCGCAGCGGCAGTACCACACCGTGGCGCATCTGACGGCCGTCCTGGACGTGATCGACGAGTTCGCCACGCTGGCACCGGGCGCGGACCGGGTGCGGCTCGCGGCCTGGTTGCACGACGCGGTCTACGACCCGCGGGCGCTGGGCGACACCAACGAGCGTGACAGCGCGGAGTTCGCCGAAGGCCTGCTCACGACGCTGGGGGCGCCGGACGAGGTGGCCGCTGAGGTGGCGCGGCTGGTCGGGCTGACGGCCGGGCACGCGACGAACGACGACGACCCCGACGGTGAGCTGCTCTGCGACGCCGACCTGGCGATCCTGGCGAGCACACCGGACGACTACGCGGCTTACACGGCCGCGATCCGCCGCGAGTACGCCCACGTGCCCGACGAGGCTTTCCGCGGCGGCCGCACGCAGGTGCTGAAGGCGTTGCTCGAGCTGCCGTCGATCTATCGCCACGCGCCGCTGCGGCAGGCCTGGGAGGACCGGGCTCGGGCCAATCTCGAGGCGGAACTCAAGACTTTGGGGTGAGGTGCTTCGGCCGGCGCAGTCCGGCCGCGCGCAGCCGGGCGGAGAGGTCCCGGGACCGGACCAGGGTGGCGCCGAGCAGCAGCGCCATCGGGAAACGGTTTTCCGGGATGTCGTAGTGGTCCCGGTCGAACGCCCGCCGCGGCGCGCCCAGCATCTCGGCGAAGACGTGCAGCTCGTCGTAGGACACGTCGCTGACCAGGTGGGACCAGAGGCGGCCCCGGCCCGGCCAGCGTGGCTCGTCGACGAGGATCAAAGGTCGACTTCGAGCAGTTCCGTGCCGCGGTCGGCCGCGTAACCCCGGACGTCGGGGACTCCGAGGCGGGCCGCGTCGGCGGTGAGGTCGTCGGGCATCTTCTGCGACTGCCGTTCGGCCTCGACCCGCGCCAGGTAGTGCTCGATCTCCCGGTCGCGGACCGCCTTGTCCCAGCCCAGGGCGTCTCCCATGACGGCGGCGGCGTGCGCGGCGGTCTCGGCACCGCGGTGCGACGTCTCGATCGAGATGCGGGTCCGGCGGGTCAGGACGTCGTCGAGGTGCAGGGCGCCTTCCGCCTGGGCGGCGTACGCGATCTCGGCCGCCAGGTATTCGGGCGCGCCGGACAGCGGGGTCGCCAGCTCGGGGTTCGCCTCGATCATCGCGAGCAGGTGCACGGTGAGCGTGCCGTACCGCTCGAGCAGGTGCTCGATCACGCCGGCCGTGACACCGTGGCGGCGGGCGATGTCCTGCCTGTCCCGCCAGGCGGCCCAGAAGCCGTCGGCGCCGAGCAGCGGGAGCTGGTCGGTGCGGGACGGCCGCGCGGGCCCGCCGAGGCGGCGCACGGCCCGGTCGATGACGTCGGCGGCCATCACGCGGTAGGTCGTGTATTTCCCGCCGGCGACGAGCAGCAGCCCGAGCATCGGCTCGACAACGGCGTGCTCACGGGACAGCTTCGAGGTGGAGTCGGCCTCGCCGGAGAGCAGCGGTCGCAGCCCGGCGTAGACGCCCTCGATGTCGTCGGTGGTCAGTGGCCGGTCGAGCACGGTGTTGACCTGGTCGAGCAGATAGCGGATGTCCCGTGCGGACGCGGCCGGGTGTGACCGGTCCAGCTGCCAGTCGGTGTCGGTCGTACCGATGATCCAATGGCCGCCCCACGGGATCACGAAGAGCACCGAGGTGGGTGTCCGCAGGATCAGGCCGGCCTCGCCGGTGATCGCCGAGCGCGGCACGACCAGGTGGACGCCCTTGGAGGCGCGGACGCGCAGGCCCGGGCGGACACCGACGTCCTTGAGCATGCGGGACAGGTCGTCGCTCCACACACCGGTGGCGGCGACGACCGTGCGGGCGCGCACCTCGAACTCCGGTGAGCCGGGCGCCTCGAGGTCGCGGACCTTGACCCCGACGACCTCGCGCGCCTCGCGCACAAAACCGGTGACGCGGGCGCTGGTGACCACCGCGGCACCGAGGCTGGCAGCGGTGCGGGCGAGGTTGACGACCAGCCGGGCGTCGTCGACCTGCCCGTCGAAGTAGCGGATCGCACCGCTGATCTTGTCGGCGCGCAGGCTGGGGAACATGTGCCGGGCGCCGTCGCGGGTCAGGTGGCGGTGCAGCGGCATGCCGCGGCCGCTGCCGAAGATCCCGGCGAAGGCGTCGTAGGCGGCGACACCGAGGCCGTAATAGGCCCGCTGCCAGACCCGCGCGGGCGGCGAGGCGGCCGGGAGCGGCACCAGGATCGGCACGGGCCGGACGAGGTGCGGCGCGAGCCGGCTGGTCAGCAGGCCACGCTCGGTCAGCGCCTCGTGCACGAGGTGGAGCTCGAGCTGCTCGAGATAACGCAGGCCGCCGTGGATCAGCTTGCTGGACCGGCTGGAGGTGCCGGCGGCCAGGTCACGGGCCTCGACCAGGGCGACGCTCAGGCCCCGCGACGCGGCGTCGAGAGCGGCTCCGGCGCCGGTGACCCCGCCGCCGACGACAAGCACGTCGAACTGCTCGTCCCGGAGCCGTCGCAGGTCCGAGACACGACGGATCGGGGAGAGCCGGCCGGCTGCATAGCGTGAGACCGAGGGAGAGCGCACAACCCCACGGTAGCGCTGCCGTGTGTCACGCAGGAGGGTGAAATCTGGATTATCAAGATCAAGTTCAGGAGGATCATGTCGTAGGTCCGTGCGGATCACCGACCGTCGCTCCCGCCGATCGCCGGCTGCGTGCGGGCAAGACCGAACCCCGTCGCGAGCTCCAGCATCTCGGTCACCGAGGCCGCCGGGTCGGTGATCGGATATTGCACCGCCCGGATCGTCGCAGAGGCGTCGACCAGCAACGACAGCCGCTTGAAGCGGTCGACTCCCGAGGCGCGGAAGGTCGGCAGGCGTAGCCCGGCGGCGACCTTGGCGTCCTGGTCGGAGACCAGCGGGAACGGCAGCCCGGCGTGCGCCGCGAAGGCCTCCAGCTGGTCCGGCCGCTGGGTGCTCACGCCCTTGACCTGCACCCCGGCGGCCGCAAAATCGTCGGCACGGGACGCGTAGGTCAGCGACTCGAGCGTGCAGCCGCCCGCGCCCGGGATGTCGCCCCAGCCCGGCGGGTAGTCAGCGGCACTCGGATAGGCGCCTGGGAAGAAGTAGAGAACCGTCCAGCGTGAGATCGGCACGACCGGGACCAGGTGGCCGACCAGGCCGTGCACACGGTGGGCCTCGGCCGAGGTCGGTGCGGCCGTCGCGGTCAGGGAACCGTCGCCCAGCACGTGCCGCGTGCCCCAGTCCTGCAGCGCGATGAGCACCGGGAGCAGGCCCTCACCCTTGGCCGTGAGCAGGTAGTCGAAGCGCGGCGGGTGCTCCGAGTAGGCCTCGCGCCGCAGCACACCGTGGGAGACCAGGGCGGCCAGGCGCTCGGTCAGAGCACGGCGGCTCACGCCCAGCGAGCGCTGCAGAGCCTCGAAGCGGGTCACACCGCCGGCGATGTCGCGGACCACCAGGAAGGTCCACCAGTCCGTGAGCACGCCGAGGGCCTGCTCGATGCCGCAGTCGGCATCAATGAGTTCGACCCTGCGCACGCTCATCAGTATAGTCCGTTCCAGAATGGAACTGACTCGAACGGGGGCGGGGACCGTGAGCGTGTTCTGGCGATGGTGGGCGGCCGGCACCAGCAGTGATCTGGGTTCGGCCGTCGGTGGAGTGGCCCTGCCACTGACCGCGCTCACGGTCCTCGATGCGACAGCGTTCGAGATGGGCATGATCGCGGCGGCCGGGTACGTGGCCTGGATCGTGATCGGCCTGCCCGCCGGGATCATCGTGCAGCGGCTGCCCCTGCGCGGCACGCAGGTCGCGGCGGACCTGATCCGGGCGGCCGCCGTGGCCTCGATCCCGGTGGCCTGGTGGCTCGGCGTACTCACCGTCACCCAGCTGATCGTCGCGGCGCTGGTGGTCAGCTTCGCGCACGTCATCTTCTTCGTCGCGAACACCACGTTCCTGCCGGAGATCGTCAGCCGTGACCAGCTCCAGTCGCGCAACAGCCTGACCTCGGGCACCCACGCGACGACCCAGCTCGCCGGGCCGTCGCTCGGTGGTCTGGCGGTGCAGCTCCTCGGCGCGGTGCCGACCCTGCTGGTCGACGCGGTCAGCTATCTCGTGTCGGCCGCCCTGCTCCGCACCCTGCCGGCCCGGCACGGCCACCGGCCCGACCGGCCCACGCCGATGGGCGCGATGATCCGCGAGGGCTGGGCGTTTGTCGTCAAGCACCCGATGATGGGCCCGACGATGTGGGCGGCGACCGCGATGAACTTCGTCAGCGGCGCGTACCACGCGCTCTTTGCGCTCTACCTGGTGCGGGAGCTGCACGCCCCGGCCGGTGTGGTCGGTGTGCTGCTGGCGATGGACGGCCTCGGCACGCTGATCGGTGCGGCGCTGACCACCCGGGTCACCAACGCCCTGGGTACGGCCCGCGGACTGATCATCCTCGGCTTCGTGGAGGCGGCCGGCGCGTTCCTCATCCCGGTCGGTACGGGCTGGGCCGCCTACGCCGCGTTCACCGCCGGTGTGTTGATCACCGCGTGCCTGAGCTGCATCTTCAGCGTGACCACCCGGACGTACCGGCAGATCGCCAGCCCGCCGGAGCTGTTGTCGCGGGTGATGGCGACGGTCCGCTTCGTCTCGTGGGGTGCGATCCCCGTCGGCGGGCTCGTGGCGGGTGCGCTGGCCGGACCGTTCGGTGCCAGGGCCACGCTGTTCGTCTTCGCGTTCGCCGCCCTGCTCGGACCGCTCGCGCTCTTCTTCTCGCCCGTCCGGGGCGAGCGCGACCTGGTCCTTCCGCCCGTTCCGGAACGGGAAGCGTCCGCCCGGTAGGTTCGGCGGTTGTGGACAGCGAGTTCTGGATCTCCGAACTGACCGATGACGACGTGCCCGCCGTGGTTGCTCTGTGCCGGACCGCGCTCGATCTGCCGGAGGACGCCGCCGAGGCAGCGGAGATCGTGCTGCGGCTGCGGGAGACCACCGGGACCGCCGGGTGGTCCGCGACGCCGCGCAAGCTGGCCGGGTTCATCGCGCTCAGGTCGGCCGGTGCCGGTCCCGCCGCGGCCGGTGCCGCCCTGTCCGGAGAGCCGGTGTCCGTCACCGGCGGCCGGGTCATCGGGGTGGTGCTGGGCTCGGTGTCGCACCGCGACCGGTCGATCGGCCACGTCGACCTGGTGGCCGTCGATCCCCGGGAGCGCCGCCGCGGTGTCGCCCGCGCGCTGGTGTCCCGGGTCGAGGGTGCGCTGGCCGGGCTGGGTGCCGGTGACATCGTCATCGCCGGCAACGCTCCGTACTACGCGTGGCCCGGCATCGACGTGCGGTACACCCCGGCGATCTGCGCCGCGATGGCGTTCGGCTTCGAGCAGGACCAGCCCGCGTGGAACATGACCGTCGACACCGCCGTGGCCGGGCTCGAGTCCACCGCCGACCACGAGGAACGCCTGGCGGGCGAGGGCATCACCGTGCGGCGGGCCGGCGCCGAGGACGTGCCCGCGCTGGTCAGCTTCGCGCTGGCGACCTTCGGTGGGGGCTGGGCGGGCGAGATCACCCACTCGGTCGGCCGGGACCAGGCCGGTTGCCATCTGGCGCTGGCCAAGGACGGGTCGATCCTGGGCTTCGCCGCGTACGGGTCGTCGCGGCCGAGCTGGTTCGGGCCGATGGGCACCGCGACCGCCGCCCGGGGGCTGGGCATCGGGGCGTTGCTGCTGCGCCGGTGCCTCGCCGACCAGCGGGCCGCCGGTCACGAGACGGTGCAGATCGGCTGGGTGGGGCCGCTGCCGTTCTACTCCAAGGCCGTCGGCGCCCGCGTCGAACGGGTGTTCCTGCTCTACCGCAAGCAGCTCTGAGACTGCGCCTGAGCTGCACCTGAACAGCACTCGGCCGTTTCTAGCGTGATGAGAGCCCGGACCATCAGGTCCGGGCTTTCTGCGCGCCGGAAACGACGAGGACCCCCATGCCCGCACTGCGTTCCGCCCCCCACCGGGTGCTCGCCCTGCTCGTGGTCGTCGCCGTCGGGGTCGCGCTGACCTTCTACATGAGCCGGGCGGAGGCGGTCATCACGACGCCGTTCACCACCACGTTCTCGGCCAACGCGAACGGTGCGATCGTGCTGCGCGGCAACACGAACCTCACCTGCCCGCCGGCGGCGACGGGCTGCACCGACGGTCTGCAGGGCATCGGCTCGGCCTCGACCGAGGTGCTGAACAACAACGGCTACGTGATGCAGAACGCGGGCGCCGACCAGGCCAACGGCCTCTTCAACTCCAGCAGCACCCAGCTGGTGTTGCCGGCGGGCAGCACGGTGCTCTTCGCGGGTCTGTACTGGAGTGCCAACACCAAGGCGGGTACGAGTGGTGCGGTCGCCCCGACGGCGGCCGACAAGGGCAAGGTCAAGTTCTCGGTGCCGGGCGGTGGCGGTTACACGACCATGGTGTCGACCGAGACCAACACCGACCCGTCGACCAGCGCGTACCAGGGATACACCAACGTCACGACCCTGGTGGCCGGCGGCGGCAACGGCACCTACTCCGTGGCCAACATCCAGGCCGGTACGGGCGTCGACCGGTACGCGGGCTGGGCGCTTGTGGTCGCGTACCGGAATGCCGCCCTGCCGATGCGCGACCTGCGCGTCTTCGACGGTTTCGGGGTGGTCAGCAGCGGCTCGACCAGCGTGACGATCCCGGTCAGCGGTTTCGAGACCCCGCAGTACGGCACGGTGACCACGAAGATCGGCACCGTGGTCTACGAGGGTGACCTGGGCAAGACCGGGGACGTGCTGCAGCTCAACGGCAGTGCGGTGTCCGACTCGAAGAACCCGGCGAACAACTTCTTCAACAGCACGGTCAGCGACGGCGGCGCACTGGTCACCGACCGCTCGCCGGCGAGTTCGAACCTGCTCGGCGTGGACGTGGACCAGTTCGACGCGACCGGGCGGCTGGCCAACGGCGCGACCAGCGCGACCCTGACGCTGACCACGACGAACGAGACGTTCTACCCGGGTGTGGTCACCTTCAGCACCGACCTGTACGCGCCGAACCTGACCGCGACGCTCACCGGCAAGGACGTCGACGGCGGCAACCTGCTGCCCGGCGACGAGATCGAGTACACGGTCGGTGTGGTCAACGACGGCACCGACACGGCGATCGAGTCGGTGCTGACGGACGCGGTCCCGGCCGGTACGACGTACGTGCCGGGCTCCCTGGCCGTCGCGGGCACCCCGGTGACCGACGCGCCGGGCGACGACACGGGGTCCTTCGCCACCGACTCCGCACAGGGCACCACAACCTTCAACATCGGCACGGGCGCGACCCCGTCGACCGGCGGCGAGCTGATCCCGAGCGCGACCACCAAGGTGACGTTCCGCGTGAAGGTCGATCTGAACACCCCGGCGGGCTTCACGGTGGTCGACGTGGCGAACGTGGCGTACACCGGCAAGCACACGGGCCGGAAGATCGCCGGCACGAGTACGGCCTCGGGGGTGACCGTGGCGCAGCCGAGCGCGGACCTCGCCGCCGGCCTGGCCATCGTCCCGGGCGTCGTGCAGCGCGGCGGTGCACCCGACCCGGTCACCTACCAGGTCTCGGTCACCAACAACGGCCCGGAACGCGAGGCGCGGGCCGTCGCGAAGCTGACCCTGCCGGCCGGTGCCACACCCGGCACACTGCCCGCGGGCTGCACAGCGACGGGCCAGGACGTCACCTGCGTGCTCGGGGTCCTGGCTCTCGGCAGCACCGCAACGGTGCTGGTCGACACGCTTGTCGACGACACCGCCGCGGCGACGGCGGGTGCGACGGTCACGGCCTCCGGAGCCGGCGCCGACCCCACACCCGGCAACAACACCGTGGTGCGGACCCTGACGGTGAACACCGCCCCGAAGGCGGTGGCCGACCCGGGTGTCACCACCCCGACCGACGCGCCGGTCGTTGTCGCGGTGCTGGACAACGACACTGACGCCGACGGCGACCCGCTGACCGTTTCGGTCGGCAGCGGCCCGGCGCACGGCACGGCCGTGGCGAACGCCGACGGCACGATCACGTACACGCCGGCCGCCGGATATGCGGGACCGGACTCGTTCACCTACGTGCTCGCCGACGGTAAGGGCGGCACCGGCACCGCGACCGTGACGGTGGGCGTCGACAACGCCGCGCCGGTGGTTCACGACGACCAGGCGGGCGCGGCGGGCCAGGCGGTCACCGTCACCGTGCTCGACAACGACTCCGACCCCAACGGCGACCCGCTGACGATCACCGCGGTCACCCAGCCGGCGTCCGGCACGGTCACCTTCGGCGCTCAGGACCTCACGTTCACCCCGGTCAGCGGGTTCACCGGGCCGGCGACCTTCACCTACACCGTCTCGGACGGCCGGGGCGGCTCGGCCACCGCAACCGTCAAGGTCACCGTCGGCAACGCTGCACCGGTCGCCGCCGACGACGCCATCTCGACGAACTACCGCACCGACGTGGTCGTTCCGGTGCTCGGCGGGGACACCGATCCCAACGGCGACACACTGACGGTCACCGCGGTCGGTCAGCCCGGCCACGGCAGCGTCGACCTCACCGCCGGCGTGGTCACCTACCGCCCGGCGGCCGGCTTCTCCGGTACGGACACCTTCACGTACACGGTCTCGGACGGCAACGGCGGCGACGACACCGGCCGGGTGACCGTCACCGTGGCCAACGCGGCCCCCGTGGCAACGAACCGCACCGTGCAGACCGCCTTCGGCACGGCCCTGACCCTGGACGTGGTCGCAGCCGCGTCCGACCCGAACGGCGACAGCCTCGTGGTCAGCGGTGTGACAGCGGCCGCGCACGGCACGGTCGTCCGCAACCAGGACGGCACGATCACCTACACCCCGGCCGCGCGCTGGTCGGGTCCGGACAGCTTCGACTACACGATCTCGGACGGCAACGGCGGCACGGCAACGGCGACCGTCAGCCTCACCGTCGCCAACGGCGTACCGGTGGCCGGCGCCGACACGGTGACCGCCGAGACCAATCTGCCCCTGGTCGTACCGGTGCTGGCCGACGACAGCGACCCGAACGGCGACCCGCTGACGGTCACGATCGACACGCAGCCCCTGCACGGCACGGCCGCGGTCGCCGCCGATGGCACGGTGACCTACACGCCGGCGCCCGGCTATCGCGGGCCGGACGGCTTCCACTACACGATCTCCGACGGCAAGGGTGGCACCGCGGGCGCGGCCGTCACCGTCACCGTGGTGAACTCGCCGCCGGTGGCCGCGCCGGACGCCGACGTCACCCCGACCGACGTCCCGATCCGCCTGACCGTGCTCAGCAACGACAGCGACCCCAGCGGCGACCCGATCACGATCACCGGGCACACCAACGGCGGCCACGGCACGGTCACGCCGACCGGGGACGGCACGCTGGTCTACTCCCCCGGGCGGGGCTTCGCCGGTACGGACACCTTCACGTACACGATCGAGGACGCGGCGCACGGGAGCTCCACGACGACCGTCACCGTCACCGTGCTCAACGCCAACCCGATCGCGGTGCCCGACGCCGTACGCGCCCAGCCCGGTGTCGCCGTGCCGATCCCCGTCCTGGCCAACGACACCGACCCGAACATCGGCCAGCACCTGCGCATCATCTCGACCACGGTCCCGGTGCACGGCATCGCCGCCGTACGCCCCGACGGCACGATCACGTACACGGCCGAGGCGGGCAGTTCCGGCACCGACACGTTCGACTACGTGGTGACCGACGACGCCGGCGGCACCGACACGACCACAGTCACGGTCGGCGTGAACTCCGCGCCGATCGCCGCCGCCGACAAGGCCACCGCCTCGTCGGGCACAGCCGTGATCATCCCGGTCCTCGCGAACGACACCGACTTCGAGAACGAGGCGCTGACCCTCGTCTCGGTGTCCGCACCGGAGAACGGCACGGCGAAGATCGTGAACGGCGTGGTCCGCTACACGCCCGCGACCGGCTTCACGGGTGTCGACACGTTCACCTACGTCGTGACCGATCCTTCCGGTGGCCGCAGCACGGGACGGGTCTCGGTGACCGTGGCCAACGCCGCGCCGATCGCCCGGGCCGACCAGTCCGCCGTGGTCAAGGGCGGCCGCGTCGACATCGACGTGCTCGGCAACGACTCGGACGTCAACCCGGGCCAGCGGCTGACCGTGAAGTCGGCGGGCAAGGCAGCGCACGGCACGACGTCGGTCCTCTCGGACGGCCGCATCCGGTACACCCCGGACGCCGGCTACCTGGGCACGGACAGCTTCGACTACGTCCTTTCCGACGGCGCGGGCGGCACCGCCACCGGCCGCGTCTCGGTGACCGTCACCGACGGCACACCGGTCGCGCTGCCCGACGAGAAAGCGACGCCGTACCAGCGGGCGGTCACGGTGGACGTGCTCGGCAACGACCTGGACCCCGACGGCGACAGGCTGACCGTCACCACGGTCACCCAGCCCGCCGACGGCAAGGTCACCTTCACGGCGACCACGGTCACCTACCGGCCGGCGGACGGTTTCTCCGGCACGGCCGCGTTCACCTACACGATCAGCGACGGCAAGGACACCTCGACGTCGACCGTCACGGTGGTCGTCGGCACGCCGCCGGCCGTGCCGGACAAGGCGGCCACGGCCGACCCGGCCACCCCGGTCCTCATCGGCCTCCCGACCGTCGACAAACACCAGCGTCCGGTCACGGTCATCGCGGTCGGCAAACCCAGCCACGGTACGGCCGAACTGGCCGCCGCCGCAGTCACCTACACCCCGGTGCTCGGCTTCGCCGGCATGGACAGCTTCTCGTACTCGGCCGAGGACCCCAACGGGAACCGGGCCACGGGCACGATCAAGGTGACGGTCGCGGGCCCGAACGCCGCACCCGTGGCCCGCAACGACGGTGCCACGGTCAAGGCCGGCGCCTCGGTCGTCGTGTCGGTGCTGGCCGGCGACAAGGACCCGAACGAGGACCCGCTGACGGTGACCAAGGTCGGCAAGCCCCGCCACGGCGCCGCGGTCCTGAACGCGAACGGCACGGTCACCTACGCGCCGTCGGACACCTACGAGGGCGGCACGGACTCGTTCACCTACACGATCTCCGACGGCCGCGGCGGCACGGACACCGCCACAGTCACCATCACGGTCCAGGAGGGCCCCACCCCGGCCACCCAGACCATCATCAAACTCCCCCGAACCGGCGCCGACCTCATGTCGGTAGGCGCCCTCGGCACCACAGCCCTCCTCCTGGGCGCCGCCCTCTACTTCTTCGGCGGCCGCCTACCCTTCCTGGCCACAGCCACCGCCACCGACCGCGGCCCGGGCCGCCACCGCCCAGGCAAACACGCCTGGCACAAGTAGGGACGGTCTGGCGAGCACGCAGCCCTTTCTCGGCGGGAGCGACGGTCAGCACCATGCAACCAGGCACGACATGAACCAGATCTTGATCTTCTGTCCGGCGCGGGACATGCAGGAGGGCGGGCTGCCGAAGCAACCCGCCCTCCTGAAAAGCTGGACTTAGAAGTCCATGTCTCCGCCGCCGGGGCCACCGGCCGGGGCCGGGTTCTTCTCCGGCTTGTCCGCCACGACCGCCTCGGTCGTGAGGAACAGAGCGGCGATCGACGCGGCGTTCTGCAGCGCCGAGCGGGTGACCTTGGCCGGGTCGATGATGCCCGCGGCCAGGAGGTCGACGTACTCGCCGGTCGCGGCGTTCAGGCCGTGACCCAGCTCGAGGTTGCGCACCTTCTCGGAGACGACGCCACCCTCGAGGCCGGCGTTGACAGCGATCTGGCGCAGCGGGGCGTCCAGCGCGACGCGGACGATGTTCGCACCGGTGGCCTCGTCGCCCACCAGGTCGAGCTTGTCGAACGCGGTCTTGCCGGCCTGCACGAGCGCGACGCCACCACCGGGGACGATGCCCTCTTCGACGGCCGCCTTCGCGTTGCGGACGGCGTCCTCGATGCGGTGCTTGCGCTCCTTGAGCTCGACCTCGGTGGCCGCGCCGACCTTGATGACCGCAACGCCGCCGGCCAGCTTGGCCAGGCGCTCCTGCAGCTTCTCGCGGTCGTAGTCGGAGTCCGACTTCTCGATCTCGGCCCGGATCTGGTTGACCCGGCCCTGGATCTGCTCGGCGTTGCCGGCACCGTCGACGATGGTCGTCTCGTCCTTGGTGATGACAACCTTGCGCGCCTGGCCCAGCAGGGACAGGTCAGCGGCGTCGAGCTTGAGGCCGACCTCTTCGCTGACGACGGTCGCACCGGTGAGGATCGCGATGTCGTCCAGCATGGCCTTGCGGCGGTCGCCGAAGCCCGGGGCCTTGACGGCGACGGACTTGAAGGTGCCGCGCACCTTGTTGACGACCAGGGTGGCCAGGGCCTCGCCCTCGACGTCCTCGGCGATGATGATGAGCGGCTTGCCGCCCTGCATGACCTTCTCGAGGACGGGGAGCAGGTCCTTGACCGCGGAGATCTTGCTGTTCGCGATGAGGATGTAGGGGTCGTCGAAGACGGCCTCCATACGCTCGGCGTCGGTCATGAAGTACGCCGAGATGTAGCCCTTGTCGAAGCGCATGCCCTCGGTGAGCTCGAGCTCGAGACCGAAGGTGTTGCTCTCCTCGACGGTGATGACGCCTTCCTTGCCGACCTTGTCCATGGCCTCAGCGATGATCTCGCCGACCGTGGAGTCACCGGCGGAGATGGAGGCGGTGGAGGCGATCTGCTCCTTCGTCTCCACGTCCTTCGCGATCTTGGTGAGCTCCTCGGAGACAGAGGCGACAGCAGCCTCGATGCCCCGCTTGAGCGCCATCGGGTTCGCACCGGCGGCCACGTTGCGCAGGCCCTCACGGACCAGCGCCTGGGCCAGCACGGTCGCCGTCGTCGTGCCGTCGCCGGCCACGTCGTCGGTCTTCTTGGCGACCTCCTTGACCAGCTCGGCGCCGATCTTCTCGAAGGTGCCCTCGAGCTCGATCTCCTTGGCGATCGACACACCATCGTTGGTGATGGTGGGAGCGCCCCACTTCTTCTCGAGCACGACGTTGCGGCCCTTGGGGCCGAGCGTCACCTTGACGGCGTCGGCGAGCTGGTTCATACCACTCTCGAGGCCGCGACGAGCTTCCTCGTCAAATGCGATGATCTTGGCCATACGGCTGTGTCCTCCTGGACATTCGCGGCGCCTGGCCTGTCCGGCCCGCATTCCGCACGTTGAACTCCGTGGACGTCACCACCTGGCGATGTGACGTCCTCAGGTCGAGCCGGATAGCCCGCGACGACCGGTCCCGCACCCCGGCACCGATGGCGGTGCCGCAGCCGTGACCCCACCGTCCCGACCTGCTGGCACTCACCTGACGCGAGTGCCAACACCTTGTTTAGCACTCTGGTGGGGCGAGTGCAAGCAGAACGGACGCCTCCGGGACCCGCCCGCGAAGTCCCATATCGGCATCCTGGTTGCCCCTGCCGCGAGGACCGGGTAGCAAGGGCAGCATGACCAGCACACTGGCGCCGCCGCTCACCGTGCACCGGGTCACCCCCGAGGACGCGGCCAGGATGCGCGCGCTGCGGCTGGAGATGCTGGCCGACAGCCCGCTCGCCTTCCTCGAGACGCTGGCCCAGGCCGCCGCCCGGCCGCACGCGGACTACCGCCGGCGGATCGTGCAGGCATCGACCGGCGGCCAGCTGGCCCAGTTCGTCGCCGACCCGGGCGGGCGCCTGACCGGCCACGCGGGCGGCACAGTCCTGCCGGAGGAGCCCGGGGCCACGGTGGTCTTCGCGGTCTACATCACACCAGCGCAGCGCGGCACGGGTGTGCTGGGCCGGCTCGTCGACGCGGTCGCGGAGTGGTCACTCGCCATGGGCCGCCCCGAGCTGATGCTCGAAGTGGTCGTCGGCAACGACCGGGCGGTCCGGGCGTACGAGCGGCTGGGCTTCCAGGACACCGGCATCCGCGTGCCGCACCCCGTCGTCCCGGGGCTGAAGGAGCTTCAGATGCGCCGGCAGGCCGCGTCGTGAGCTGGGCGGCGTTCCGCACCGCGTTGACCGCGGTCAACGGCACCACGCTGGCCGGCCTCGGCCTGGCCGTGCTCTCCGGCGCCCGGCTCCGGCGTGCGCCCGGCGGCATCCTGATCGCCGAGAACTACCGCCACCGGATGCCACCCGCGACCTGCTTCACGGTCGGCTCGGTGATCATCACCCGGCGGACAGCCGACTGGCTGCTGCACGAGAGCCGCTCCGAGCTGCTCGCGCACGAGAGCCGCCACGCCGGGCAGTACGCCGTCCTCGGCCCACTGTTCTGGCCCGCGTACTGGGCGTCGTCGGGTTACTCGTGGGCGATGACCGGCACGTACGGCACCCGCAACGCCTTCGAGCGGCATGCGGGCCTGGAACGCGGCGGTTACCGGCGGGCGCCGCTGCGGCCGGGGCTGCAGCGGTTCACAAGGTCAGCTGCCACTGGGTCCACGCCTCCATCCGCCGGAAGCCCAGCTGACGGTTGATCCGGATCATGTGTTCGTTCTCCGCGGCGTTGAACGTGTCGACAACGCGGAGCGCGGGCCGCTCGGTACGGGCCAGGCGCAGGTTCTCCTGCTTGATGGTCAGGCCGAGACCGTGCCCGCGGTGCTCCGGGCCGACGACCGTGGCGTTCTGCCAGGCCTGTTCGTGGGCGTCGTCCGGGCTCGCGATCATCGTCCAGGCGACCAGCCGGCCACTGCCCTCGTGCACGGCGCCGGTGTTGAACGCGCTGCGGCCCCGGGTGCGGACGGCTTTCTCGGAGGCGCGGACCCGGGCGGCGTCGATCTTCTCCGCCTCCCGGACCAGGTCGCCGTTCGGCGCGTCCTCGTTGATCCGGCCGTCGAGGTAGCCGATGTCGTCCAGGAACTCCTCGGGGGCGACGTTGACCCACTGCACCAGGCGGTAGCCGGCCGCGATCGGACCAGGCTCGCCGGTGACCTCAGCGACGTCCAGCCGGCTGCGAACCTCGGCCAGCCCGGCCTTGGCGCCCACAGTGGTCGCAAAGGCGGCACCGGACGGCTGCCCGTCGCTCGCCGGGGCGACGAGGTGCTTGCGGCCCTCTTCACGGGCACGGGCGACCGCGAAGTCACGCAGGGCCCGCCCGGCACCCCGGCGCCGGTACGCCGGGTGAACGGTGATCTCGACGTCGACACTGGTCAGATTGTCCAGCTGCGACATCGCGATCTTCACGTAACCGACAGTGACGCCGTCGAGCAGTGCCGCATGATGTTCCAGGGTGTTTCCCGGCCACGGATTCTGCATCCGGGCCACGAATGCTTCACGGCGGTCGAGCGGGAAACCCGGCGCGTCCACCTCGAAGGCCGCCGTCGCGATCTCGAAGGCCTTCACGTTGTCGGTCAGAGGCTCCACATGCAACATGCCCGACAGCGTGTCGCTCGTCGACCGGCACCGCGACCGATTTACAGCGGTGGGAAGTTTGGTCGGGAGGACGCGCGCACAGCGCCTCCGGCACTGGGTCGTTGGGCCCCTAGGAGATTGTCGCCAAGCTCGAAGGTGGGGCCACGTACGGCGTCGCGTCCTCCCGCGTAGAGCATCCTGCCGAGCCTGAGATCCCCGCGCAAGTCCTCGCGGGAAGGAATTCTCGACGTTGGGCAGGAGCCCGGTTACTCTGCGTCAGCTCCGGAGATCGTCAGCCCAGGAGGCCGGCGTCGCGGGCGCCACGCAGCGACGGCTTGATCCGGTGGGTCGGCCCGACCTGCCCGGCGACGGCGTCCAGCGTCTTGAGGCCCTCGCCGGTGTTGTAGACGACGGTCTCCTTGTCGGGGTCGAGCTTCCCGCTGGCGACGAGCTTCTTGAGCACGGCGACGGTGACACCGCCGGCGGTCTCGGCGAAGACGCCGGTGGTGCGGGCGAGCAACTGGATCGCGTCACGGATCTCGTCGTCGTCGGCGTAGTCCATCCAGCCGCCGGTGCGGGTCACGGCCTCGATCGCGTACGACCCGGCTGCCGGGTCGCCGATGTTGAGCGACTTCGCGATGCCGGTCGGCTTCACCGGGATGATCTGGTCGGTGCCGTTGTGCAGCGCGGTCGCGATGGGGTTGCACCCGGCCGACTGCGCGCCGAACACGGTCCAGCCACCCTCGGGCGCCTCGACCAGGCCGATCTCCACCAGCTCGCTGAACGCCTTGTCGATCTTGGTCAGCAGCTCACCACTGGCCATCGGCACGACCACCTGGGCCGGGATGCGCCAGCCGAGCTGCTCGGCGACCTCGTAACCCAGCGTCTTGGAACCCTCGGCGTAGAACGGCCGCACATTGACGTTCACAAAGGCGGTGTCCTCGAACTCGTCGGTCTCGACGAGCTCGCCACAGAGCCGGTTCACGTCGTCGTAGGACCCGTCGATCGCGACGAGCTCCCCGCCGTACACGGCCGTGGTGATGACCTTGCCCTGCTCGAGGTCACCGGGGATGAAGACGATCGACGGCACACCCGCCCGCGCCGCGTGCGCGGCGACGGAGTTGGCCAGGTTGCCGGTGGAGGCGCAGGCGAACCGCGTGAACCCCAGCTCCCGCGCGGCGGTCAGCGCGACGGAGACAACACGGTCCTTGAACGAGTGGGTCGGGTTGGCCGAATCGTCCTTGACCCAGAGCGGCGCCCGCAGCCCCACCTCGGCGGCGAGGGCGGTCGCGCTGACCAGCGGCGTCAGGCCCGGGTCGAGCGTGACGCGGGTGGCCGGGTCCTGCCCGGTCGGAAGAAGAGCGGCGTACCGCCAGATGTTCTGCGGCCCCGCCTCGATCTGCTCCCGCGTGACCGAAGCCAGCGCGGCAGCGTCGTAAGCCACCTCGAGTGGCCCGAAACACTCATAACAGGCATGCTGCGCGGCCAGCGGGAACTCGGCACCACAACCACGGCAGACAAGCGCCCGGGCAGGGCTGATGGACTTACTGGGGGCATCAACGGCCGACGTCACAACGAGGCTCCTTCTCATCTTTCCCCGGCGCCGGCTAGCGCACGTGGGGACGGAATTAGCACCTGCCACACGGGGCCTCGCCATCGAGACATGTGTGGTGGTTGCCGGGGCGTCATCGGGCCGTTCCCTCAGCCCCTCTGGATGAGGTATTCAGTTATGTTTCCAACACCTTACGACGCCGGGCCGCAGAACGCTCCCAACCATCCCGAGGTGTGAGCGAGGTCCTGTCCTGACGAGCGTCTCTCACCTCGGTCAAGGCCTCCCGAAGATCAAGTTCCAGGGCCTGTCGTGCCTGGTTGCAGGGTGCTGACCGTCGCTCACGCCGAGACCGGGCGCGGGCGGCCAATCGCCTGGCGGCTCATGAGCAGCCACCCACCCCCTGCCAGGTCCGTGCTCCCCGAACCCCCCGCCGCGGGGGTTGTTCCTGGGCGTCGTGGGCGACTGGCGGTGGTTTGTGGCGGGGTGTGCATAGGGTGACGCAGGTCATGGCCACCGGGTTTGGGAGGTCCGCGCGTGAGCGCCGTCCTGGAGATACAAGGTCTGCAGAAGACCTATCGCAGCCGCAAGGGGGTGCGGAAGGCTCTCGACGGGTTCGACATGGTTGTCGAGGCGGGGCAGGTGCACGGCTTCCTCGGGCCCAACGGCTCCGGCAAGACCACCACGCTGCGGACGCTGCTCGGGCTGATCAAGCCGAACGGTGGCCGGATGGCGATCTTCGGGCGTGAGGTGCCGGAGGCGCTGCCCGAGGTGGCCGGTTCGGTCGGGGCGATCGTGGAGAGCCCGCAGTTCTTCGGGAACTTCACCGCTCACGACACGCTTTCGCTGCTCGCCGATGCGGGCGGTGTCGATCAGGGCCGGGTCTTCGAGGTGCTGGAACTGGTCGGGCTGCGAGACCGTTCGAAGGACCGGGTCAAGACCTACTCGCTGGGCATGAAGCAGCGTCTCGCCGTCGCGTCCGCGCTGCTCAAGAATCCGAAGCTGCTGATCCTGGACGAGCCCGCCAACGGTCTCGACCCGGGCGGCATCCGGGAGATGCGCACCTTGATGCGCACGCTGGCCGAGTCGGGGATGACCGTGGTGCTGTCCAGCCACATCCTGGGTGAGATCCAGCTGATCTGCGACTCCGTCACGATCATCTCAGCCGGGCGCCGGGTCGCTGCCGGTGGTGTCGCCGACGTGCTGGCCCAGCATCAGACTTCGTCGGTACGCGTGCGTGTCGAATCGCTCGCTGACCTCACCGCCTCGGCGGGTGCACTGCGCGAGATCGGTGCGCAGGTTGTCGTGGAGGCCGATCACCTGATGGTCAGCGGTGTGGCTCAGGCCAGTGCGATCACCCGTACGCTGGCTTCCCGCGGTGTTTTTGTCAGTGAGCTGGCGCCGATCGCTGTCGACCTGGAGAGCGTCTTCCTGGAGCTGACGGGCACCGCGCCGGTCGACGGTGCGCACCGCCAGGTGGATCAGTCCGCGATGGCGCCGGCTGTGCCGAACGGCGGGTGGGGACTGTGAGTCTTTTCCGGGCGGAGACGCGGCGGCTGACCAAGCGCCGTTTCACGCGGTTTTTTGTGCTGGGCACACTGCTGGTGCTGGCCGCGATCGTGGTCGGCATGTTCGTCACGAACCAGACGGTCACCCCTGAACGTCAGGCGCAGGCTCAGGCGGAGGCCGATCGGAACTATCAGCTGGCCCTGCAGTCGGCCGCGGAGGAGAAGACCCGCTGCCAGGCCGCGCAGGGTACGGCGGAGGCCGCGAACTACCCGCCGAACTGCGACGAGGTGTACCAGCCGACCACCGAGGACTACCAGGCGCAGTGGTACATGCCGGCCACGTTCATCTTCCGGGAACAGTTCGGCATCATGGTCACCACGCTGGCGGCGCTGCTGGCGGTGATGGCCTTTGTGATCGGTGCGACCTTTGTCGGTGCCGAGTGGAGCAGCGGCGGGATGATGAACCTCCTGCTGTGGCGGCCGCAACGGCTGAAGGTGCTCAGCACCAAGCTCGGCGCCCTGCTGGTGGGCCTGATCGCGCTGACCGTGGTCGTGTCGGCGATCTGGACCGGGCTGTTCGCGCTGACCGCGAACCTGCGCGGCTCGCTCGACGGCATGACGTCGGGGGCCTGGCAGTCCTTCCTGCTCATGGAGCTGCGCGGCCTGGTGCTGGTACTCGCCGCGGGTGCGCTCGGTTTCGGGCTGGCCTCGATCGGGCGGCACACGGCGATGGCGCTGGGCGCGGCGATCGGTGCGGTCATCCTGTTCCAGTTCGGCCTGGCCACGGTGCTGAGCCTGGCGAAGACGCCGTTCGTGGAGGCGTACCTGGTGCCGGTCTGGACCAGCGCCTGGATGGACAAGTCGGCGGTGGTGACCGACTGGGAGTCCTGCAACTACTCGAGCACCCAGGGCTGCGAGCCGGACACCTTCACGATCACCTGGCCGATGGCCGGCGGTGTGCTCGCGCTGGTCCTCGTCCTCGTTGTGGGGGCTTCCATGTGGACTATCCGTAGTCGAGACATTACTTAAGGTAGTTTCGCTGCGTCAGGCGCACACGGACGGCGGGGATCGTCAGCCGGCATTATGCTGACGATCCCTTCGTACGTATGTGCGTGCTCTCCCACCGCCCAGGAGCGCCATGCAGCCCGACGCCGACCTCAACCAGCAGCACGTCCCGGCACCCCGTGACGGCGATGGCGAGATCGAGGCTCCCGAGACACCCCGGCTCTCCGAGCGTGAGGTGCAGATCCTCGCGTTCGAGAGCAAGTGGTGGAAGCACGCCGGCTCCAAGGAGCAGGCGATCCGCGACGCGTTCAGCCTCTCGTCGACGCGCTACTACCAGCTGCTCAACGGTCTGCTGGACAACCCCGCAGCGCTGGAGCACGACCCGGTCCTGATCGGCCGGTTGCGCCGCCTGCGCTCGACCCGGGCCCGCACCCGCCGCCGTTAGACCCGGGTCAGCCGGGCGCGTGGGTGGAGGCGTAGGCCTCCAGCCAGGCCACCTGCACCGGGTCCAGCGACGCCCGCACCCGCTTGCGCGCGGTGTCCACGTGCGCGGCGGTCACCGTGGAGGCATCCAGCGACTCCCGCATCGCCGAGAGCGCGGCCTCGCGGATCAGCGCAGCGCAGTCGGCGGCCGAGAAGCCGTCGAGCGAGGCGCCGAGCTCGTCCAGGTCGACCGCAATGTCCAGCGGCACCGACTTGGCCGACGCGCGCAGGATCGCCGCCCGCGCCTCGCCGTCCGGTGGCGGCACGAAGACGAGCCGCTCCAGCCGGCCGGGGCGCAGCAGGGCTGGGTCGATCAGGTCGGGGCGGTTCGTCGCGCCGATCACCACGACGTTGCGCAGCGACTCGACACCGTCCAGCTCGGTCAGCAGCGCGGCGACCACCCGGTCGGTCGTGCCGCCGTCGGTGGACTGGCCGCGGGTCGGTGCGAGCGCGTCGACCTCGTCCAGGAAGACCAGTGTCGGGGCGGCCTCCCGGGCGCGCCGGAACAGCTCCCGTACAGCGCGCTCGCTGTCACCCACCCACTTGCTCAGGAGCTCGGCGCCCTTGACCGAGAGGACGTTCGCTTTACCCGTACCGGCGATGGCTTTGACGAGGTAGGTCTTGCCGCAGCCGGGCGGGCCGTAGAGCAGGACACCGCGCGGCGGCTGCACGCCGAGCCGGGCGAACGTGTCCGGGTAGGTCAGCGGCCACAGCACCGACTCGGTCAGGGTCTGCTTGACCTCCACCATGTCGCCGACGTCGTCCAGGGTCACCTGTGCGACCTCAAGTGTCGAGTCCGCCATCGAGGTCGGCCGCACGACGTCCAGCGCGGCCTCGAAGTCGGCCATGGTCACGGTCGGGGATTCGGCGTCCTTCTGACGCAGGGCCGCGCGGACCCCGGCCTCCCGGGCCAGGGCGCCCAGGTCGGCGGCGACAAACCCGGGGGTACGCCCGGACACGTCGTCCAGCCGCACGTCCTCGGCCAGCGGCATGCCCCGGGTCAGCACGCGGAGCTGCTCACGGCGCATGGCCGCGTCCGGCAGCGGCACCGCCAGCTGGACGGCGAGCAGATCCGGCGCGCGCAGGGCCGGGTCGACGGCCTCGGGGCGGCTGGTCGTGCACACCACCGCACCGCCGGACTTCAGCAGCTCGGCGAGCACCTGCCGGAAGACTGTCGCCAGTGGTCCCGGCTCGTCGCGAGGTGCGAGCGCTTCGACGTCGGCGATCAGCAGGACGGCCGGGCCACCCGCGCGGACGTCCCGGGCCAGGCCACGCAGGCGCGTCGCCGCGGAGTCGTTGGTCAGCGCGGCCAGCTCGGGACCCCACACGGACTGCACGGTCGCGCCGACACCGGCGGCCACCGCGCGGACCAGCGCGGACTTGCCCGAGCCGGCCGGACCGGTGACCAGGACACCGAGCGACACGGTCGTACCGAGCCGGCCCAGGACCTCGCCGTGGTGGAAGCCGAGGTCGAGCAGCTCGGTCAGCTCCTGCGCCTGCATCTTGAGACCGGGCAGGTCGTCCAGGCTGGGCGGGGGCGTCTCCGGGTCGGTGGACGCCGGCTGACTCGCCGCTGCTGTGGCCGGCGCGGCCTGGTCGCGTACGGAGGAGAACTGCCCGTCCTGCCAGCCCACCACCGTGTCCATCGTGACCAGGGCGGCGTCGGCGCCCTCGACCTCGATCACGCTGAGCAGCGTGGAGGTCCAGGCGTACCCGACGCGATTCGCCAGGCTGCGCCGGGCGGCCTCGACCAGCGGCCGGTGACTGGCGTTCGGGAGCACGTCCTGCGGCAGCAGCGAGACGTCGTCACCGGCAGTGACGACCTTGCCGAGCAGGGCCAGCCGCAGCATCTCCGGGGAGACCACCGCGACGATCTCGGCCGGACCGGAGAGCGTGACCCGTCGTGCCTCGACGACCGGGATGGGCGTGACCGTCACCTGGCCGCCGTCGCGCAGCTCGAGATTGCCCAGGATCAGATCGTCGGCGTAGAGCAGGGCCCGGCTCGCCGTGGACTCGGCCCGCGCGGCGATGCCGGCGGTCGTCCGGCGCCCGGCCAGGCGCAGCGGATCACCGGGGTTGATGGCGAGCGCGGCCATCACCTCGGGGTGCAGCCGGACGATGCCGCGGCGCGCGTCGAGGGCCGCCGTCCGCTGGGTGACGGTCAGCGTGAGGTCGTCTGGCACCGCGGGGGCCTCCGTTTTGACGAGGGGACTAGGTTGACACGCTAGCCGCCGTACGCCGCCCGGGAAGGCACCACCGTCATGAGGCTCCGTCGTCACGCCGCTCTGGCCATCGCCGCACTCACGCTGGCCACCGTCGCCGCCTGCGGTGACGACCCGGAGGAGAAGAGCACTCCGGCTCCGGCTCCCTCCGTCGTGACCTCGGCCGACGCCGCTCCTGCCCCGGCCACCAGCGCGACCACCTCGGCAGCCCCGTCGACACCGCCGACCGAGGGCACGTCCTCGGCCAAGCCCCCGAAGAAGGGCAGCGGCGCTGCTCAGGGCCCGGCCGGCGGGCGCGAGGTGGCACCGAGGTGACGAGGTAGGCATTCACAGCTCCCGCTCAGCGGCACGCCGCTAGCGTTGGGCGCATGTCAGCCCTGCCGTCCCGGCTACGCCGTGCCCTGCCCAGAGCGACGCGGCGCCGGGTGGTGACCGGCTCGGTCGTCCTCGTGCTCGTCGCCGCCCTGGTGGGCTGGGCCGCGCTGCCCGAGCGGAAGTCGTGGACCTCGTCCGACCAGCGGCTCACCGTGCTCTCCGGACCCTCGGGCACCGAGCCCGTCGACCTCGACACCCGCTTCTACCTGCCGTCCGGCGCCGACGGCAAGGTGCCCGCGGTGCTGCTCGGGCACGGCTTCGGGGGTACGAAGAACTCCGTCAGCGACGACGCCGAATCACTCGCCGACCGTGGTTACGCGGTGCTGACCTGGACCGCTCGCGGTTTCGGCACCAGCGGCGGCGAGATCCACCTGGACAGCCCCGACTACGAGGTCAAGGACGCGCAGCGACTCCTCGACTGGCTGGCCACACAGCCGCAGGTGCAGACGGACGCGGCCGGTGACCCCCGCGTCGGCGTGGTCGGCGGCTCGTACGGCGGTGCGCTGGCCCTGCTGCTCGCGGCCCAGGACCCGCGGGTCGACGCGATCGTCCCGCTGATCACGTGGAACGACCTCGGCACCGCGTTCTTCCCGCAGTCGGCCTCCGGCGTGACCACACCCGGCGTGTTCAAGAAGAGCTGGGCCGGGCTGTTCTTCGGCAGCGGCTCCTCGTCCGCCGACAGCTTCCTCGGCGGTAACGCGGCTGCGGCACCCGCGCCGACCCCCGAGAATCCCGCGTGCGGACGGTTCGCCGCTGACGTCTGTGCGGCGTACCTGAAGATGGCGACCACCGGGACGCCGGACGCCGCGACGACCGCCCTGTTGAAACGGTCGAGCCCGGCGCCGGTCCTCAACAAGATCAAGGCGCCGACGCTGCTGATCCAGGGTGCGGTCGACACGCTCTTCCCGCTGTCCGAGGCCGACGCCAACGCCCGCGGCATCGCGGCGGCCGGCACCCCGGTCCGGGTTGCCTGGTTCACCGGTGGTCACGACGGCGGCAGCGGCCCGCAGACCGACCAGGACCGCACCAAGTTCCTGACCGCGCAGTGGCTCGACCACTACGTCAAGAAGGACGGCGACGCACCGGAGAACAGCTTCACCTACTCGCGGGTGGCCGGCTTCAGCGCGCTGGACCGCGGACTCGTGACCAACGGGTACTCCGACCCGACCTATCCCGGCCTCGGCGGCACCGGCACCACGAACGTCACCGTCAGTGGCCAGGCCCAGGAGATCGCCAACCCGCCGAACGGCAATCCGGGCGCTCTCTCGTCGCTGCCCGGTGTGGGCGGCCAGCTCAGCTCACTGATCGGTGGCGTCGCCGGCGACCTCGCGGGCCAGCACGCGGAGTTCGACTCGGCCCCGGTCGCGGATTCCGTCGAGGTGGTCGGCGCTCCGAGCGTACGGATGAAGGTGGCCTCCCCGACCGGGAGCGCGACCGTCTTCGTGAAGCTCTACGACGTCGACCCGAACGGCACCGCGACGCTCAGCGGTGGTCTCCTCGCGCCGGTCCGCCTGACCGGGCTGCCGGCCGACATCGGCGCCGCGCAGCCGGTCACCGTGACCCTGCCCGCGATCGTGCGCCGGATCGAGGCGGGCCACCTGGTCCGCGTCACGGTGGCGACCTCCGACCAGGCGTTCCTGACACCGCCGGACCCCGCGACCTACACCGTTGCGGTCGAGCCGGCGGTCACCCTCCCGACCGTCGTCGGCACTCCGATCGCCAACCCCCAGGTCATCTGGCGGTACGTCCTCCTCGCCGTCCTCGCCGTGATCGTCGTCGGCCTCGTGATCGTCCTGGTCGTCAGCCGCCGCCGGCTGCGTCGCCACGACGCTCCCACCGTCGACGAGTACGCCGAGACGCCCCTGGTCGTCCGCGGTCTGCGCAAGGCGTACGGGGACGGGTTCGTCGCGGTCGAACGTGTCGACTTCTCCGTCGAACGCGGCCAGGTCGTCGGCCTCCTCGGCCCCAACGGCGCCGGCAAGACCACCACCCTGCGGGTCCTGATGGGCCTGACCATGCCGACCGAGGGCGACGCGCTCGTCTTCGGCCACCGCCTCGAACCCGGCTCGCCGGTACTGTCGCGAGTCGGCGCACTCGTCGAAGGCCCTGGCTTCCTGCCGCACCTCAGCGGCCTGGACAACCTGAAGGCGTACTGGCGGGCGACCGGCCGGCCGCTCGAGGACGCCCGCTTCGACGAGGCCCTGGAGATCGCCGGCCTGGGCGACTCGGTGCACCGCCGCACGAAGAACTACAGCCACGGCATGCGGCAACGCCTCGCGATCGCCCAGGCGATGCTCGGCCTGCCCGAGTTGCTGGTGCTCGACGAACCCACCGACGGCCTCGACCCGCCCCAGATCGCCGAGATGCGCCGCGTCCTCAAACGCTACGCAACCGACGGTCGTGCAGTGCTGGTCTCCAGCCACCTCCTCGCCGAGGTCGAACAGACCTGCACCCACGCGGTCGTCGTCAACAAGGGCCGCATCGTGGCATCCGGACCCGTCGACGACATCGTGGGCGAATCCCCGTCGGTGCAACTCGAAGTGTCCGACGTGGCCGCCGCCTCCACGGTGCTGTCCACGCTGGGCGTCCGCTCGGTCACCCCCGACGGCGCGTCCGGCCTGATCGTCGACATGAACGGCACCCCGCGTACCGAACTGGTCGCGTCCCTGGTCCAGGCCGGCATCGGCGTCGACCGGGTGGTGCCACGCAGACGGCTCGAGGACGCGTTCCTGGCCCTGGTGGGCGACAACTCGCGAGGAAGTGGAGACCGATGAGCGCCGCCGCAACCGGGTACCGGGCAACGGCCACCCTGCCCCTGATGGCCGAGGTGCGGCGTCAGGCCTCGCGCCGGCGTACCCAACTGGCCCTGGCTTTCATGGCCCTGCTCCCCGTCATCATCCTGCTCGCCTTCGAATTCGGCGGTGACGGCGACGACGACAACGGCGGCGGCGCCTTCGCCAGCCTGGTCGACCTGGCGACGTCCGGCGGCCTCAACTTCGCCCTGTTCAGCATCTTCGTCTCGGCCGGCTTCCTCCTGGTCGTGGTGGTCGCCCTCTTCTGCGGCGACACCGTCGCGAGCGAGGCCAGCTGGGGCAGCCTGCGCTACCTCCTGGCCATCCCGGTCCCCCGGGCCAGGCTCCTCGGCGCCAAACTCATCGTGGCCCTGGGCTACTCGCTGCTCGCCCTGCTCACCCTGGCCGGCACAGCACTGCTGATCGGCACGCTCCGCTACGGCTGGCACCCCCTGGGCAGCACGGTCGCGGCGGAAATCCCACCCGGCGAAGGAGTCGTCCGCCTCCTGGCGATCCTCGGCTACCTGGCCGTGGTCCTCCTGGTGGTAGCCGGCCTGGCCTTCCTCCTGTCAGTCCTGACCGACGCCGCCCTGGGCGCGGTCGGCGGCGCGGTCCTCCTCTGGATCCTGTCGAGCATCCTCGACCAGATCACCGCCCTCGGCTCCATCCGCAACTTCCTCCCCACCCACTACAGCGACGCCTGGCTGGGCTTGCTCTCCACCCCGATGCAGACAGACGACGTGGTGAAGGGCGCGATCTCCGCGGTCACCTACGCCACCATCTTCTGGTCGCTGGCCTTCTACCGCTTCACCCGCAAGGACATCACCTCGTAAACCGCGACGATCCTCGCTCGCATTGACCTGCCTCACTAAGCTTCACTCCGTTCCCGGCGACGGATAAGGCGGTCATGGCAAAACCGAGAGGGCCGGGCCACAGTGATGGCGACGCGGACGGCACGACCTCACCGGCCCGGCACCGGACGACACCGAGCAGCGCGGACAGCGTCGCCGCTGTGCAGGACTTCACCGCGGGGGCGGCGCAAAAAGGACGGCAGAGCGGTTCCGGCGGCGGTCCCGCTTCGGGCGGTGCTCCTGGTGAACGGCCGGCAGACATCGTCACCCATTTGACCGGTGAACCTGGCGGCATGCCCGACGGGCATCCCACCCGGATCTCGGCGAATGAGGACGACGGGGTGCGCCGTTCCCTCGAGATGGAAAACTCAGCCGCCGCCACCCTGGCCGGCAACGGATACCAGGTCAAACAGAATCCGACTCAGGACGAGGTTGCCCAGGCACGGCTGGCCACCGGCGATTCCGGTCGGCCAGGGTCGAAACCCGACTATCTGCTCGAGGGTCGTGTCTTCGACTGCTACTCGCCGACAAAACCGACCAAGAACGCGCGAGGGATCTGGTCCGAGGTTCAGGAAAAAGTCGAGGACAATCAGACTCAGCGGGTGGTTGTGAACCTGGAGGGATGGCGTGGGGACATGTCGGCTCTCCAAGAGCAGTTCGATGCCTGGCCGATCGAGCGGCTCAAGGAAGTCAAGGCGATCACCCCCGACGGCGATGTCGTGCAGATCATCCCGCCTGACCGGAACGATTGAGAGCTTTCACATGGCGCTTGAATACCGGCTGGTCCTCGCCGGCGACACTCCCGTCGAGCAGGTGGCGGGGCGAGCATTCCCCGATCCCGAGGAACTTCCGACCGGCGTCATCCCCCTGCTCACCGCGGACCTGTTCGATCGGTACGGCTTCAGTGTCGCGGTCAGGGCCGGCCGGAACGGCTATGTCGACGTCGAGTCCGATGAGGGCTCCTGGGAGTGGGAACCGGAAGCCTATGTGTCGCTGTCGTTCCGCATGGACAAGTTCGCCGACCAGCCACCACTGGTGATCAACATGCTCACAGCGATCCGTCGGGTCCTGAACACCGGATCGGAAGACGCAGCATTCATCTTGAATGGTGACGTCTTGCTGCTGACGCGGTTCGACGGCAAGCCTGTGAAACACCGTCGCACCTGGTGGGAGAACTACCCGGGTGCCGCGGATCTGATCCCGAGCAGCAGCGGGCTTTCTCCGGACGGCGCCTGACCCTCACGCAGAGGAGAGTGAAATGCAGACCGGGACCGGGAACAGCGATCCCCTACTGGAGCCGGGTGAAGCCCTGGACCGGTTGGCCGCCTGGAAAGGACGGGTGGACCAACTGGCCGTCAGCACCAAGAGCATGAGTGATCAATTGGCGCAGTTGCGTGTCACCGCCGCCGATGACACCAAGACTGTTCAGGTGACCGTTGACGCCCAGGGCGCGCTGGTGGACATCCGGTTCGGGCGGCGAATCCAACAGATCGAGCCCGATGCGGTCGCCCGGACGGTCATGAGCACGATTCGACTGGCCCGGCAGCAGATTGCCGAACGAGCCGAAAACATCATCTCGGAAACTGTCGGTACCGACTCGGCAGCAGGTCGCGCCATAGCGGAACGCGTCGTTCACCGGCTGCAAGACCAACGCACCGGTGAGGACTCTGATGGCTGACGGATTTCAGGTCGACGCGGCGCAGATCCGCCGTCACATCGCCGGCCTCGAGGCGGTCCGCAGCCGGTTCGGTGCGGTCAAGTCCGCCAGCGCTGCTATCTCTCAGGACGACGGAGCGTACGGCCTCTTGTGCAGTTGGTTACCTGCGGTGCTGGAGGGGCGGCATCGACGGCAGGACGAGCTTCTCGCTTATGTCGAGGAGAACCTCACCCTTGCCGCGGACTCCTTGACCGCGGTGGCCGGGGACTACGAAGACACCGACAACGCCGCCGCCGACGCAGTTCGCAAGGCCGGCATGCGTCTGGACCGGTGACCCATCATGAGTGACACATCGCTGGTCGCCGACGTCACCTCGACGCGAGAGTCCTGGACCGGGATATCGCTGGCCGACAACTTTCAAGGCCTGCTCACCGCTATCGAGAGTGACGGATGGGTCGACGACCTCCTTGCCGGAGCATCCCTCGGCATTGATGTCGCCGCGACTGCGCTCGACCCGTTCAGTGCGCTGCTCTCCAGTGGTCTCGGCTGGGCGATGGAGTACTTCGAGCCACTGCGGCATGTCTTGGACGAACTCGCCGGCATGCCCGACGCAGTGGCTGCCCACGCCGCTACCTGGAACAATATGGCCGGTGAGCTGAATGACATGTCGGCCGACCTGCGGTCGCGGCTCGACGGCGACCTGCCCGACTGGCAGGGAGCCGCCGCCACGGCGTACGCGGGCATGATGGGCCACAACGTCGCCGCCATCGGCGGTCTGGCTGCGGTGTCGGCTGCCATGGCTGCGGCGACCTCGGCGGCCGGCAACCTGGTGCAGTTCACCCGGGACATCGTGCGTGATTTGATCGCCGATCTGGTGGCCCGCGTGATCGTCTGGGCGGCCGAGGCCATCTTCGTGGTGACCATCCCGTTGATCGCCGAACAGATCGTTGCGGCGGTCGTCAAGTGGTCCGCTCGGATCCTCACCTACACGACCGCACTGATCACCAGCCTGACCAACCTCACCCGCCTTCTCAACGGTTAGATAAGAAGACAGGAAAGCGGCCCACCGGGATGGATCGGTGGGCCGCTTCTCCCGGGGCGGGTCAGGCGTTCATCAGCTTGAGCATCTGCTGGATCTGGTCGGCGCGGGACTGCCGGACGCGGTCGGCGAAGGCTTTGGCCTCCGCGTTCTTGCCCTGCGTGGTCTCGAGGTGGGCCATTTCGACAGCGTTGTGCTGGTGAGCGACGAACAAATTAAGGAAGGCCGTTTCGAAGGTCTTGCCCTTGGCCTTCTTCAGGGCCGCGATTTCCTCCGGCCCGGTGGCCGGCAGGCCGCCGTGGTCCGCGTGGGCGCTCGGGGCGTGGTCCACAGTGGTCGGTTTTGACCATTGCGAGAGCCAGCCGGTCATGAGTTTGACCTCGTCGGTCTGGGTGACGTCGATGGCCTGGGCCAACGTTTTGAGGTCGGCGCTCTTGGCTTTTTTCTCCGCCAGCTCGACCATTTCGAGGCCCTGCTGGTGGTGGGCCACCATCATCTGGAGGTACATGACGTCGGTGTCGTTGTAGCCGCCTTCGGCCTGGACGACCGCTTCGGCGTTGACTTTGACGGGCGCGGCGTCCGGTGCTGTGCCGCAGGCGCCGAGGGCGAGGGCGATCAGGACTGTTGCGTAGCGGAGCTTCACAGCGGCAGCCAGAGGGCAAGGGTGTAGATCGACGGCTCCCAGCTGCGGATCGCCGAGTGGCCCTGGCGGCACTGGTAGGTCACGCCCTTGTAGGTGACCTTGTCGCCGGTCTTGTAGGTCACGCCGGGCGCCCAGGCCGAGCCGGAGGAGCCACCGGCGGGCGAGCCGGAGGAGCCACCGGCGGGCGGCGCCTCCGTGATCGGAACAGCCGAGGTGGGGGCGGCGGTGGTCGGCGAAGCAACAGGAGGCGTGGTCGGCGAAGCAGCAGGAGGCGTGGTGGGAGCGGGCGCGGGAGCCGAGCCGCCGCCGCCCACGTTCAGGTCGATGCAGCTGTAGAAGGCGTTGACCGTGTCGCCGATGTTCCAGACCGCGAGGACCTTCTGCTTGCCCGGGAACGCGCTCAGGTCGATGTTGTGGGTGACGACCGCGTCGGGCTGGGCGTTGCCGCCGTCGACGGTGGCGACCTTCTTGTCGCCGATGAAGTATTCCCAGTTGCTGGTGCGGTGGCGGGCCGTCATCACCCAGGTGAAGGTGACCGTTTTGCCGACGGCCTTGGCGGGCCAGTTGCGGCTCTCGTCGGAGAGCACGGAGAAGCCGGCCACGCCGCCGTCACAGGACTTGCGGCCCTTGGGGGCCTCGACGCTCTGCGGCTCGAACTGGATCTGGCCGCAGTTCGCGACGGCGCCCGACGCGCAGAGCGCCTGGCGGCTCGGGGGTGCGGAGACGTACCCGTGGGCGAGGGCGGGTGAGGCTGCGACCAGGGTCGAGCCGGCTACCGCTCCCAGTGCCACCAGCGGATAGGCGATGGACCTGCGCATCGTCACGGTCTCCCAACGTCGTCGTTCGGTTGTCTACGGCGGGAACCGTAACGACGCGTTCCATAAAGGGGCCTTAAATAAGCCAGAAGGGATCATGAAGCTGTGCGGCGCCGGCGACCGGGTCCGCGCACGCTCTCCGGGGCCGGATCATCATTCGGTACGGGCAGCAGCATCGCGATCCTGGCACCGCCGAGGGGGCTGCGGTCGATGGTGAGCCGTCCACCGGCCGCCTCGGCGACCCGGCGCACGATGTCGAGGCCGAGGCCGGACGAGCCCGCACCGCTGACACCGCGCTGGACGGCGTTCGCCGGGTCGCTGATGCCGGGACCGGCGTCGTCGACGAGCAGCCCGGCCTCGGACACCGTCACCCGGAACGCAACACCGTCGGGTGTGTGGGCAAAAACGTTGCCGAGCAGGGCGTCGACGGCCAGGATCAGCTCGCTGCGCGGAAGGGACACGGGCACGGGACGTTCGCCGCCGACGACTTTCCAGGGGCGTTGCTGGTCCTCGGCCAGGGCCGACCAGAAGGCGAGGCGTTCGGCCAGGACCTCGACGAGGTCGGAGCGTTGCGAGCCGCGGGCCTCCACACCGAGCCGGGCGCCCGCGATGATCGCCTCGAGTTCCTCGTCGAGCAGGTCGCAGGCCTGGCGCATCCGGTCGGCGATCGCGCCCGGCGGCATCGTTTCCGCGTCGAGGCGCAGGGCGGTCAGCGGTGTCCGGAGGCGGTGGGACAGGTCGGCCGCGAGTTCGCGTTCGGCGTCGAGGAGGCGGCGCAGGTCACCGGCCATCGTGTTGAAGGCCAGGGCGGCGTCGCGGAGTTCCGGCGGACCTGACGGCTGCACGCGGACGGCCAGTTCGCCCGCGCCGAGGCGGCGGCTGGAGACCGCCAGGTCGCGGGTCGCCCGGACGAGGCGGCCGCCGAGCCGGTCCGCGACCAGCACGGATCCGCCGACCAGGACCACGGCGAGACCGCCGAGGGCCAGCCAGGCCGGCCAGACGCCGCGGGTCATCTCGTCGTCGGTCACGTAGACCTCGATGACCACCGCACGGCCGTCGCTGAGCACGCTGGGTTGCAGGTACGCGATCCCTCCGGCCGCGGGAGCGGTGACCGGCCGGCGGTACCCGGTGGCCGAGGCGACGTCGGCGTCGGTGACGTGGGTGGTGCCGACGGGCTTGATGCCGGGCAGGTGGATGGCCAGGCGTCCCGCGCTGCCGGCGACCGTGCTGGCGACGGCGCTGGTCAGCAGGCGTGGATCGGCGTCGACGGCGAGGGCGGCGACCATGGCCGCGGCCTGCTGGCGGGCGTCACCGATGGCCCGGTCGTGGGCGATCTGCCGGGTCGCGAAGGTCAGCGGCACCAGGAAGGCCAGGGCGACCATCGACGTGATGGCCAGCGCGAGCCGGTTCAGTTCCCATCTCACTGCGGTTCGACCATCATCACTCCGACCCCGCGGACGGTGTGCAGGTAGCGTGGCGCGGCGGCCGTCTCACCGAGCTTGCGGCGCAGCCAGGAGATGTGCACGTCGATCGTCTGCTCCTCGCCGATCCGCGACTGGTTCCACACCTCGGTCAGCAGTTCGCGCCGGCTGACGACCTGCCCGACCCGTTCGGCGAGATAGGTGAGCACGTCGAACTCGCGGCGGGTGAGCTGCAGCGGCTTGCC
Organism: Amorphoplanes friuliensis DSM 7358; assembly: GCF_000494755.1. Taxonomy (NCBI): domain Bacteria; kingdom Bacillati; phylum Actinomycetota; class Actinomycetes; order Micromonosporales; family Micromonosporaceae; genus Actinoplanes; species Actinoplanes friuliensis. The sequence continues at coordinate 8,923,690 of NC_022657.1, forward strand.
ACCCAGCGCGGCGCGGCGCTGGCGGGGCTGGATGACGAGTTCACCCACGGTGATGGTGTTCGGTGTCGTGTCCGCGGCGACCCGGGTGCGCCGCAGCACCGCGGAGATCCGGGCGAGGATGTGGCCGCCGGAGAACGGTTTGGTCACGTAGTCGTCGGCTCCGGCGCTGAGCAGCGTGATGATGTCGGCCTCGGCCCGGCGGGCGGTGGCGACGATGACCGGCACCTCGGAGACGGACCGCATCATGCGCAGCGCGTCGGTTCCGTCTATGTCCGGCAGGCCCAGGTCGAGGATGACCAGATCCGGGCGTTCCTCGGTGAGGATCTTGAGTGCCTCACCGGCCTGCCCGACGGGCCGCACGACGTGCCCGGCATCCGTCAGCGCCCGCGTCAGAGCGGCCGTGATGTTCCGGTCGTCCTCGACCAGCAGGATCAGCGCCATGCGCACACCCTAGGCGGAAGTGAGATCATGGCCACGTGCGATCTCCTCGAAGTGTGGTTCCGGTGCTCGGCTGGTGTGCCGCGACCCTGACCAGCGTCGCGCTGGCGTGGGTGGCGATGCTGCCGGTGCTGCGTACGGCCACACCCGACGAGAGCACGCTGGTGTCCGTGGAGCAGTTGCGGGAGTCGGGTGAGGTCGAGCCGACGCCACAGCCGCAGTCGAGCCTCGCCGAGCCGGAGCCTGATCCCGAGCCGACGAACGCCACCACCACCACGACGCGGACGCCGAACCGCACCAAGAGCAAGCCGCCGAGCACCCCGCCGTCGAAGAGCCCGGCCACGACGACGCCGACGACAACGCCGGCCGAGAGCACCACGACCACCGAGGACGGGTGGACGGTGACCACGGACGGTGACGGCGAGAAGACGTACGTGCGGTCGTTCCGGGTCGAGGGCGGGCAGACGGTGATCCGGGTGACCGAGGACCGGGTCCGGCTGGTGACCGCGACGCCGAGCGACGGCTTCTCGGTGGCGACCGTGCAGAACGAGCCGGACAACCTCGCGGTCTACTTCAACGAGGTCAACCACAGTTTCGTGATCCACGTGGTGTGGAACGTCGACAAGCCGTTCGCCGAGGTCAACGAGATCGGTCAATAGCCGCCGCACAGCCGTTGCCGCGATGACGAGCGGGATTCACTTGGGCGCTGCCTGGCGTCACTAGCGTCCGGCCGATGACTTCCGCGCCAGAGGTGAGCGTCGTCATCCCCACCCGCTTCCGCCCCGACCTGGTCCTGCGTGCCGTCACCGGTGTGCTGGCCCAGACCATGGACGACCTCGAGGTCATCGTGGTCGTCGACGGCCCCGACGAGGACACCGTCACCGCACTCGCGGCGCTGCCCGACCCGCGTCTGCGGGTGCTGGTGCAGCCGAAGAAGGGCGGTGCGCCGCACGCCCGCAACACCGGCGCGCAGGCCGCCCGGGGCCGCTGGACCGCGATGCTCGACGACGATGACGAGTGGCTGCCCGGGAAGCTCGAGGTGCAGCTCAAGCTCGCGTACTCGGCCCGGCGGGCGACACCGATCGTGGCCAGCCGCCTGGTCAACCGCACACCGCGCGCCGAGTCGATCATGCCGCGAAGGTTGCCGGACCCGGACGAGCCGGTCAGCGAGTACCTGACCGTGCGGCGGGGGCTGTTCTACGGCGACGGCTTCATCCAGACGTCGACGATCCTGGCGCCGACCGAGCTGTTCCACCGCGTGCCGTTCACCGTCGGGCTGCGCCGCCAGCAGGAACTCGACTGGACCCTGCGGGCCGTACGCCACGAGGACGTGGAACTGATCGTCGCCCCGGACGCCCTCGTGGTGTGGCATCAGGACGAGAACCGGGAGCGCATCAGCCTGGAGATGCCGTGGCGGCAGCAGTTCGAGTGGTCACAGCGCAGCCGGGAGCTGTTCACGCCCCGGGCGTACGCGGCGTTCCTGATGAGCGTGGTGAGCTCGATGGCCGCGCCGACCCGCAGCGCCAAGGTCTTCCGGGAGTTGCTCGGCGAGGCCCGGACGCACGGCCGGCCCGGTGCGATCGACTACCTGACGTTCATGCAGATCTGGGCGCTGCCGGCGGAGGTCCGGCACGCCTTGAGGGACAAGGTGCTGGGCCGTGGCCGCTGACCGTGTGGTCATCTGGCGCAGCGCCCTGCTGTCGGGGTCGGAGACGTTCGTCCGCAACCACGGTGAGGCTCTGACCCGGTGGCGGCCCGCCTATCTGGGTGCCACCAAGGAGAATTCGGCGCTGTCCGCGGCGTCCGACGTGGTTGTCTTCCCGGACGATCCGGCGGGGCGGCGGGCGTTCCTGCGGCTGCGGCTGACCGGTTCTTCGCCACACCTGCTGCGGACGCTGGGACGGCTGCGCCCCGATCTGGTGCACGCGCATTTCGGCGGCGACGGCTGGCTGGTCAGCCGGGCCGCGGCCGATCTCGGTGTGCCGCTGATCGTCACCGTGCACGGCCACGACGTGACACGGCAGCCGGACACTCCGGGGGCCAAGGGCGCGCGGTACCGCCGTAATCTGCGCACGGTTTTCGAGCGTGCCGAGCTGGTCGTGGCGGTGTCCGAGCACATCCGCGGCAAGGCGATCGGGCTCGGCGCCGATCCGGAGCGTGTTGTCGTGCACCACACCGGCGTACCGATCACGCCCGCCCTGGTCCTGCCGAAGCGGTGGGATGTGGCTTTTGTCGGGCGCTTCGTCGAGAAGAAGGGCGCGGACGACCTGCTCGCGGCCCTGGCGGCCCTGCCCGAGCCACGCCCCCGGGCGTTGTTCATCGGCACCGGCCCGCTGGAGGCGAAGCTGCGCGAGCAGGCCCGCGGGCTGGACGTGACCTTCGCCGGCGCTCTGTCACCCGTGCAGGTCAACCGCAGTCTGGCGGAGTCGCGGATGCTCGTGGCACCGTCCAGGACCGCGGCCGACGGCGACTCCGAGGGCCTGCCGACCACGATTCTCGAGGCGGCAGTGCAGGGCATTCCGACCGTGTCGACCCGGCACAGCGGCATCCCCGAGGCGGTCGTGCACGGCGAGACGGGACTGCTCGGCGCCGAGGGTGACAGCACCGCGACCGCCCACCACATCCAGAAGCTGCTCGGCAATCCGGCGCTGCGCGAACGGCTCGGCCGGCAGGCCCGCGTGCACGTCGAGACCCGCTTCGACCTGCTCCGGCAGACCCGCCGGCTGGAGGATCTCTACGACGCCGTCAGCGCGGACGCAGCACGCGCAGCGTTCGTTTCGCAGCCCTGGCGCCGCTGACCACCGCACGGACCGGCGCTGACGCACCCAGCAGATATCGCGCCCGCTGCAGCGCCTGCTCGCGGCTGACCAGCATCTGCTCGTACCAGAGGTGTTTGGCGCGGGCCTCGGCCAGCTCGGCGGTGAGCCGATCGCGGGCGGCGACCAGGTCCCGGAGCACGAGGTCCGGCCGGTCGGCCGGCGCCGGTGGATCGATCGTGCGGCCGGTCATCGCGGCGAGTGTGACGGCCAGGTCGGCCGGGCCCGGGGGCGCCGGCCACGGATGCGGGTAACCACCGTCGATCAGGTCCGTCGCGAAGCGCAGCAGGGCCGCACCGTGGTCGCCGGCCGGCGCGAGGGCGACCCACTCGGAGCCGACGACGATCTGGTCGGCCGGGACTCCGGCACAGGGGCCGTCCCACCAGCGTCCGAGCAGCTCACGCACGGTGGGGAGGTCCCGCCCGAGCGCGGCTTCGAGCAGAAGATCCTGGAGGGTACGCCCGGACGGCAGCGCCCGCGCCAGGTCCACCCGCACCCCGGCGGTCACGATCCACGCCGGAGCCACATCGGCGGCGGTGCCGTGGCGCAGAGTCTCCACGGCCAGCCGGCGCGGATCCGTCAGGACCGGGGCGGAGGGCTCGACGGCCCGGGTGATCAGCGCCGACAGGGCACCGAGGTGCTCCTCGCGGTCGAGGTCGTCGGCGTCGAGCACCAGCGTCGGTGCGCTCAGGCTCGGGTAGACCGCAAAAGCGCTGGTGGCGACGCCGACCCGGTCCCGGACCCGCCGCAGACCGCGCGGGCGGGTCGGGTCGTGCTCGGCAACCGGCGCCCAGTCGGCGTCGGTCGGCCGGGACGGCAGCGCGACCAGGCGGTGCAGGCCGAGGAAGTTCTCGACGCCGAGCAGCAGCGTGCCGCCGGGCCGGAGCAGGCCGAGCAGCAGGTCGAGGGACTCACCCCAGGACAGCTCGACGCCCTCGGCCGAGGTGAGCGGCTCGAGCCCGGCCAGCGCGATCACCGTGTCGAACGGCGGCCCGGCGGTGAACTTGGCGAGCCCGCCGACGCAGACCGTGGCCGCCGGGAAACGCGCGGCGAGCGCCTCGCCGTCGGTCAAGCCCCGGACCAGCAAGGTCAGGTCGTCGGCCGGGACCTGGCCGATCAGTGCGGGGCCGTGGGGACCGGCGATCAGGGTACGGCCGTGGGCCACCGCCACCAGCGGGAACAGTGCCTCACCGCGTACGGGGGCGGGGTCGGACCACTGCAGCATCTCGTCACCGAGCAGCCGGATCATCGCGGAACTCCTGTCCACCCGAGGATCCGGGTCAGTTCTTCGGGGGGCAGCAGGCGGTCGGCGCCGAGTTCCGCGACGGCGATCTCGCGGGCGACGACCGGGTCGGTCCGTGTGCCGTGCAACTCCGGCCACTGCCGCTGGATCCGCGCCTGCCCGCCGAAGGCCAGGTTCTCCCGGTCGAGCACCATCGGGTCGCCGTAGACCGCCGATTCGCAGCCGGCCAGCGCGCCGTAGAAGACCGCGCTGCACAGCCGGTTGGACGCCACGCGGCGGTGTTTGCGCAGCTCGTCGAGCTGGCGGTGCAAAAACAGCGGGTCGAGGTCCTCCCACCAGCCACCGCGGTAGCCGTGGCAGATGACCCGGAAGCCGGCCCGCTCGTACCGGCGGCGCACGCTCGCGGTGCGGAACTCCTGCCAGTACAGGCAGACCGTCACCGGGCCCGGTTCGGTGTCCTTGATCTCGGCGATCAGGCGGTCGTGGTCACCCTGGACGTGCTGGCCCTCCCAGCCGTGGAACGGGTACCAGATCGTGCCGTCACGGCGTACCGGAGGAGCTTGATCCTGGAGCAGGAGGTAGGCCCAGGGTGAGCCGACGACGTAGGTCTCGCGGCGGCCGAGCGACCAGGCGCGGCGGCGGGTGCGCTCCGACCAGAGCAGCAGCGGGGTACCGGCGACGAACTCGTGGTCGGCCGCCATGCCGTCGCCGATGTTCCAGCCGTGCTGCAGATAGCCGTGCAGCCGGGGTGGGTCACCGTCGATCCCGCAGTACCGGGCCAGCACGTGCGAGTGCCCGTAGTAGTGGTTGGCGTGGTGCACGCCCCATCGCACACCGCGCAGGCGTCCGGCACCTCAACGGCGGGTGTCCGGCAGCCGATCAGGCGCAGACGACCTGCACACCGGCGTCGCGGAAGCCCTCGAGCAGCTCGGCGGGTGCGCCCGAGTCGGTGACCAGGGTCTCGACCTTGCTGATCGGGCAGATGCGGGCGAACGCGTGCCCGCCGAGCTTCGACGAGTCGGCGATGACCACCACACGCTTGGCGCGGGCGACCATGAGGCTGTTCATGGCCGCTTCGCCCTCGTGATGGGCGGCGGCGCCGAGCTCGACGTCGAGGGCGTCCACACCGAGCAGCACGATGTCGAGCGTGACCTCCTTGAGCAGTGCACCACCCAGGGGCCCGACCAGCTCGAACGACTGCGGGCGGACCACACCGCCGGCGACGACGATCTTCATCCGGGAGCGGACGAGCAGCTCGTTGGCGATGTTGAGCGCGTTCGTGACCACCGTGAGCTGGGCGCCCTCGCCGCTGGTGTTGAGGTCGGGGCGCACGGCCAGCGCGCGGGCCACCTCGGTCATGGTGGTGCCGCCGTTGAGACCGACCACCGTTCCCGGTACGACCAGGTTGGCCGCCGCCTCACCGATGCGCTGCTTCTCAGCCGAGTGCTTCGCGCTCTTGTAGCGCAGCGGCAGGTCGTAGGAGACGCCGTTGGCGACCGCGCCACCTCGCGTCCGGGTGATCATCTGCTGCTGGGCGAGCTGGTCGAAGTCCCGGCGGATGGTGGCCTGCGAGACGTCGAGCTTGTCGGCCGCGTCCTCGACCGTGACCCGGCCGCTCTCGGCCAGTAACTCGAGCAGGGCATTCCACCGCGCGTACCGGTCCACCCGAGCTCCCTGCTGCACGTTTCGTGATAAGAGTGTGCACATTAGTGCGCGAAACGTCGCGAAGCAAAGAGCGTGCCTGCTCGAACACGCTCCGGTGGTTGCGGACGCGCAGACCTTCCACGCAGAATGACGCTCGAAATACCGGCGAACCGAGCGCATCTGCGCAGGCGATTGAGGGAACACTGCCATGAGTCACGTCAAGGTGGAGATCGCCAGCCAGCCCGACTGCTGGCTGCAGGCGGCCAAGCTCTCCGACTCACCCGGTCTCCCGGCCGCGGGCGAGCGGGTGGCGGTCGCCGGATGCGGCACCTCCTGGTTCATGGCCAAGGCGTACGCCGCCCTGCGCGAGGAGGCCGGCCTCGGCGAGACCGACGCTTTCCAGGCGTCGGAGTTCCCGCTCGGCCGGCACTACGACCGCGTCGTGACGATCACCCGCTCCGGTACGACCACCGAGGTCATCGACCTGCTCGATGCCCTCGACGGCCGGACGCCGACCACCGTGATCACCGCCGACGGTGCCGAGCCCGCCGCCGCGGTGGCCCGGGACGCGATCGTCCTGGACTTCGCCGACGAGCTCGCGGTCGTGCAGACCCGCTTCGCCACCAGCGCTCTTTCGCTGCTGCGGGCGCACCTCGGCACCGACATGGAGCCGATCGCCGCCGACGCGGAGGTCGCCGTGCGGCTGCCGCTGCCGGTGCACCCGGCGCTGGCTCAGCAGATCACCTTCCTCGGCCGCGGCTGGACCGTCGGGCTGGCCGAGGAGGCCGCGCTCAAGTGCCGCGAGTCCGCCTCCTGGTGGGCCGAGGCGTACCCGGCGATGGACTACCGCCACGGCCCGATCTCGATCGCCGGGCCGGGCCGCGTGGTCTGGGCCTTCGGCGAGATCCCGGCCGGCCTGGCCGACGACGTGGAGGCGACCGGCGCGGCGTTCGTGCACAGCCGCTACAACGGCGGATATGCCGCCCTGGGCAGCTGGTGCGGCGGCCGGGCCCCGCTCGACCCGATGGCCGACCTGGTCGTGGCCCAGCGGGTCGCGGTGCTGCTCGCCACCAGCCAGGGCCTGGACCCGGACCACCCCCGCAACCTCACCCGCTCGGTTGTCCTCCCGTGACGACCCCACGACAGCACCACCGGACGCAGCGCTGCGTCGATCCCTGCAAGCGCTGCGAAAGGTAAGCCCGTGAGCAACGACGTGGTGGTGGCGCTGGATGTCGGCGGCACCGGTATGAAGTGCGCCCTGGTGCTCCCCGACGGGACCGTCCATCACGCCGAAAGGCACCCGACCCTCGCCTCACGCGGACCCGCGGCGGTCACCGAGAACATCCTCGAGGTTGCCGCCGGGCTGGCCGACCGCGCCCGTGCCGACGGCCTCACCCCGGTTGCCGCCGGTGTGGCCGTGCCGGGTGTGGTCGACGAGGAGACGGGCACCGCGGTCTGGTCCAGCAACGTCGGCTTCCGGGACGTACCGCTGCGGGATCTCGTCACGGCGCGGCTGGGCCTGCCGGCCGCGCTCGGTCACGACGTCCGCGCCGGGGGAACGGCCGAGGCCCGCCTGGGTGCCGGCCGCGACCAACGGCACGTCCTCTTCATCGCCATCGGCACCGGCATCGCCGCTGCTCACGTCGTCGACGGCCAGGCGTTCGCCGGTGCCCACGGCGCGGCCGGGGAGGTCGGTCATGTGATCGTCCGGCCCGGTGGACCGCCCTGCGGCTGCGGCGCCCGCGGATGCCTCGAGTCGATCGCCTCAGCGTCGGCGGTCGGCCGGCGCTACGTGGAGCTCTCCGGGATAGAGGGCGTCACCGCCTTCGACGTGGCGACCCGCGCCGCCGCCGGTGAGGAGCTGGCGAACTCCGTGTGGACCGAGGCCGTCGAGGCCTTCGCGGACGGGCTGCTCACCGCCCAGGCCCTCTACGACGCCGGGATCGTGGTGCTCGGCGGCGGGCTCGCCGAGGCCGGGGAGGCGCTGCTCGCGCCGCTGCGGGTCGCCCTCGACGCCCGGATCACGTTCCACCGGATGCCGCAGATCGTGCGTGCGGCACTCGGCGACACCGCGGGCTGCCTCGGCGCGGCCCTGCTGGCCCTCGACAGCTTGGGAGCACCCTCTTGACGGAGAAGATCAGCGGCCGCGTCGTCCGGCCCGGGGCGGTTGTCCCCGGGTACGTCGAGGTGGACGGGCCGACGATTCTGTCCGTCTCGGAGCACGGTCACACGGGCGACGACATCATCGTCCCGGGCTTCGTCGACCTGCACTGCCACGGCGGCGGCGGGCACACGTTCACCCAGGGCGACCCGGTGGACGCCCGGGCCGCGGCCGAGTTCCACCAGGCGCACGGCACGACAACGATGCTCGCCAGCCTGGTCAGCTCCCCGTACGAGCTGATGCGTGACGCCACGGCCGCGTACGCACCCCTGGTCGCCGCGGGTGTGATCGCGGGTGTGCACTTCGAGGGGCCGTACCTGTCGCACGCCCGCTGCGGCGCGCAGAACCCGTCGTTCCTGCGCGACCCGTCCCTGGAAGAGCTGTCGGCCCTGGTCGAGCTCGGCGCCGGCGCGGTCCGCATGGTCACCATCGCCCCCGAGCTGCCCGGCGCCCTGGCCGCGGTGGAGTTCCTGGCCCGCCGTGGTGTTGTCGCCGCGCTGGGACACACCGACGCGACGTACGAGGAGACCCTGGCCGGTGTCGCCGCCGGCGCGAGCGTGGGCACCCACCTCTTCAACGGCATGCGCCCGGCACACCACCGCGAGCCGGGCCCGATCGTCGCGCTGCTCGACTCCCCGTCGATCGTCTGCGAGCTGGTCGCCGACGGCATCCACCTGCACGACGGGATGCTGCGCTTCGCGGCCCACGCGGCCGGTCCGGACCGCGCGGCCCTGATCACGGACGCGATGGACGCGGCCGGCATGCCCGACGGCGAGTACGAGCTCGGCGGTCAGGCGGTGGCAGTGGCCGATCGGGTGGCCCGGCTGGTCCGCGACGGCTCGATCGCGGGCAGCACGCTGACCATGGACGCGGCGTTCCGGCAGGCGGTCGGCGCGGGCCTCGACCTGGCCACGGCCTCCGCGATGGCCTCGACCACACCGGCCCGGGCGCTGGGCCTGTCGGACCAGGTCGGAGCTTTGGAGGCGGGTCTCCGCGCAGACCTCGTCGTCCTGAACCCGGACCTGACGGTCAAACGGGTCATGCGCTCCGGCGCCTGGCTCAGCCCTCCAGCGGCTTCCGGCGGGGAGTGACAACCCGGCGCGCGATGCGCCAGCCCGCCGGGGTCAGCACCAGGGTGTCCGCGTAGGTGACGCTGCCGACCGACCCGTCGGCCATGACACCCAGGCCCTTGGACAGGGCGTGGGTGCTGCCGTCCGGCGACTGGTCCAGCACGATGTTGGTGACGTGGTGGGCGACCGGATTGCCGTCGCCCAGGGCCAGGCCGGCGTCGCGGATGGCGGCCGGGCCGACCAGCACACCACCGCCCAGAGCACTCACGTCGTAGGCGACGTCCTCGGTGAACAGCTCGGCCAGGCCGTCGAAGTCCCCGCGGTCGGTCAGATGCCCATGCCTGTTGATCAGATCCGTGATGGCGATCCGGTCGTCCCCGCTCAAGGCCATGACAGCACCCTAGTGACGGGCGAGTGCGGGTGCCGGGTCGAGGCCGGCCGTGCGGTCGAGGCCGTTGGGGAGCGCGGGCAGCGGGATCGAGTCCCACGGGATGCGTGTGAGGAGGCGGGTCAGGATCAGGCCCAGCAGGAGACCGGCCACCGAGTCGGTGATCCAGTGGAAAGCCAGCCAGGTGGTCGTCACGAAGACGATCGCCGGGGGCAGGACCCGCAGGGCCAGGTACGCGCGAGGCGACAACGCCGGCTTGTCCAGCGAGCGCAGCAGCGCGCCGAGCAGGACGGCAATCACGCCGTACCAGGCCAGGGCGTTGGCCACGTGCCCGGAGGGATAGCTCATCGCCAGCGGGCCATCCGCGGCCGGGTTGAACAGGATCTCGCGGTCCGCGCCGGTGAAGGCGGGTGCCGCCCGGTCCAGCCAGATCTTGAGCGGGCCGATCGTCACGTAGGTGAGCACAAATACACCCGCGAAGGCCAGCAGCGGCCGCACCGAGCGCCGCCGCCAAGCCACCAGACAGGCCAGCACGATCGTGATCGGCATCAGCACCTGGCCGCCCTGGCCCAGGTAGTTGAGCACCCGCAGCACCCAGTAGACCGGGGCCGGGCGATGGCTGGAGAGCCAGTCGGCCACCTGCACGTCGAGAGTGAGCAGGTGGCCGCGGGCGAGCGCCACGGTCAGTGCGGCAAAACCGCCGAGCAGGACGAGGTCGAACCACCAGCCCCGCGGGCGTACCTCACGCATGGCGCATACGGTACGTCAGAGATACGACTTGATCTTGTTGATGAGCAGGTCGGCGCGGACCCCCGAGTTCGGGCAGCCGCCGAAGTGGTGCAACGCCACCACCTTGTTGGTCTTGCGGGACAGCACGGGGCTGCCGCTCGAGCCACCCTCGGTGTCGCAGAAGTACGAGACGTCGGAATTCTGGGCGTACCCGTCGAAGGCCGGGTCGACGACCGCGCAGGTGCCGGCCTTCTCACCGAGACGACCGGCGATCCGGGTCGGCTCACCGGCGGGGTGCTGCGGCACGTAGAGCTCCTGGTTCTTCGCCGGCCGGGCCGCGTCCAGGGTCAGGTAGCCGAACTTCTCCACCGAACCGAAGTTGCCCACCGTGAAGAGGGTGTAGTCCAGGACGTGCTCGGTCGCGAGGACCTTGTCACCCCAGACCTTCGTCGGCCGGAAGACGTCGTAACCACCGCACTTGGCGCACTGGTAGTTGAACCAGACCTCGGTCTCGTACGCGTCGGCCGAGTTGTCGAAGCAGTGGTTGTTCGTCAGCATCCGGTTCTTCGAGCCGACCCGCCAGCCGGTGCAGAGCTCGGTGCCGTTGATCAGCAGCCGGGCGATCGCCTTCGACCGGGTGTACGCGACCGGGTCGGCCGAGCGGTAGCAGACCGCGTCCGAGCTGGTGTCGGTGCCGCAGACGGACTCCTCCCGGCCGGTGCGGCCCGGCTTGCCGAGACTCTCCGACGGGACCTTCGCCTGCTCCTTGCGGGAGTAGCCGCGGGCCACCTGGTCGACGCCGAGGCCGAGCTTGCCGAGCAGCGAGCCGACAAGGTTGCCGCCACCGCGGTGCATCTCGACCACCGCGGTGTCACCGGTGATCGACATGGCCCACCGGTCGGTGTCGGTGACCCCGTCGAGCAGCTTCGGAGCGTCGTAGCGGTAGGACTCCTCGCCCTTGGCGTCCGACACGGTCACGTAGTCGCCCGGCAGCATGGCCATGCGGCTGAAGTGGACCTTGACGTAGGACGCGTCCGGATAGTGAAAGACCTCACGCTCGGGTGATCCGTATCCGAGCAGCTTGTCGATCTTGAGCAGCTCACCGACCTTCTGCCGCCCGTCACCACCAGCCGCCGACGCGGACTCGGGTGCGCCGGGGCCGCTCGAAGCCGGGCCCGACGACGACGGGGTCGCCGTGGGTCGCTCCTCCGACGGCTTCTCACCGCCGGCGGCCGGCCCACTGCCCGGAGACCCGTTTCCGCCGGTCGCGGCGGCCGACTGCTGCGTGGACACCGGGGTACGGGCCGAGCCCGCCGCCTCCTGCCAGGAGCCGACCGGGCGACCCTCGTCCGTCGAGTAGTTCCATGCCACCGCACCGACCGTGCCGGCCAATGCCAGGGCAGCACTCGCCCCGACGACGATGCTCACCGCGCGTCGCAAAATCACTCCCGCCCCTGAAGGTCACACCACCGGCCGGGAAACCCTCCGGCGATCTCGCTTCTGTGTAACGAGCCACGTGCGGCAGCGACGCGCCGTCCTGAACGTGCACACTGGCTTCGTGCGCATCACCTCTGCCCTAGTCGACCCGGCTCTGCTGGACCTGCCGTGGAGCGTGCCGCTCGAGGAGTGGCCCGCTTCGCACCTGGTCGCGCTGCCACAGGGCATCTCGCGGCACATCGTCCGGTTCGTCAAGCTCAACGAGACCGTCTACGCCCTCAAGGAGACCCGGGAACGGATCGCCGAACGGGAGTACGACCTGCTCCGCGCCCTCGAACGGATCGACTTCCCGGCCGTCGAGGCGGTCGCCGTCGTCACCGACCGGGTCGACGACGCCGGTGAGCCACTGGAGACGGTGCTGATCACCCGGCATCTGCAGTTCTCGTTGCCGTACCGTGCGCTCTTCTCGCACACGCTGCGTCCCGAGACGATGACCCGGCTGCTCGACGCGCTGGCCGCGCTGATCGTCCGGATGCACCTGACCGGCTTCTCCTGGGGTGACTGCTCGCTGTCCAACACGCTGTTCCGCCGGGACGCGGGTGCGTTCGCGGCGTACCTGGTCGACGCCGAGACGGGCAACCTCTACCCGAAGCTGTCCGAGGGCCAGCGCAGCGAGGACATCGAGATCCTGCGGCTGAACATCTTCGGCGAGTGCCTGGACCTGCAGGCCGCCGAGCTGCTGCACGAGGCGATCGACCCGGAGACCGTGGTCGACGACATCGTGGCGCGGTACGAGCGGCTCTGGCACGAGGTCACGTACGAGCAGGAGGTCGCCCGCGACGCCCGCCACGACATCGAGGGCCGCATCCGGCGCCTCAACGACATGGGCTTCGACGTCGCCGAGGTGGCGATGTCAACCGTGGACGGCGGCTACCGCGTCCGGCCCAAGGTCGTCGACGCCGGCTACCACACCCGCCGCCTGCTGCGCCTGACCGGTCTGGACGCCGAGGAGAACCAGGCCCGGCAGCTGCTCAACGACCTGGACGCGTACCGCGCGGAGTCGGACCTGACCGACGAGCAGCAGGCCGCGCACCGCTGGCTCACCGAGGTCTTCGAGCCGGTCGTCCGGGCCGTGCCGGCCAACCTGCGCCGCAAGCTCGAACCGCAGGAGATCTTCTCGCAGATCATCCAGCACAAGTGGCTGCTGTCCGAGCGGGCCGGTCGCGACGTCGGCATGGCGCCGGCCGTGCAGTCGTACCTGACCGACGTCCTGGCCCACAAGCCCGACGAGCAGGCCGTCCTCGGCGTCGAGGTGGGCGCCCTCTAGCTCGCTTCCTCGCCGGACTCGGGGAGCTCGGGCGGAGGGCTGGCCTGCTCCGCGAGGGCGCGCAGGCCGGCGCGGCGGGCGACGATCAGGATCCGGTCACCGGCCGCGAGCACGCGCCGGTGGTCCGGTGACCAGTCGACCCATTCCGAGCCGGACGCGGACAGTCCGATCACGCGGACGCTCTGCGGCCGGTCGGCCCGGCTCAGCGGCACACCGTCGAGGGGCGAGCCGGCGGAGATCTGCACCCCGGCGACCAGCAGCGCGTGCCGGTCGACCGGGATGGTCGCGAGCACGTCGCGGTCGAGCATCGCCGCCGCGAACGCCGGAGCGGCCAGCCGCGACACACTCCGCGAGATGCCGATGTTGAAGGCGGTCTGGACCCGGCGGGCGAAGTCGTCGTCGAAGAGCCGCAGCACCACGCGCAGATCGGGGCGGACCGCGCGGGCGTTCAGCGCGGCCTGGAGGTTGGTGACGTCGTCGGTGGAGAGCACCACGAGCGCCTTGCTGGTGGCGATCGACGCGGACCGCAGCGTCTCCTCCAGTGCGGCGTCACCGACGATGAACGGCACCCCGAGCTGCTCGGCGACCTTGGCACCCCGGGCGTCGGTCTTACGGTCGATCGCCACCACGTCCAGGCCCAGGTCGACGAGCTGCCGGAGCACACGTGTGCCGACGCTGCCCAGGCCCACGAGGACGATGTGGTCCTGGTGCTGGGCGGCGGTACGGCCGCTGTTGAGAGCCAGCCGTGCGTTGACCATGCCCTCGACCACCGCGGCGGTGATCAGCGGCAGCAGTGCGAGCCCGGCGATGGTCAGCACGAGCTGGGCGGCCTGCGCGACACCGTCGCGTTCCATCTCCACATCGGACGAGCCGACCGCGGTCAGCAACGTGACGTAGAGCGACTTCCAGAAGCCCTCGACCGGGTCGGCGTGCACCAGCACCGCACCCGCCAGCACGGTGATGACCAGGGTGGCCAGCACCGCGATACCCAGTTTGCGGTTCAGCGCGGCGCGGACGGCCCGGCCCATCACCCGGAACGGCCGGCGACGCCGGCGCGACCGGACCAGCTTCTGAGCCGCGACCGCCTGACCGGCGGGACGGCCGGTGGCCTCGGCCAGCACCAGGTCGGCCGCTCGCCGGGCAGCGGGCAGCGGGTCCGCGGGAAGGACGTCGACACGTCCGGCGCCGTCCGCGGCGGTGAGGGCGCAGACCACGTGTTCCGGGTTCACGTCGGCGCGGCGGGCGACATAGAGGGTGCGGCCGGCCAGGCGTACGTGGGTGGGTGCGACCTCCCCCAGCGAAGCCGCCACAAAAGCGGGTGCGGCCATCGCAGCGTCGGACAGGACCGCGCAGTCGGCGAAGAGCTTGCGGACGCCGTACCCGAGCCCGGTGTTGAACATCCGGATGACCAGCCGCAGGTCGGGCTCGACGGCCTGGGCGCAGAGGGCCGCGTGCAGGTTGACCACGTCGTCGGGCATCACCAGCGCCAGCGCGGCGGCACCCGCCAGACCGGCCGACCGGAACGTGCGCTCGTCGAGGCGGTCGGCGCGGATGACCCGCACGCCGCGGAGCGTGGTCAGGTCGGGGACGTCGCCGCGGAGCTTCGTCGGGACGATGACCGTGAGGCGGATCCGGTGGCCGGCGTTCGCCAACTCCTCGGCGACGGTGTAGACGAGCGCGTCGGCGCCGCAGACCACAAAATGCGGGCGTCCGTCCGGGTTGCGCCGCAGGCGTGCCACGAACGAGCGGCCGGGTGGATCACGTGGCAGTTCGACGGCCATGACCGCATCGTATCCAGATGATCACGATTGCTTGACCCCGTCGGCCCCCGAACCCTCCCCGCAGACCACTCGTTTGTCTTTCCGACCGTTTAGTCCGAGTTTCTGCAGGAGGAGATCGATGCGCAAGTGGTTCTACGCCGGGGCGGTGGTCGGCGGCTTCCTGCTGCTCGGCGCGGCACCCGCGCATGCCGACGTGATCCCTGCGCCCGCCGGTGGACTGCTGTCCTCCGTGGCCGGTGGCGGCCTCGATCCCGCCGGTGGCCTCAATCTGGAGAGCCCGCTCGGCGGCACCTCCCAGTTGATGAACGTCAAGCCCGGCCAGAACTCCGCTGATTTCCAGGGTTCCGCACCGGCGGTCTCGAACGTCCTTCCGCAGGGCAGCCCGCTGTCGCAGGAGTCGGACGAGCCGGCCGGACGCCGGCCGGGTGCCGGCGCGGCACCCGCTGACCTGCCGATCGTGGGCGGACTGACCGGCGGCGGTTCCGGCTCGAGCGGCGGCCTCGGCGGGCTGACCGGTGGTGGTTCGAGTGGCGGCCTCGGCGGCGTCTCCGGTGGTGGCTCGGGTGGCGGGACCGGCGGCCTCAGCGGCGGCGGATCCGGCAGTGGCCTCGGTGGACTCACCGGCGGCGGTGCGGGTGGCGGCGCCGGTGGCGGTCTGACCGGTCTGGTCCCGGCCAACCTGCTCGGTGGCGGCCTCCTCGGCGGCGGGCTCACCCCCGACGGCCGGTCGGCGGCGAACACGGCACCCCGCGAGTCGGCGCTCTTCGACGGCGGCCTGCCGCTGCTCGGCGGTCTCGGCGGTCTGACACCGGCGAACGAGACCCCGACCACGCTCCCGGCCGACGGCGACGACCCCGTCACCGGCATGCCGGCCGGTGGCACCGCGGTCGACCCCGCCCTGGTCGACCCGCCCAAGGACGACACCTCGACCGCGGACGAACCGGTCGACGACCCGCGGCTGCACGAGGAACCCACCGACGGCGAGGCCGGTGGCGACGAGCGCTCCTTCTCGTCCGGTGGGCGCCCGATCGCCGGCGAGGACAAGGACTTCAAGTAGGCAGAACACCAGCGAGCCCGCTCCCGTGCGTACCGGGAGCGGGCTCGTGGTGTCGGCTCTTACTTGACCTCGCCGATCGTGACGGTGCCGCGGCCGACAACCGCGCCCTCGTCGGTCACCAGCGACATGTCGCCGAAGAGGGTGCGACCCTCGACCGGCGCGGACGCCGCGACGACCGAGCCCGTGACCGGCGCCGAAGCGCCGTTGGCCAGCGTGAACGGCGCGCTGGGAACGGTCATCGAGCCGAGCACCGGGCTGAGGTAGACGTCCCGGTAGTCGAACTGCGTGCTGCCCGAGGGCACCGCGTAACCGTCGACGACCACCGTGTACGTGCCCGCGGCCGGGGTGGGGATGGACACGGACTCCTCCGAGTCACCGTCCGCCGACTGACCGACCTGCTCGTCACCGAGGAAGACGCTCAGGTCCAGGTCCGCCGCCGCGTCGCTGACGTTGCCGATCGCCACGTCGAGACGCTCCGCACCGACGGGCACCTCCACTGTGTACTTCTGACTGGCGCCGTTCGCGATCGTCGGCCGCTGCGAGAGCGAACTGCCGAGCGCACCACCGGTCGCGGTCAGCTCGAGCGGGCCGAAGTTGTTCTTCACGGTCCAGGTGACCGGCGTCGCGACACCGGCCGTGACGCTGGGCAGCTCGATCGTCGCCGGCTCGACCGTCACACCCTGCACCTTGGCGGTCAGCTCGTACGGGTTCCGCAGCATCGGCGACGTCCGCCGCGACTCGACCTCGAGCTCCCAGATGCCGGGCATCGGGTTCTCGTACGCCCGCTCCTGCGGCTTGCAGGCGGCCGCGTCCGAGAAGTTGGTGTAGCAGGCGAGACTCGACGTGCTCTCGACCGGCACACCCCACGGGTTGATCGCGATCCAGCGCGTCTGCGAGCCGGTGGCGATCCCGGACAGGTCGACCTGCAGTGCGGTCGCCCCCTCCGGCACGGTGACGAAGTACGACGTCGTCGAGTTGCGCTCGACCGTGCCGGCCGCGTCGATCTCGTACGCCGGCTTCTTCGGCTGAACCCCGGTGACCACCGTGTTGAGCACCTCGAAGTCGGTGACGGACGTCCGCGGGTCGTCGACCTCGACGATGGCGCTGTTCAGCCCCGACTTCGGCGTGACCCGTACGGGCACACTCACCGTCTTGTTCAGCGGCAGCTTCACCGACGACTGGACCTTGAACGCCTTCTTGTCGCCGACGACCGAGAGCTTGTGCGACACCGAGCCCTTCGGTCCCGTCGTACGCGTCAGCTTGAGGGTGTAGGTCTTGGTCTGCCCGGCCTTGAGACCACCCTCACCCGGCGCGCACCGGTTGTGGATGCCCACCCCGCGGCCCGGGGTGGCGAAGCCGTCCGAGAACGCCGTGCAGACCGGCGCCGACGACTTGTACGTGCGCGTCTCGACCTTGCGGGACAGCAGCGACCAGGCGCCGTTGACGTCCATCAGACCGTTGCCCTGCCCGGCGACCGAGGTGTCCCTGATCTTGTCCGCGGAGGTGTAGAGCGCACGCCGCAGCTGCGCCGGGGTCACGCCCCGGTCGGTGGCCTTGGCTGCCGAGAGCAGCAGCGCCGCCCCACCGGCGGCCTGCGGCGACGCCATCGACGTGCCGTTCTCCATGGCGTAGCCGATCGGCAGCGTGTAGCCGGCCTCGGCCACACCCGGGTCGATCAGCCAGGTGTTGATCGTGGAGATCGCCGAGCCGGGTGCGGTCAGGTTGGGCTTGAAGCCGCCGTCCTCACGCGGGCCCCGCGACGAGAAGTTGAAGAGGGCGTTCTTCTTCGCGACGACCGAGCCGTAGTTGGCCAGCCAGGTTTCCTTGCTGACGCTGGCGGCCACGCTGACGACGTCGGTGGCGACCGACGGGTCACCGACCGTGTTCACACCCGGGCCGGAGTTGCCGGCCGAGATGAAGAACTGCACGCCGTAGTCCTTGATGAGCTTGTCGTAGAGCTCGGCACGGGCGTTGTTGCCGTCGTTCTGCGCCGGCAGGCCGCCGATCGACATGTTGACGACGTCGACGTGCCGGTTGACCACCAGGTCGATCATGCCGGTGCTGAGCGCGGCCGCGGTGCAGCCGCCGCCCCACGAGCAGGCCCGCGACGAGACGATCTTCGCGCCCGGCGCCTGGCCGTCGAAGTTGCGGTTGCCCAGCATGTCGTTCGCGGCGGTGATGCCGGCGACGTGCGTGCCGTGCAGCCCCTCCGGGATGCCGATGTTGACGAAGTCGACGATGCCCAGATTGAGCGCCTTCGCGTCGACGTCCTCGCGGTACTCGACGACAAACGGCATCCGCTCGACGACCGGGGTGGCCGGATTGTCGGTGCCGAAGTGACCGACGTCGAACTTCTCCTTGTACGGCCGCATGACGGCGTCGTCGGTGAAGTCGTTGTTCTGGTTGACGTCCACGCGGATGTCGTGGGTGACCGGGTTGTAGAGGATGCCCCAGACGTCCGTGGTGTCGCCGTCACGGTTGACGTCGCCCAGCGCCTCGTCGTTGAGGGTGATCGCCTCGGTGAACCGGTTGACCTTCCAGGTGCCCGCGGGCGCCTTCCAGGTCTGGTTCATGTAGGTGAACGTGGGCCCGGTGACCTCGGTGGCCATCGCGCGCCAGGAGCCGTCGCCCTCGGTCACCGGGTCGGTCGCCGTGACCCAGTCGACGATCTTGCGTTCGCCGGTGGTGGTGGTCTTCAGCGCCGGGTGGTCCAGGTCGACACCGGAGTCCATGATGCCGATCGTGACGCCGCGCCCGTCCCAGGAGGGGTGCTTCTTCTTGAACGCGACCGAGCCGATCTCGTCCGTCGGCATGTACGGGTTCGCGGCCGGCGTCTTGGCTCCGGGACCGGAAGCCTTCGACGTCTTCGCCGCGCCCCGGAACGTTTCGAGCTCGGGCAGCTGGATCACCTCGTCGAGGTCCACAGCGGACACACCGGCGAGCTTCGCGGCCTTGACGACGTTGGCGGTCGGCACCGAGGCCAGCACGTACCCGACCTTGTCGTACCGCTGGGTGACCGTGCCGCCGAGCTTCTCGACCTGGCCCGCTACGTCACCGGCCTTGCCGGAGTCGGTGGAGATGATCAGGGTGACGTTCCGGGCGCCGCTGCTCTCGGCCTTCGCGAGCAGGTCGGCGTCGTGCGAGTCGAGGGCGTCGGCCGGCGCGTCCTTCGGGGTGGCGGCCTCGGCCACGGGGGCCGGGGCGGGAGCCTGGACGGGTGCGGCGGTCGCGGGGGCCGGACCGCTGAGCGCGGCGGCACCGACGGCCACGCCCGAGGCGAGGAGAGCGGTGAGAGTCCGCCTGCCCCGTGAAGATTGGTGTCTCACGAACGGGTCCTCCGAGGAGATGGGCGCCCGGGGGGTACGGGCACATCTCCGCGGATCATTGGGTTTCACGACCCTCTATGTCACTACGCCCGCGATCTTTGTGACGAGCACGTGACATTCAACAATGTGCATGAAATGGAGGTGTTGCCAGGAAGACCTTCGACGCGAAACCCGTTGTGCCGTAAGACATCCTGCTTCTAACCGGACGATCAAGGGTGGAAGATCACCAGATGCAGACATTCCTGCCTTATACAGGCTTCCTGGCGAGTGCCGAAGCGCTGGACCAGAAACGCCTCGGCAAACAACGCGTGGAAACCGTCCAGGTGCTGCGCGGCCTCACCGTCCCGACCTACGGCTGGCGCCACCACCCGGCCGTGAAGATGTGGATCGGCTACGAGGAGGCGCTCGTCCGCTACGGCCTCGACATGTGCGCGGTCTGGGTCGCCACGGGCCGCGCCGACACCACCGCCGCCACGATGCAGGCCGACGTCGCCGCCGCCCGCGGCATCACGGTCATCCGGACCCAGCAGGAACTCGAGGCGGCCGGCGAGCTACCGCCGTGGATCGGTGACGAGGCGCTGCACCTCAGCCACCGCTCCGCCCTCATGCGCAAGGACCCCGATTTTTACCGCCCGCTCTTCGGCGACGTACCGGACGATCTGCCCTATGTCTGGCCACCCTCGGACCGGACCCGGGCGTCAGACGGCTGACTCGAGCCGGTCGGGAGTGCGGCGACCCGCGATGACATTGACGGCCACGAGCGCCACGAGCAGACCCGCGATCACCACGACCGGCGCCGGCCCGAACGGCGCCAGCAGCACGAGCACCGCCACCGCCGGATAGGCGAACAGCATCGGCCCGGTCTGGTGCGGGCGGATGTGCAACAACCACACAAAAACCAGATAGACCATCACCGGTACGGCCACCGCGTAGCCGGCCGTGACCCCCGAGATGTGCGCGTGATGGGTGTCGTAGTCGACCTTGACCGCGATGCCCGCACCCGCAGCGGCAGCCGCGGCAAAGATGAAGTAGTGGCCGTAACCCCAGAGCATCCCGGCGCGCACGGACGTCAGCAGACCCTGGGCCGAGCGGTCGAAATACAGCCACCACAGCGCAAAGACGATGACCAGCCCGGCGACGGCGACCGCCACCAGGTCCGACACCTGCTCACCGGTGTCGAGGGCGGTCCGGATCGCGATGGTCGCGGCCGACACCGCCTCACCCAGCATGATGATCGTGAAGAGGCCGTACCGCTCGGCGATGTGGTGCGCGTGCCAGGTGGTCGGCCCACCCGGGGCGCGCTCGGCCAGGACAGGCACCAGCAGCTCGCAGACCACAAGAACGAGGAACGACGGCGTCGCCCACTCCTCCGGCAGCAGCAGCCGGGTCAGCCACAGAATCTGGACAAGGGTGATGCCGACCGCGTAGATCCGCGCGGTGGCCCGGCGCTGCTCGTCGGCGCGGCCCGCCCGCAGCCACTGGGCGACCATCGCCAAGCGCATGATCACGTACCCGACGGTGATGCCGAGGTAGTCGCCACTCTCGAACGCCGACGAGACACCCGCGGCCAGCACCAGAGCACCGGCGATCTGGACAAAAGTGGTGATCCGGTAGACGTCGTCGTCCGTGTCGTACGCCGACGCGAACCAGGTGAAGTTCATCCACGCCCACCAGATGGCGAAGAAGACCAGCAGGTAACTCTGCAGGCCGTGCCCGACATGCCCCTCGGCGATGTCGTGGTGCAGCGGTGTTGCCGCCTGCGCGACAGCGACCACAAAACAGAGGTCGAAGAAGAGCTCCAGCGGGGTCGCCACCCGATGCTGCTCGCCGGCGGACCGCGCCCGCATCGGGGTCAGCCAGCCGCGGCGGGGCTCGGTCGACGTCATGAGGCCTGATCCCCCGGGGCAAGATCCCAATTGAGCAGCACGAACGGAGTCTCCTCCGTGGCGCCCGCCCGGCGATAGGTGGCCTGCGCCGCCTCGTTGCCGACCTCGGTGCCGACCCACATGCCGTAACAGCCGCGTTCCCGGGCGACCGCGGCCAGTGCCTCGACCAGCGCCGAGCCGACACCCTGCAGCCGGGCCGTGGGTGCCACGCCCAGCTCGTACAGGAACATCTCGGTGCCTTTGTCCGGGTGGGTCATCTCCACGCCGGAGACCATGCCGACCGCGCGGTCGCCGTCATAGGCGAAGAGCAGGTGGTGGTCCGGGTGGGCGAGGAACTTCTCGGTCGCCTCCGCCAGCGGCGGCCCGTCAAAAAGATCAGCGGCCCGGTGTACGGCCGCAGCGTCCTCGACCCGCTCGATGCGCATGCCTGAGAATTCTTTTCGCCGGGGTCCGACAAGGCTGGTGGAGCCCCCGGTCGGAATCGAACCGACGACATCCTGTTTACAAGACAGGTGCTCTGGCCAACTGAGCTACAGGGGCGCGCGCATCAGCATACCGGCTGAGTCCCGCGAAGGCTGAAACGCCCTTTACCGGACCCCCGCGTCGGCTCGTGCTTGGCAGTTCGTGAAAAAAGATTTACGGTAACCGGCGTGTGGCTCACCACACAGGTTCCTCCACTCGGATCGTCCGGCACGTTCCTGCCGGTGGAAAGGAAGTCGATTCACCATGGCTACGGTCACGTACGACAAGGCGTCCCGGATCTATCCCGGACAGGAGCGCCCCGCGGTCAACGAGCTCGAGCTCGAGGTCGGCGACGGAGAGTTCCTGGTTCTGGTCGGCCCCTCCGGCTGCGGTAAGTCCACCAGCCTCCGGATGCTCGCCGGTCTCGAGGACGTCGACCGCGGTCGCATCCTCATCCAGGGCAAGGACGTCACCAACCTGCCCCCGAAGTCCCGCGACATCGCGATGGTCTTCCAGAACTACGCCCTCTACCCGCACATGTCGGTGTACGAGAACATGGCGTTCGCCCTGAAGCTGCGCAAGACCCCGAAGTCGGAGATCGACCGCCGGGTCAAGGAAGCCGCCCAGCTGCTCCAGCTGGACGAGTACCTCAGCCGCAAGCCGAAGGCGCTCTCCGGTGGCCAGCGTCAGCGTGTTGCCATGGGTCGCGCGATCGTGCGTGAGCCCCAGGTCTTCCTCATGGACGAGCCGCTGTCGAACCTCGACGCCAAGCTCCGCGTCCAGACCCGCTCGCAGATCGCGACGCTGCAGGCCAAGCTCGGCATCACCACCGTCTACGTGACCCACGACCAGGTCGAGGCCATGACGATGGGCCACCGGGTCGCGGTCATGCTCGACGGTGTCCTCCAGCAGTGCGACACCCCGCGGACCCTGTACGACAACCCGGGCAACGTCTTCGTCGCCGGCTTCATCGGCTCCCCGGCCATGAACATCAAGACCGTCCCGCTGACCGAGTCCGGCGCGAAGTTCGCCGACATGGCCGTCCCGCTGACCCGCGAGCAGGTCGCGGCGGCCAAGGACAACGGCGGCAAGGTGACCATCGGCTTCCGGCCCGAGGCGACCGACATGGTCTCCCCGACCGAGGGTGGTCTCCCGATCGTCGTCGACCTGGTCGAGGACCTCGGCTCGGACGCCAACGTCTACGGCCACGCGGCCCTCGACGGTGGCTCGGAGCGCTTCGTGGTCCGCACCGACCGGCGCTCGATGCCGAGCATGGGCGAGACCGTGTTCATCAAGCCGCAGACCAACCAGGTGCACGTCTTCCACGCCACCTCGGGTCAGCGGATCTAAGTTTCTGCAGCTCCAAAGGGCGGTTCCCTCCGGGGAGCCGCCCTTCTGCTTGCGTCTCTAGCCGGCGAAGCGCTGGATGACGAAGTCCTCGTCGGCGACGCAGGCCAGGTGGGTCGTGTCCCACGAGCAGGTCGACGAGCGGACGTCAGCGAGCGAACCCAGCGGCACAGCCTTGTCCCCCAGGTGCTCACCCGCGAGCCCGGGATCGTCGGCCGAGGTCGACAGCGCCTTCGAGAACTGCAACGTGTTGCCCCCGTCGATCCGCGCGATGACCCCGCCGCGGGTCCACGAGACCTTGCCCTTCGCGTCGAGCAGGGTCGTCTGCACCGGCGACGAGTTCCGGGTGGCCAGCACGGCCTCCCCCACGGGCACCAGGCTGTCGACCTCAGGGACGGCCCGCCGCCAGAGCTCACCCTCCTTCGCCGCGTCGACCGCCACCACCTGCGCGGTCTTGGCGTCGTAACCGGTCCGCTCGGCAAAACAGATCCGGTCGGCGCCGCACGCGGTCAGATGCCCGAACTGCGTGTCGGACTTCGGCGCGGTGTAGACCACCCGCGTCTCGGCCAGCTTTGCCAGGTCGTAGGCGACCACCCGGTGCGAGTCACCGGACTCGGCCACGATCAGCCGCCCGTTGTGGGCGACAATCGGATCGTCCGGCTCGCCCACGTTCTGCCGGGGCCCCGCAACCACCTTGCCCGTCGACGCGTCGACAACTCGCGCCGACCGGTCGGCCCCGATCTGCACGACGCGCGCATCGTCGTCGAACACCTCGGCGAACGGCAGCCCGGTCGCCGTCGCCGGCCCCGTCAGATCGTCCTCGGTTGTCGCCGCGACCACCTGCGTGGTGCCCAGGCCGTACTCCGACTTGGGGCTCTTCAGCTCCCAGCCCACCTTGCCCTGCTCGCCGATCTCCAGCCCGACCAGGCGATTTTCGGTCCGGTCGACCAGCACCACCTTGTCACCGGCAAACAGCACGTTGTCCGCGCTCGCCACCGTCCGGTCCCACATCTTCTTGCCGTCGTCCGGGTCGAGCAGCACCATCCGCCGCGTACTGGTCCCCGAATCGGTGTCACTGATCGCCACCACCGCGTCCGGCAGCGCGAAGAAGAACTCCCAGCGCGTCGCCGCACCCGCATCGGTGCTGCTCCAGGCCTTCTTCCCGCTCTCGGTGTCAGCCGCAACCACACCCAGCGTGCCGTTGTCGTCGGCGCTGGCGAAGTAAGCCTTCTTGTCCCGCACAGCCGTCCCACTGAACGCCGAGGTCACCGGCACGGCTGGCGCGACCCGGTGCTCCTCACTCAGCGCCTGATAGTCGAGCGCGGGATAACCCGGCCAGAGCAGCACGGTCGCTGTCGCCGCGGCGCCGAGCACCACAACGGTCGCAGCCGCAACAACCCAAAGACCCTTCCTCCGGTACGCCTTGACCCTCGTGTTTGCGTTGGCCTCCTCGTGGGTCGAGGCCAGCCACGGCTCGGCAGGAGGTGGTGCCGACACCGGGCTACCGGAAACCGGAGCACCGGAGACGGGGTGCAGCACGGGCCCGCCGCCATTCCCGAAAGCAGCAGCCTCACCGGTCGCCCACGGATCCACCGGCTCGGCATAATCCGACTCCCCCACCTGCGCCTGCCCCGCCGGCGCGGCAGGCGGTGCGGGTGCGGGTGCGGCACTCGCCGGAGCTGCGTTGACTGCCACCGGCTGGGCTTCGGTCTTCACCGGCCGGCCCGATGTGGGCGCTGTCCCGTTGGTGGCAGCTGTCGCCGTGGGTCCGCCGTGGGCCATGGTGACGGTTGTCGGGGGCACTGCGGCTGCGCGCAGGGGCTGCGCCGGGGTTTCGCCGGCGTCCGTGGCAGGGGCCGAGCCGGCGATGATCGAGCCTTCGGCGACCGGGAGCTCCGGCTGCTCCAGGACTGTCGGCGCGATGCCCAGCTCGCTGTGCAGCAGGCGGGCCACCAGCGGCACCCGTGACGACCCGCCGACCAGGAACAGCCCGGCGAGATCAGCCGGCTGGAGACCCGCGGCGGTGATGACCGCACCGGCCTCCTCGACACCGCGGCGCAGCAACGGGCCGGCCGCGGTTTCGAACTCGTCGCGCGTCAGGTGCACCGCACGTTCGACGCCGGGCACGGGAACGGGTGCTTGCGGCGTACGGGAAAGCATTTCTTTGGCGCCGCGGACGTCGTCCCAGAACTGGCGGCGGGCCCGCCACTGCGCGAGGGTGACCGGCTCGGTAAGCGCGGCCCAGGCGGCAGGTTCGGCCTTTTCCAGGGTGGCGCCGAGGTGGTCGACCAGGGCGGCGTCGAGGTCGAGGCCGCCGAGGTCGTCGACGCCGCCGGACGCCGCGACGGCGAATGTCGGCAGGCCTTCCGGGGTGACGCCCTCGTTGCGGACGACCGCGATGTCGAGCGTGCCGCCGCCGAAGTCGAAGACCGCCAGCGCCGACCCGACCGGCACGGGCCGGCGCAGGACGTCCGCGAAGTAGCGGGCTGCCGACACCGGCTCGGCCACCAGCCGGGTCGACGGCGGCCAGCCCGCACGGGCCAGCGCCGTCGTCAGGACCTCCCGGCGGCGCGACCCCCACGCCGCCGGGTAGGTCAGCACGGCCGGCGGCAGGAACCCCGTCGCCGCGACGGCTTCGCGGGCCACCGCGCCGAGCAGAGCAGCCAGCAGGTCGGCCGTGGGCACGTCGGAACCGCCGAGCAGCACCGTCTCGGCGTCGATGTGCCGTTTCGGGTTCGGCTCGAACCGGTCCGGCTCGGCCTGGCCGAGGCGGAGTGCGTCACGACCGACGTGAAGTCGCCCGGTCGTGTCGAGGTAGACCGCCGACGGCAGCAGCGGCTGACCGTCGAAGAGCAGCGGCCGGGTGCGGCCGTCCGGCCAGCGCAGCATCGCGACCGTGTGCGAAGTGCCCAGGTCGACGCCCAGCACGTAGCCGTCGGTCATACCCCTTCGCACCTCCGCACCCGTGACCCGGACCGTCACGTTACAGGGAGGGTGCGACTACCCGTAGATGCGGCGGCGGGCAACCTCGGCAAGGGTGACGGCGGCGGCGACGCTGGCGTTCAGCGACTCCACCTCGGACATCATCGGGATGCTCACCCGCAGGTCACAGGTCTCGCCGACGAGGCGGGACAGACCGCGGCCCTCGGAGCCGACCACGACCAGCAGCGGACCGACCGCGGCCTCGAGCTGGTAGAGGTCGGTCTCGCCGTCGGCGTCCAGCCCGATCACGGTGAAACCGGCCTGCTGCGCCGTCTTGAGGGCCCGCGTCAGGTTGACCACCTGGGACACCGGGACACGCGCGGCCGCCCCGGCGCTGGTGCGCCAGGCCGTCGCCGTGATGCCGGCCGCACGACGCTCCGGCATGAACACACCGTGAGCACCGAACGCGGCCACCGAACGGATGACAGCACCGAGGTTGCGCGGGTCGGTCACCCCGTCGAGGGCCACCAGCAGCGGTGCCGTCTGCTCGAGCGAGGCCGCCACGAGGTCGTCGAAGTTCTCGTACGCGAACGGCGGGACCTGGAGGCCGACACCCTGGTGCAGGACACCACCGGTCATCCGGTCGAGCTCGAGCCGGCTGATCTCCAGGATCGGGATGCCCCGGTCACCGGCGGTCCGGACGATCTCGGTGATCCGGTCGTCGATGTCGATGCCCTGCGCCACGTAGAGGGCCGTCGCCGGGATCGACGCACGCAGCGCCTCGGTCACCGGGTTGCGGCCGAGCAGCAGCTCGGGGCCTTCCCGGGTCGGGTTGGACTTGCGCCCGGGCGCGACCCGCGGACCGCTGCGGCCCTGCGGCCGGTTACCGCGCTGAGGAGCGGGCTTGCCCGTGCCCCGGCCGCCGCCGCGTCCCCAGGTGGTGTCCTTGGTGCCCGGCGTGCCGATCTTCGGCGCCCGGCCCTCGGCAGCGGCGGCGCGCCGCTCCTTGTCCTGCTTACGGGCGGTCTTCTCGGGGAGCTTCTCGGTGCCGGAGTAGCCCTTGTGCCAGGGGCGCTCGTCGGCGGGCAGCGTCTTACCGCGGCCCTTGAGGCTGGCGCGGTTCTTTCCGCCGGACCCCGAGCTCGCGCCCTTCTTGCTGGTCATGCGCTTGCTCACGTTGAAGGAATTTCCGGGCATCAGTGCTGCTCTCCTACCGTCCAGCGCGGCCCGGCCGGAGTGTCCTCCACCTGAACTCCCGCGTTCTTGAGCTGGTCGCGGACCGAGTCGGCCGCCGCCCAGTCCTTGCGTGAGCGCGCCTGCGCGCGCTGCTCGAGGGCGAGGGCGACCAGCGAGTCGACGATCGGCTTGAGGTCGCCGCCGCTCTCGCCGTCGTGCCAGGCCGGGTCGAGCGGGTCGAGGCCGAGAACACCGAGCATGGCCCGGACCTCGGTCAGCGCGGCGCGGACGCCGGTCTCGTCGCTCGCGGCCAGGGCGGTGTTGCCCTCGCGGATCGTGTCGTGCACGACGGCCAGCGCCGCCGAGGTGTTGAGGTCGTCGTTCATCGCGGCGGCGAACGCCGGCGGCACGTCCTTCGGACGCCCCGACCCCACGACCTCCACGGCCCGCTGCACGAAGCCCTCGATCCTCCTGTACGCGGTAGCCGCCTCACGCAGCGCGTCGTCGGAGTAGTCGATGCGCGACCGGTAGTGCGGCACGCCGAGGTAGTAGCGCAGCTCGACCGGCCGGATGCCCATCTCGAGCACCGCCTGCACGTCGATGACGTTGCCCAGCGACTTGCTCATCTTGGCCTCGCCGAGATTGAGCAGCGCGTGATGCACCCAGTACCGCGCGAACGGCAGCCCGGCCGACCGCGACTGGGCGATCTCGTTCTCGTGGTGCGGGAAGGTCAGGTCGAGCCCGCCGCCGTGGATGTCGAACTCGCTGCCGAGGTAACGCCGGGCCATGGCGGAGCACTCGATGTGCCAGCCCGGCCGGCCCCGGCCCCACGGCGAGGCCCAGGAGGCGTCGCCGGGCTCGTCGGCCTTGACACCCTTCCACAGGGCGAAGTCGGCCGGGTGCCGCTTGCCCCGCTCGGGCGCCTCGCCGGCGGACAGCATGTCCTCGGGGCGCTGCCCGGAGAGCGAGCCGTAATCCTTGAAGCTGGGCACGTCGAAGTAGACGTCACCGTTGCCCTCGGCCGACTCGTACGCGTTGCCACGCTCGATCAGCTCGCGGATCAACTCGTGCATCTCGGTGATGTGCCCGGTGGCCAGCGGCTCGTAGGTCGGCGGCAGGACGTTGAGCGAGCGGTAGTCCGCGTCGAGGACAAGCTTGTTCGCGTACGCGATCGCCCAGAACGGGCGGCCGGTCTCCTGCGACTTGACCAGGATCTTGTCGTCCACGTCCGTGATGTTCCGGACGAAGTTGACCTCGAGCCCGATGTGCAGCAACCAGCGCCGCAACACGTCGTAGTTGACCGCGGACCGCAGGTGCCCGATGTGCGGAATCGACTGCACAGTGAGACCACACAGGTAGACACCGACCTGACCGGGCGTCATCGGGACAAAGTCCCGGACGGATCGGGTCGCGGTGTCATGCAGGCGGAGCGTCACCGTACAAGGGTACCGACCCGCGCGAGTTGCTAACGCCCGCGCCCGAGCGCACTTTATCCACAGAGTTATCCACAGGCCTCCCGGCTTGTTGTTGGCTGCGGCACGCTGTCCCGCATGCCGCGAGCGCCGAACCGCCCCCATCCTCTGTCCGGCACCGTCTTCCGCGGCTCCGACGCCCTGCGCCGCGGCGTGCTGACCAGTGACCAGCTGCGCAGCACCGCCTGGCAGCGCATCCGCCACGACGTCTACGCGGACGCCCGCCTCGATCGTGACCACGAGCTGGCCTGCCGGGCCGCCCAGATCCGCCTGCCCGCCTCCACGCTTTTCGCCGGCACATCGGCCGCCCACCTGCACGGCATCCGCCACGCGGCGACATTCCTCGACGAGGTCCACGTCAGCTCACCGCCCTCGGTACGCCTGGGTGCACAGCGCCGGCTCCGCGTTCATCACATCGACCTGTCACCCGGTGAGGTGACCGTCGCCCGTGATTTGCCGTGCACCACACCACTCCGGACGGCTTGGGACGTGGCTGCGTGGCACGAGCCACTCCGATCGGTCCCGGTGATCGACTCGCTGCTCGCACGAGGCCTGACGACATCCGCCGCGCTCACAGATCTGCTGTCTCACCGGATCGGACGTCGGGGTTGGCGGCGCGCGCGGGAAGCGTTTGCGCTGGTCGATGCCGGTGCCCAGTCACCGCCCGAGTCGCGGCTCAGGGTTCGTCTTGTGCTGGCCGGGCTGCCGCGCCCGGTGGCTCAGTGTCCTGTCCGCGTCTCGCCCAGGCTCGTGCTGCACCCGGACCTGGGCTGGGAACAGTGGCGAGTCGCCGTCGAATACGACGGCCGGTGGCATGCCGGAAGTCTCGACCACGACCGCCGCCGGCTCAACCAGCTCACAGCCGCAGGTTGGACGGTCCTCCACGTCACCCACCCACGCCTGCAGTACGACTTCTCGGGCATTCTGTGCGAAATACGGTCCGCCCTGGAACTCCGCGGCTGGCGCCCCACCCGAACTCCCAGAAAGTAAGGCCCTCCCGCGCGCTCGGAAGGCCCAACTTCAAGGAAGTCGGCCCCTCCCGAGCGCGCAAAGGCCCAACTTCAAGGAAGTCCGCCCCTCCCGAACGCGCAAAGGCCCAACTTCAAGGAAGTCGGCCCTTCCCAAGCGCGTGTAAGGCCAACTTCAAGGAGGGTTGGGCCTCCCCAAGCGCGCGAAGGCCCAACATCAAGGAAGTCGGCCCCTCCCAGCCCGTGTAAGACCAACATCAAGGAAGTCGGCCCCTCCCAAGCGCGCGAGAGCCCGACATCAAGGAAGTCGGGCTTTCCGAAGCCGCCGGGCCCAACTTCAAGGAAGTTGGGCCTCGCCAGGTGCATGAGCCCAACTTCACGGAAGTCGGGCTCTTCCGAGCCCGTGTAAGCCCGACATCAAGGAAGTCGGCCCCTCCCAAGCGCGCGAGAGCCCGACATCAAGGAAGTCGGGCTTTCCGAAGCCGCCGGGCCCAACTTCAAGGAAGTTGGGCCTCGCCAGGTGCATGAGCCCAACTTCACGGAAGTCGGGCTCTTCCGAGCCCGTGTAAGCCCAACTTCAAGGAAGTCGGCCCCTCCCGAACCCGTGTAAGCCCAACATCAAGGAAGTTGGGCGCTCCCGAGCCCGTGTAAGCCCAACTTCAAGGAAGTTGGGCCCTCCCGAGCGCGCGACAGGCCGACTTACAGGAAGTTGGGCCCTCCCGGGTGTGGGAAGGCCCAACTTCAGTGCTGTTGTGGTGAGCGAGCCGGGGTCAGCGCCCGCCGACCGCCACGTACGCGTTCACGATGCCGTGCCCGTAGAAGCTGTTGAACTTCTTAGGACCGGCGCAGTACGCGTCGAACGTCTCGTCGAAGCCCTCCTGCGCATAGCTACGCAGACGCGGCTCCGGGCAGGCCGTCTCCGTAGCCGAGGTCGTCAGCCGCAGCTCGACCAGCTTCGGGTTCATCGTCAGGCCGCCGCGCCACCAGTCGCGGTGACCGTACTTGCTGATGATCAGGGCTGCGACGCCGGCGGCGTGCGGGGAGGCCATCGATGTGCCTGCGAGGTACGTGTAGTAGCCGCAGGTGCCGCTCGTGCAGTCCTTGAAGACCGTGGCCCGGGTCGGCTCACCGTTCGCGTCGACGGCACCGCTTTCCTGGAGGACCTTGAGCGGGTACGTGGACAGGATGTTGTTCGCCGCCGAGTTGTACTGCGGCGTACCGAAGAAGTCGCGGGTGAAGCCACCCGGGGCGGCCACGGAGATCTGCTCGAGGCCGTAGTTGGAGTAGTGGGACTTCGACGTCGACGGGCCGACGGCCGAGACGCCGATGACGTGGGGACCCTCGGCCGGGAGGCTCAGGCAGTCCTTGTTGTCGATGTCGCGGGTGTACGGCGGGGTGCCGTAGTCGGGGCTGGACGCGTCGTCGTTGGGGTCGCCGAGGTTGTCGTGCTGGTTGCCCAGCGCGCCGACCAGCGTGACACCGCGGGCGTGGGCGTAGTTGAGGGCCCGCTTCATGCTCGCGATGATGGCGCGCTGCTCGGCCTGGGCCTCCGGGGAGTCGGCGGCGTTCGACTTGCAGTTGTAGAGCCACGGGTCGACGTAGAACGACATGTTGACCACGTCGAGGCCGGCGTCGCCCGCGTACGTGAGGGCGTTGACCACCGGGTCGAGGAAGAAGTAACCGGAGTCCTGGCCGCCCTTGAGCTCGACCAGGGTCACGCCGGGGGCGACACCGGTGACGCCGGAGCCGTTGGCCGCCGCGGCGATCGTGCCGGCGACGTGGGTGCCGTGGCCGCCGTCGTCGGTGCCGACCGGGTCCACGCAGCCTTCGACCTCGCACGGCCCGTCGACGTCGACCAGGTCGGGGGCGAAGTTGCGGGAGAGCCGGTTGCTGAAGTTCGGCGCGAGGTCGGGGTTGCTGGCGTCGAGGCCGGTGTCGAGGACACCGACGGTGACACCCTTCTCGCCCTTCTCGATGGCGTGGGCCTGGTCGGCCTTGACCATCTTGAGGCCCCAGAGCTTGTCGTCGAGCGGGTCGGCGGCCACACCCTTCGGCTTGCTGCCGCGGGCGGCCTCGGTGATCGGCTGCTCGATCGCCGGCGACACCTTCGGGGCGTACCCGACGGGCTTGCGGGCGGCAGCGCCGATGAGGGCGCCGGACTTGGCGGCCTTGAGCCGGAAATCGGCCGCGGCCGACGACACACGGTAGGTGCCCACCGCGGTGTTGCTGCTGACCACGGTGCCGCCGGCTGCTTCGATGGCGGCGACGGCGTCAGCGGCGGAGACCCCGTCGTCGGCAACGACGGTGTACTCGGAGACGGTGGCTGCGTTGGCGGGTGACGTCGGCAGGCCGACGAGGAAGGCCAGGCCCGTCGCGGTGGCGACGGCCCCGGCCGTGAAGCTTCTTCTCATCCACGCATTCGATCGAAGAGCGCCCCTATCCACAAGGGTTGATCAGGGGCGGGTCATCCGCAGGACGTCGAGGGCGGCGTCGAGCTGCTCCTCGGTCAGCGTTCCGGCGGCGACATGACCCCGTTCGATGACTACTGCCCGGATGGTCTTGTCTTCCTTCAGGGCTTGTTTTGCGATGGCCGCCGCCTCGTCGTAACCCAGGAAACGGTTCAGCGGGGTGACGATCGACGGCGACCCCTCCGCGTACGCACGGACGACCTCGTGGTTGACCTCGAGCCCGTCGATGCACCGGTCCGCGAGCATCCGCGCCGCGTTGGCCAGCAGCTTGATCGACTCGAGCACGTTGCGGGCCATCACCGGCAGCATCACGTTGAGCTCGAAGTCACCCTGTGTGCCCGCAAAGGCGACGGCAGCGTCGTTGCCGATGACCTGCGCGGCGACCTGGCGCACCGATTCCGGCACGACTGGGTTCACCTTGCCCGGCATGATCGACGAGCCGGGCTGGAGGTCGGGCAGGCGCAACTCACGCAGGCCGGCGCGGGGGCCGGAACCCATCCAGCGGATGTCGTTCACGATCTTGTAGAGGCTGACGGCAACCACCCTGAGCTGCCCAGAGGCCTCGACGAGCGCGTCGCGTGCACCCTGCGCCTCGAAGTGGTTGCGGGCCTCGCTCAGCGGCAGGCCGGTCATCTCCTTGAGCCGTGTGATGACCGCGGGCGCAAATCCGGGCGGGGTGTTGACGCCGGTGCCGACCGCGGTGCCACCGAGGGGCAGCTCGGCCAGGCGCGGCAGTGTGTCGGTCAGCCGGTCGATGCCGTTCTGCACCTGTGCTGCGTACCCGGAGAACTCCTGACCGAGGGTGACCGGCGTCGCATCCATGAGGTGCGTGCGGCCCGATTTGACCACCTCGGACCAGTCGTTGGCCTTGGCGCTCAGCGCGACCACGAGGTGGTCCAGGGCCGGGATGAGTGCGCTGGTCACGGCCTCGGTGGCGGCCAGGTGGATCGACGACGGGAAGACGTCGTTGCTCGACTGCGAGGCGTTGACGTGGTCGTTCGGGTGCACCGGCCGGCCCAGCTCGCGCGAGGCGAGCGTCGCGATGACCTCGTTGGTGTTCATGTTCGACGAGGTGCCCGAGCCCGTCTGGAAGACGTCGATCGGGAACTGATCGTCGTAACCGCCGTCCGCCACCTGCGCCGCGGCGGTCGCCACGGCCTTCGCAACATCCTCTTCCAGTACGCCCAGAGCGGCGTTGACCTGCGCCGCCGCACCCTTGATCTGTGCCAGCGCACGGATGTGCGAGGGCTCGATCCCGCGTCCCGAGATGGGGAAGTTCTCCACCGCACGCTGCGTCTGCGCCCGCCACAGGGCGTCGGCCGGAACCCGGACCTCACCCATCGTGTCGCGCTCGATCCGGAAGCCGCTCTCGTCAGTCGTCGTCACGCCTCCATCCTGCCTCCGTC
The DNA here is from genome assembly GCF_000494755.1 of Amorphoplanes friuliensis DSM 7358. NCBI lineage: Bacteria > Bacillati > Actinomycetota > Actinomycetes > Micromonosporales > Micromonosporaceae > Actinoplanes > Actinoplanes friuliensis. The sequence continues at coordinate 8,957,214 of NC_022657.1, forward strand.
ACGCGACGGTCGCAGTTGATCCGTGCCACTCCCGGGGTGCTCCGGCCCGCGCCGGTTGGACGCCGACCGAGGTGGAACGTATCGTCGCGAAGGGTTTGCACCTCCCCGACGAACAGGATCTTTGTCATGCGAAGCGCCCTCCTCGCCGTTGCCCTGGGCGGCCTGCTCCTCACCGGAGCGGCCTGCAGCAGTGACGGCGACAGCGGCACCGAGACCATCGCCGAGGCACCCGTGGCGGAGGCACCGGCGAGCACCGTCCCGGCGCCCAACTACTACGCGAACACCCGCAAGGTGTGCACCGCCCTCGACAAGATCTTCGACGCGGACGTGGCCCAGTTCGGCACGGCGATGGGCAAGATGATCGCCTACAAGGAGGCCAAGCAGGCCGACGAGGCCGAGGCCGCCCGCAAGCTCGCGAGCAAGGAGCTCAAGGAGGTCGGCGCCAAGGTCCGCAAGGAAACTTCGGCGGCCGAGGACCCCGACCTCAAGACCGCCGGCGCGGTCTCGGCGACCAAGTTCTCCAAGAGCGCCTCGGACAAGGCCATGTTCGACAAGGTCAAGACCACCAAGGACCTCGACCGTACGCTCCGGGCGAAGATGCCCGACTGGATGGACCCGGTCGCGGGGCTCTGCGCGACCTGAGCGACGGGGCAGAAAATGTCGTAGCGGGCCCCTAACATCAGCGCTCTCGCCAGATCGGCGACCGTTGATCCCGGAGGACCCGTGGCACCCTTGCGCGTCCGTTTCGCGCCCGTTCCTCGTCTTCTCACCCTCTTCTCGGCACTGGCCCTGGCCGCTGCCGGACTGCTCGCTCTGCCGTCCCAGCCGGCGGCAGCAGCGAGCTACTTCCTGCCGAATTCGCTGACTGCCTACACCGACAACAGCAAGCCGAAAAAGGCGTACCCGCTGGACTACCTCGGCGAGGCGCCGATCGGTGCCTGGCTGGACTCCGCGGGGGCCAAGCACGTCTCCCGCGGCTACTACACGTTCGACCTGGCCCGGGCGTCCGGCCGCCAGATCACCGACGCGACGCTGAGCCTGGTGGAGAAGTCGGTCGCCGACTGCACCCGCCCGCGAGCCATCGAGGTGTGGCGTGTGGCCGCCACCGCCAACGCTCCGACCTGGAAGAACGCCCCGGCGCAGCTGACGCGCGTGGGCGAGCTGGCACCCGCACAGCCCCAGGAGTGCCCCAGCCGCTATCTGTACGCCGACCTCGGCCCGCTGCTGCGCAGCGTCCAGCAGGAAGGTGCCTCGGCCGTCACGCTGATGCTCCGGGTCCCGCAGAGCCAGGAGGGCACGGTCGCCGCCGGCCGCCGGGTGGCCAGCGTCGGGATCTCGCTCGAGGACAACGGCGCGCCCGCCGTGCCCGGCAAGCTCTCGGTCAGCGGCATCGCCTGCACCGACGGCACGCCGTGGATCGGCACCACCACCCCGGAGCTGCGCGCCGAGATCAACGACGCCGACTATCCGGGCAACCCGTTCGAGCGCCTGACCGCGACGTTCGCGTACTGGCCGGTGGACCGGCCGTCCGAGCGCGTCGAGTGGACGTCGTCGGAGACTTCGACCGGGACCCTCCTGCGCTACACGGTGCCGACCGCGCTCGCGCAGAACGTGCCCTACGCATTTGCGGTCCGGGCCACCGATCGGGCCGGCGCCACGTCGGCGTGGTCGCCGGAATGCAAGTTCGCCATCGACACCACCCGGCCGGGTATCCCGAGCATCACCTCGGCCGACTACCCGACCACCGGCTGGAACGGCGGACCCGGCATCCCCGGCTCCTTCACCTTCAGGGTCGCGCCCGGCGACACCGACGTGACGCAGTTCCGCTGGGGCGTCTTCGGCGTCCTGGAGAACGTTCCGGTCGGCCCGGACGGCACGGTCACCGTTCGCTACACACCCACGTCCGACGGACCGCTGACGATGTCGCTGGCGTCGTACGACCGGGCCCTGAACCGCTCGGACACGGTCAACTACACGTTCCGCGTCAAGACCACCCAGCCGCAGATCGACGACCAGAACCCGGACGGCGCGATCTTCCAGCCGCGCACGATCGTGCTCTCCCCGGCCATGGACGACGTCGTCGAATACACGTGGTGGCTGAACGACGGTCCCCACACGACGGTCCCCGCAGGCGCTGACGGCAAGGCCACCATCGTGGTCTCGCCCAACCTCGCCGGAACCAACCACCTGTACGTGACCAGCCGGACCTCGACCGACCTCCCCTCGGGCAAGGCCGACTACTACATGTACGTCGCGACGTCGCCGACGCTGACCTCCCCGGACTTCCCGGACGGCGAAAACAGTGAAGGCCCCCTGGTCGGCAAGCAGGTCACACTGACCTTCCACCCGGGCATGCCAGGCGTCACCGAGTACGTCTGGAAAATCAACCGCCGCGACGAGCAGGTCGTCCCGGCCGACGCCGACGGCACCGCCACGGTCACCTGGACCGAGCGCGACTACACGTACCTCAACATCGAGCTGACCTCGCGCACAGCGGACGGCTTCGAGTCGACCCCCAACTCGTACTTCCTCACGCTGACCTCGCACGCCCCGACGGTCGAGTCCGCCGAATACCCGGAGTGGTCCACCGGCGGCGGCCCGGGCATCGAAGGCACCTTCACCTTCCGCCCGGCCCAGCCCGGCGTCACGTCCTACACGTGGCGCCTGGACGACGGCCCCGAACAAACCGTGCCGGCCACCACCGACGGCACAGCCACCACAACCTGGACCCCCACCACCGACCAAACCGGCTGGCACACCCTGAAGGTCCGCGAACACATCGGAGACGTCACCTCCGACGAAAAGGAATACAGCCTCATCGTCGCCGAGCCCGAGGGTTCTTGATCCTCCAGCAGCCGACAGGCGCCGGGGATCCGTTCGGAATCGACACCGACTGGATCCCCGCGCTGGTTTCCCCTGAACGACCGTCAGCACCGCCTACCCGGAGGACCTGTGGCACCCTTGCGCGCCCTTTTTGCGCCCGCGTTCGGAGCGTCGATTCTTGTCGCTGCCGGACTGATCGCCCTACCGGCACAACCCGCAGCCGCGGCGTCCCGGTTCCTGCCACTGACGCTGAGCGCCCACACCGACAGCGACTCTCCGAAGGCGGCCTTCCCGCTCAGTTCGACGGACCAAGCGCCGATCGGTGCCTGGCTCGATGCTGACGGGGACAAACACGTCTCCCGCGCCTACTACACGTTCGATCTGTCACCGCTGGCCGGCCGGCAGATCACCGAGGCGACCATCTCCCTGGAGGAGAAGACCGTGGCCGACTGCACCCGGTCCCGGGCGATCGAGGTCTGGCGGGTCGCCGCCACCAGCACCGCACCGACATGGAAAAGAGCGCCGAAGCAACTGACCCGCGCCGGTGTGCTGGCCTCGTCGCCGGCGCAGTGTCCGAGTCATTACCTCTTCACCGACGTAGCCGCCGTTCTGCGCGCGGCCCAGGCAGAAAAAGCCGCTTCGGTGACGTTGATGCTGCGAGTGCCCGACGACCAGGAGGGCAAGGTGGCCGCCGGCCGCCGCGTCGTCAATGTCGGCATCCAGACCGTGGACAACCGTCCACCTGCGACGCCGGGGCAGCTCGGCGTGAGCGGGCTGGTCTGCACGCCGGACGGCATTTTTGTGGGCACTCGAACCCCAAAGCTATGGGCCCAGATCGAAGACCCTGACTTCCCCAGCGATTCCGTCACCGCGACGGTCGCCTATTGGCCGGTCGTCAGGCCCACCGAGCGCACCGAACTGACCCAGGACAACTTGTCGTTCGCCGGACCGGTTCAGATGACCGTGCCCGGCGAACTCACTGAAGGTGAGATTTACGCATTCGCGGTGCAGGCCACCGACCGGGCCGGGGCAAAGTCCGTCTGGTCGGCGGAGTGCCGATTCACCGTCGACACGAGAGTTCCACGGGCACCGAAGGTCTCTTCGGATGACTATCCCGGCCCAGCCGCCGGGGGTCCTGGCATTCCTGGCACCTTCACCATCACCTCCGACCCGCGCGACAACGACGTGGTCGGTTTCCGATGGCTAGGATCGAACGGCCCGGGCAACGAGGTGCCCCTTGAACCGGACGGCACGGCCACGGTCGAGTTCACGCCGACGTTCTACGGCACCCAACGGCTCGAAGTGCAGGCGATCGACCGGACACGGAACCGGTCCGCGGTTACGACCTATGAGTTCCAGGTCAGATTGACCGAACCGATCGTCACCGACCACAACCCTGAGGGGCAGCTCTTCGAGCCGCGGTCGCTCACTTTCGCCCCGCGCATGCCGGACGTGGCGGAGTACACCTACTGGTTGAACGACGGCGACAAGACCACGGTCCCAGCGGGAACGGACGGCACGGCGACGGTGACCGTGACACCGGACCAGGTCGGCACGACAGAGGTCCACGTGATCAGCCGCACCACGTCCGGTCAGCTGTCCACCCGGACCGACTACCGGATCCATGTCCCTACCGCGCCGACGGTGACGTCTCCCGACTTCCCGGAGGACGGCAGCGATGATCTGCCGCTGGTCGGCGAGCAGGTTACCTTCACGTTCCACCCGGGTATGGCCGGCGTCACCGAGTACGTCTGGAAGGTCAACGGTCGCGCTGAGCAGGTGGTCCAGGCGGACGCCGACGGCACGGCCACGGTGACCTGGACCGAGCGGGACGACTCGAACATCACCGTCCAGGTGACCAGCCGGACGGCAGACGGACTGGAGTCGGAGGCGACCTCCTCCGACTTCATTCTGAGGTGGCACGCCCCGACGGTGCAGTCCGCGGACTACCGGGAGTGGGGGACGTCAGGCGGACCAGGCATCGCCGGCACGTTCAGCTTCAGCCCCGCCTACGAGGGTGTCACGGCCTACACCTGGCGCCTGGACGACGGCCAGGAGCACACGATCCCGGCAGCGGCGGACGGCACGGCCACCCTGACCTGGACCCCGACGGCGGAGCAGACCGGGTGGCACACCCTGACGGTCCGCGAGCACGTCGGCGACATCATCTCGAATCCCATGACCTACGAGTTCGGGGTGGCCACCCCGGAGAGCTGAGCCGGCTCGGCCGATCACGCAGCCGGCAGGGTGCGGGGATCCGTTCAGGAGCGCCAGCGACTGGATCCCCGCGCCCGGTCCCCGCGGGAGCGGCGGTCATTGCCATGCACCGGGCGTGGCAATGAAGTTTTTGCTGTTCAGCGGCGACCGATTCCGAGGACCGGCTTGGTGACTTCGGCGAAGAAGTCGTTGCCCTTGTCGTCGACGACGATGAAGGCGGGGAAGTCTTCGACCTCGATCTTCCAGACGGCTTCCATGCCGAGCTCGGGGTATTCGAGGACTTCGACGTGGCGGATGCAGTCCTGGGCCAGGCGGGCGGCCGGGCCGCCGATGGAGCCGAGGTAGAAGCCACCGTGGCTTTGGCAGGCGCGGGTGACCTGGCCGGAGCGGTTGCCTTTGGCCAGCATGACGAGGGAGCCGCCGGCGGCCTGGAACTTTTCGACGTAGGCGTCCATGCGGCCGGCGGTGGTCGGGCCGAAGGAGCCGGAGGCGTAACCCTCGGGGGTTTTGGCCGGGCCGGCGTAGTAGACCGCGTGGTCCTTGAGGTATTGCGGCATCGGTTCGCCGGCGTCGAGGCGTTCGGCGATTTTGGCGTGGGCGATGTCGCGGGCGACGACGAGGGGGCCGGTGAGGGAGAGGCGGGTCTTGACCGGGTATTTGCTGAGCTCGTCGCGGATCTCGGACATGGGCCGGTTGAGGTCGACACGGACGACCTCGTCGGTTTCCAGGCCCTCGTCGGTGACGTCGGGCAGGTAGCGGGCCGGGTCCGGTTCGAGGCGTTCGAGCCAGACGCCCGACGGGGTGATCTTGGCTACGGCCTGGCGGTCGGCGGAGCAGGAGACGGCGATCGCGACCGGGCAGGAGGCGCCGTGGCGGGGCAGGCGGATCACGCGGACGTCGTGGCAGAAGTAGCGGCCGCCGAACTGGGCGCCGATGCCGAAGTCGCGGGTCAGTTCGAGGACGGCGGCTTCGAGTTCGACGTCGCGGAAGCCGTGGGCGGTCATCGAGCCGGCGCGGGGGAGGTTGTCGAGGTATTTCGCGCTGGCCAGCTTGGCGGTCTTCAGGGCGTACTCGGCGCTGGTGCCGCCGATGACCACGGCCAGGTGGTACGGCGGGCAGGCCGACGTGCCGATGAGGCGCAGCTTCTCGTCCAGGAATTCCATCATGCGCGCGGGGTTCAGCAGCGCCTTGGTCTCCTGGTAGAGGTACGACTTGTTGGCCGAGCCGCCGCCCTTGGCCATGAAGAGGAACTTGTACGCGTCGGGCTGACCGCCCGGGTCCTCGGCGTAGAGCTCGATCTGTGCGGGCAGGTTGGAGCCGGTGTTGCGCTCGTCCCACATCGTCAGCGGCGCCAGCTGCGAATAACGCAGGTTGAGCCGGGTGTACGCCTGGTAGACGCCCTGCGCGATGGCTTCCTCGTCGGTGCCGTCGGTCAGGACGTGCCGGCCACGTTTGCCCATGACGATCGCCGTGCCGGTGTCCTGGCACATGGGGAGGACGCCGCCGGCCGCGATGTTCGCGTTGCGCAGCAGGTCCAGGGCGACAAAGCGGTCGTTCGGCGAAGCTTTCGGGTCGTCGATGATGGACCGCAGCTGGGCCAGGTGGGCCGGGCGCAGGAAATGCGCGATGTCGTGCATGGCCTCGGCAGTGAGAAGCGTCAGCACGCTCGGGTCGACGGTGAGGAACCGGCGGCCGCCGGGACCGTTGACCACGTCGACACCCTCGTCCGAGACCAGACGGTACTCGGTCAGGTCGTCACCTTGCGGCAACAGCGGCGAGTACGAGAAAGCGGCGGCTCTGCTCATGACGGGCAAGCCTAGGCCAGCGCCTGCACAAGGTGCGAACCAGCAGGGTCACGCCCACATACCGGTTCGATCACCGTGCCGGTGAACCCGCGAACGGGACGTAGGCCATGTCCCGTCCGGAGACCAGGATCATGCCGCTCGGGCCGACCGCAAAAACCTTCGCATCGGTACGCGCCTCGGCCAGCACACCACCCGTGCGCGGGCTGAGCGCAACCACCTTCGCGGGCTTCGTCTCGGCCACCACGGCGGCGTACGGCGTCAGCGCGGCCTGCGCCCCCGGGTTGATCCCCCGCCGCCAGTTGACCTTCCCGCGGCCGAACGAGCGGGCCGTGAGGGTGCGCTGGTCGGAGGTGCGGACGAGCGCGTACGCGTCGTTGACGGCCAGCACGGTCTGCCCTTTTTCACCGTGCCAGAGGACCCGTCCGTCGTGTGCGGCGATCAGCTCCTGGCGGCCGACCGGGTCGACGCCGAGCACCACGTCGTACCCGCCGGCCGGGTCCCGCTCCTGCTTGCAGGTCGAGCCGTTGTCGGCGGTCCGCAGGTTGAGACCGTCGCGCTGCCACACCGCGTGACCGCTGGGCGGGTCGTGGGCGATGACGCTGTAGTAACAGGTGCCGTCGCGGGCCACGCCGGTCACGGTCAGGACCCGGCTGCCGACCACGGTGACCCGCTGGTCACGGGCCGGGGTCCGCGTCTGCACCACACGGCCCTGCGCGGTGTCGACAACCTGGATCTTGCCGTCGCCGGGGAGGCCGATGAGGTTCGGCAACGACCGCGGCCCGGCCGCCCGCCCGTCGAACTGCGACGACGTCAACGGCTGCGTGTCGGGCAGGTCGGGGTTCGAGGCGTCGAGCACAAAACCGATGCCCGGCGTCGCGATCGTCCACATGGGTCGGCTGCCGCGCGGCTCCCACGCGCTCAGCTCGCACTCCCCGGCCTTGGGACAGCGCAGGTCGAGCACCGCGTCGGCGTAGGTCCAGACGGCCGTGGCCTCGGTGTCCGTGCGCCGGACCGCGCCGGTCGCCGGGTCGAGCACCTCGTAACCCTTGGTCAGCAGCCGGCCGACAACCACCACCGCGTCGCTGTCACCGCCGGCCACGCCGGCCCAGTCAGCGTCCGACTTCCAGAGCTTCACCCCGGCCGTGATCCCGTACGCCTCCACGGACGTCCTGTACTCGACGACGATCGCGCCGCCGCTGATGGTGACGCTCTTCGGTGACCCGCCGATGGCCGTCTGCCAGGTGGCCACCCCCTCGGCGATCGGGTCGCTCTGGTTGATCCACGACCAGATCTGGGGGAACGGGTTCCACACCCCGGTCGTGGCCAGGACGATGACGACCACGACGCCGACCAGCGCGTAGCCCTTCGCCGACCCGCCGGAAGCCACGCCGACACGGTAGCCAGACCGGCACAACTCGACGATCAGCCCGAAAAGCCCGTGTCGAGCGATTATGCCTGGCTTGCCGCTTTCACCAGCGGCATCGTCCGGTACGGGATCTGCTCGGCCAGCGCGATGATGGTCGACGCCCGCTCGATCCCCTCGTACGCGAGCACCCGGTCGATGACCCGCTGCAGGTCGGCGTTCGACCGGGCGACGATCCGGCACATCAGGTCACCACTGCCGGTGATCGTGTGTGCCTCGAGGACCTCCGGGATGTCCGTGAGGTGCTCGGTCACGGCAGTGTGGCCGTACCGCTGGCTGATCTCGAGAGTCACGAAGCTCATCACGCCGTAGCCGATGACCGCCGGCGAGACGTCCGGGCCGAACCCGCGGATGGCGCCGCGGGCGGTCAGCTTGTCGAGCCGGGCCTGGACCGTGCCGCGGGCGACGCCGAGCCGGCGGGACAGCTCCAGCACGCCGATCCGCGGCTCCTCGGCGAGTAGCGCGAGCATCTTGCCGTCGAGGGCGTCGAGGTGGACATCTTGTACAGCCATGGTGCTCCCGGACTCTACCGAATGCGCATACTGACCAGCCAGAATTCTCACTATTGCCCACCGGGCGGGGAGAGGCCAGCCTCTGGACATGACGCAGGTGATGGAAACCGCCACAGAGACCGTCGACGTTTTCCCCGTCAAGGGCGTCGACTACCTCCAGTTCCTCGTGGGCAACGCGAAGCAGGCGGCCCACTACTACTCGACCGCCTTCGGGATGACCTGTGTGGCGTACCGCGGGCCGGAGAACGGCTACCGCGACCACGCCGAATATGTGCTGGTCAGCGGGTCCGCCCGGTTCCTGATCACCGGTGCGGTGCACGCCGGTGCGCCCGGCGCCGACCACGTCACCCGGCACAGCGACGGCATCTACGACATCGCACTGCACGTCCCGGACGTCGACAAGGCGTTCGCCCACACGGTCTCCGCCGGCGCGCGACCCGTCACCGAACCTCACGACCTGACCGACGAGCACGGCACGGTACGCATCGCCGCGATCGCCACCTACGGCGACACGATCCACACGCTGATCGACCGGTCGAGGTACGACGGTCCGTTCCTGCCCGGCTTCGTGGCCCGCAGCCCGATCGTCGACCGGCAGCCCGCGATCGACGCCGGCCTCCAGCCCAAGCGTTACTTCCAGGCCGTCGACCACGTGGTCGGCAACGTCGAGCTCGGCAAGATGGACGAGTGGGTCGCCTTCTACGGCCGCGTCATGGGCTTCACCAACATGGCCGAGTTCATCGGCGACGACATCGCCACCGACTACTCCGCGCTCATGTCGAAGGTCGTGGCCGACGGCACCCGCAAGGTCAAGTTCCCGCTCAACGAGCCGGCCGTCTCCCAGCGCAAGTCCCAGATCGACGAGTACCTGGAGTTCTACGGCGGCCCCGGCGCCCAGCACATCGCCGTGGCCACCAACGACATCCTGTCCAGCGTCGACGCCATGCGCGCGGCCGGCCTGGAGTTCCTCGACACGCCGGACTCGTACTACGACGACCCTTCGCTGCGAGCCAGGATCGGCCAGGTGCGCGTACCGATCGAGGAACTGAAGAAGCGCTCGATCCTGGTCGACCGGGACGAGGACGGCTACCTCCTGCAGATCTTCACCAAGCCGGTCCAGGACCGCCCGACGGTCTTCTTCGAGCTGATCGAGCGGCACGGGTCGCTCGGATTCGGTAAGGGCAACTTCAAGGCCCTGTTCGAGGCGATCGAGCGGGAGCAAGAGCTGCGCGGAAACCTGTAACACTGTCCCCGTGACACAACCGAACGACGACGCCGTTGACGTGGGCCGGCCGCCCGTGAGTGAGCCGGTCCCCGTCCCGGCGCCCGCCGGACCGCCTCCCGGCAGCCCACCGCCCAGCGGTCCCGCTTCTGCCGGACCGCCGCCCCAGGCCCCACCGTTCGGTGGTCCGATGCCTGGCGGTCCTGCGCCGGCCTTCGGTGGTCCGATGCCCGGTGGTCCGATGCCCGGCGGTCCGGTGCCTGGCGGTCCCGCGCCGGCCTTCGGTGGTCCGATGCCCGGCGGTCCCGCGCCGGCTTACTACGGGCCGCCGCCGCCCGGGTACGGGTGGCGGCCGCCGCCCGTACCGGTGGCACCCGACGGACGGCCCCTGGCCGACTTCGGCATCCGGCTGCTGTCACACCTCATCGACGGCGCCATCGTGGGAGGCATCGCCACGGTCGTGTTCCTGCCGGTGATGTTCATCTTCGTGTTCAACGTGATGCCGGACTTCCCCTCGGCCGCGGACCCGTCGTACACGCCGACTTTCGACCCCGCCGAGTTCTTCATCCCGTTCCTGCTGCTCGAACTCGGCTTCTTCGTGCTGCTGTTCGTGGCCTACTACGTCTACTACGTCGAGATGATGTACCGCAGCGGCCAGACCGTCGGCAAGAAGCTCATGAAGATCAAGGTCGTTCCGCTGGAGCCGGGCGCGGTCCTGACCCGCGGCATCGCGGCGAAGCGCTACCTGATCGAGTTCGTGGTCGGCATCATCGTGCCGTTCTTCACCTACCTCGACGGCCTCTGGCAACTGTGGGACAAGCCCTACCAGCAGACCCTGCACGACAAGGTCGCCAAGACCGTCGTGGTAAAGGTTGCGCCATGACTTCGCTGCCTGCCGGTTGGTACAAGGACCCGGCCGACCCGTCGACCCAGCGCTGGTGGGACGGCGACGGCTGGCTGGGCAAGGCCCTCCCGGCCGACGCGACGCCGCCCGACGGGCCCCCGCCCGCCGAGGAGGAAGAGCCTGCCGCCGCGCCCGTGACGCCCGCTGCTCCCGGCGTGCCTTCCGGTCCTGCTGCGGTCCAGCCGGCTCAGCCTCCGGGCTGGGCGTCTCCCGGGCCACCGCCGGGCTCGCAGCCGCCGCCCGGGTGGACCCCACCGCCTGCCGGTTGGACGCCGCCACCCGCGGGGTGGCAGCCCCCACCGGGCGGGATGCCCCCGCAGGGTTGGACCCCACCGCAGGGTTGGACCCCACCGCAGGGTTGGACGCCACCGCCCGGCTGGGCCCCACCGCCCGGCTGGACCCCACCGCCCGGGCATCAGCCTTCACCGGGGCAGCCCCCGGCCGGCTCGCAGCAGCCTCCCCCCGGCTGGCAGCCGCCGCCCGGATGGACCCCACCGCCCGGATGGACGCCGCCCGGCGGGACACCGCCGCCTGCCGGCTGGGCACCGCCGCCTGCCGGTTGGACGCAGCCGCCTGCGGGCTGGCAGCCGCCGCCCGGGTGGGCTCCGCACGCCTACGCCTATCAGGTCGAGGCCCGTCCGCACGGGCAGCCACTGGCCGGTCTGGGCCGCCGCCTGGTCGCGCGGCTCGTCGACATCGTCGCCGTGCTGATCCTGAACGTCCTGGTCAACGGCTGGCTGGCCTACCAGTGGTGGCTCGAGGTCGAGCCGGTATTCCGCGCGACGATGGCGGACCCGTTCGCCACCCCGGACCCGGTCTCCGCCCGCTCCAGCTACCTGATCCTCACGATGCTCGTGGTAGCGACGGCGCTCTGGTTCGCCTACGAGGTGCCGGCCCTGGCCAACAGCGGTCAGACCCTCGGCAAACGGCTGCTCCAGGTCAAGGTCGTGAAGCTGGAGAACACCGACCAGCTGGGCTTCGGCCGGGCGTTCCGGCGCTGGGCCCGCCTCGGCATGTGGACACCGCTGTGGAGTTGTTACGGCCTGGGCTTCGTGGCTCAGCTGGTCGACTCCGGCTCGGTGCTCTTCGACCAGAAACTCCGCCAGGCGCTGCACGACAAGTCGGCCGCGACGGTGGTCGTGGCGGTGCCGCCCGGCCGGCCCGAGCAGCCGGCGCAGGCGACGACGCCCGACCACGCCGACGATTCCACCGGAGGAAAGAGATGAGCAGGCTGACCCGCGCCGACCTGGACGCGCTGCCGGCGTACGTGCCCGGACGCAACGTGGCTGATCTGGCCCGCGAGCTGGGGATCGCCGAGGCGGTCAAGCTGGCCAGCAACGAGGTCCCGTTCGGCCCGCTGCCGGGTGTCGCCGAGGCCGTGGCCCGGGCTGTCACCGAGTCCCACCGCTACCCGGACATGGGCGTGGTTGCCCTCCGCGACCGCCTGGCGCAGCGTTACGGCGTGGACCCGGACCGCATCGTCACCGGCTGCGGCTCGGTGGCGCTGGCCGAACACCTGGCCAAGGCGACCTGCCTGCCCGGCGACGAGATCGTCTACTCGTGGCGGTCCTTCGAGGCGTACCCGATCATCTCCGCCGGTGTCGGCGCGACCAGCGTCCGCGTGCCGAACACGCCGGTCCACGGTCACGACCTGCAGGCCATGGCCGACGCCATCACCGACCGGACCCGCCTGGTGATCGTCTGCAATCCGAACAACCCGACGGGCACAAGCGTCCGCAAGGAAGAGCTCGACCGTTTCCTGTCGCAGGTGCCGTCGGACGTGCTGGTGGTGCTCGACGAGGCCTACCGCGAGTTCGTGACGGACGAGCAGGTCCCGGACGCCCTCAAGACCTACGGCGATCGCCCCAACGTGGTGGTCCTCCGCACGATGTCGAAGGCCTGGGGCCTGGCCGGCTTCCGCGTCGGCTTCCTGGTCGCCCAGCCCGAGGTGGCAGCGGCGATCCGCAAGGTGCTCACGCCGTTCTCGACCAGCCTGGTCGCTCAGGCCGCCGCGCTGGCGGCACTCGACGCCGAGGACGAGGTGATCCGCCGCTGCTCCCTGGTCATCAGCGAGCGCGAACGTGTCACCGAGGCCCTTCACAAGTTCCTCCCGGACGTCCCGTCGAGCCAGGCCAACTTCGTCTGGCTCCCTCTCGGCGACGCCGCGGTGCCCTTCGGCGCGGCCTGTGAGCAGCGCGGCGTGATCGTCCGCCCGTTTGCCGGCGACGGCGTCCGCGTCACGATCGGCACCCCGGAAGAGAACGACGCCTTCCTGGCCGCCGCGGAGTCGGCCCTCACTTCCTGAGGACCAGATGCTTCCTGGCGACGGTCCGTGCCTCGCACGGGCCGTCGCTTCTGAACAGCACCGGCGCTCCGAAAGACCGGCCGGATCCGGCCCACGGCGGCCAACCAGAATGACCGCCAGCGCCAGGTCATCTGCATGTTGCATCTGGTCTGTCACGTCAGACCACCGCCCGGATCTTCCAAGCCGGTAGCGCGCTGGCCGCCACGGCCAGGACCAGGCAGGCCCCGACCACAAGCACGACGATCGACCAGGGCACCACCACGGGGACCGTTTCGCCGATCTGGGCACTGAGGGATCGGGCCGAGCCCACCAGGGCCATCAGTGCTGCCGCTCCGCCCAGCACCGAGCCCAGCACCACGACCAGCGCCGATTCCAACGCGACCGTCAGCGCCACCTGACGTGGCGCCGCGCCGGCCAGACGCAGCACCTGGTAGTCGCGGACGCGGTGACGAGTGGCCATGAGGAGGGTGTTCACGACGGCCAGGGCGCCCGCGCCGGCCGAGGCGCCGAGCAGCAGCAGCGTGAACAGCCAGACCAACCGATCTTCCTCGGTGTCAGCCTGCCGGGCGTACGTGGCCGCCGAGACGACCTTCGCCCCGGTCGCGGCGCGTGTGCCGCCCGGCACGAACGCCGCCGTCGCCAGTGCAGAAGAGTCATGAGCCCGGACCGTCCCACGCGACAGGAACAGGTCAGCGGTCAACGGACCTGGCGGGGCGGTGCCCGCGATGCGCAGTTCCTCACGAACCCCGTCGGCATAGGTCACAGACACCGTGCCGGCATATCGGGACGCCGCGGAGCCGGAGACCAGGACACTTCCGGGCTCCACCGGCGACGTGCCGACTGCGGTCACGGCGGCTCCCTCGACGTAGAGCTCGGTCCGGAGCGGGGCATCCGGCGCGGCTGCATCGTGCAGACCCGGCGTTCCGTCCGGGACAAGCACCACTCCAGCCGGCACAGCAGCACCGCGACGGGCCGCGAAGGCCGCCGTTGAGGTCTGCACCGTGCCGCCCACGAAGATTCCGAACGCGACCGTGAGAAGCACAGGTGCGGCAGTCGACGCGGTACGACGGACGCCGGTGAGTGCACTCTCCCGCACGAGCATCGCAGTCACACCGGTCAGCGGCCGCAGCAGCACCTTGACCAGCAGCGGGATCACGGCCGGCGCCAGCAGCGTCACTGCGACCACCAACGCCATGGCGCCCAGCAAGGAGGTCTGTCCCATCTCCGTGACGTCGGCCGCCGATGCGGTGTAGACACCGGCAACAACTCCGAGGACTGCGAAGACAAGCCCCGCAGACCATCGGGCGCGAGACATCGGGCGGCTCTCGACCTCGGCGACCCGCAATGCGTCGAGCGGACCTGTCCGGGACGCCCTGCGGGCTGAGGCGGCCACCCCGAGCAGCGAGACCACTGGCCCGGCGGCGAACGCTACGAGCAACGCCCACGGCACCCAGCGCACGCTGTAACCCCGAGGTTCAAAACCGCCGCTGACCAGCAGCCGGGACAGCGGGACCGCGGCCAGCGCACCGACGCCCACGCCGGCTGCCGCAGCGACCGCCCCTACGACCAGCGCCGACCTGTACAAGCTGGAGCGGACCTGCCGTGGAGTCGCACCGACTGCCCGAAGCAGGCCGATCTCGCGGCGCCGCTGGTCGACTGAGAACGCTGACGTCGACGCCACCAGGAACACGCAGGCGAAGCCGGCCAGCCCGGCCATCGCGGACAGGACCTGCATGCCGATCCACCGGGTGCGGGCATCGGCGCGGGGTTCCAGCGCGCCCCGGGCATCACCGGTCAACACCTGTCCCGCAACGCCGACAATCGCCCGCACAGCACCGGGATCCGGGTTGCCGTGCAGTCCGATTGCCCGCGCTCCCGGGCTCATCCGCGCGGCGACAGCGTCGGAGACGTAGACCGCCGCAGTGCCGACGTGCCCGGTGACGCGCCACTGTGCCGGACCGCTCGCCGTGAGCAAGGTGATGTCCTGTCCCACTGGCACGCCGAAAGCTCTGTCGACCACTACTTCCTTGTCTCCGGTCGGTGGCCGGCCCTCCAGCAACGGCGTGTGGGCGCCGGCCCAGCCGTTGCCCGTGGCCGGGCCCGAGACGGGCTGCGCGTAGAACGGCCGATCGACCGTCACACCGGTGACACCGGGAACCGTCCGTAGTCTCGCGGTCAACTGCTCCACGTCCGCCGCGGACCACGGAACGCTCGAAGGAAACGAGCCCGGCGAGTTCTTCGCTGCCGGGCTTTGCACGACCACGCTGAGGCCGGCAAACCTGTCCGGCACCCGTGGACGCGCGGAAGTCAGCAACAGCAGCGTCGCCGCCACGATCGCGGTGCTGAGCCACACCGCGACGAACGTCCCCAGCCGGTCACGGCTCACCATGCCAGCTCCAACGCCGTCATCCGAGCCGCGATCGACGCCGCATCGGCATCCTCGAGCTCGTCGACCAGCCGGCCGTCGGCCAGCATGAGCACCCGGTCAGCGAACGCCGCGGCCACCGGGTCGTGGGTCACCATCACCACCGTCTGCCCGTGGTCGTCCACCAGCGCTCTCAGCAGGTCGAGAACCTGCTTGGAGCTGCGGTTGTCGAGCGCCCCGGTCGGCTCGTCCGCAAAGACGACCGCCGGGCGGGTGATCAGTGCCCGGGCGATCGCGACCCGTTGCTGCTGGCCGCCGGACAACTCACTCGGGCGATGCCGGGCCCGGTCGGCCAGCCCGACCGCAGCCAGTGCGGCCGAAATCTCCTGCCGGGCCGGGCGGCGACCGGCGAGACGCAACGGCAACGCGACATTCTGAGCCGCGGTCAGCGACGAGACGAGATTGAACGCTTGAAAGACGAAGCCGACCCGCTCGCGCCGCAGATGGGTCAGTGCGGTCTCGGTGAGCCCGCCGAGATCGGTGCCTGCAATCGTCACCGAGCCGGCGGTAGGGCGTTCCAGTCCCGCCGCACAGTGCAGCAGGGTCGACTTGCCGGAGCCGGACGGTCCCATCACGGCGGTGAACGTCCCGGGCGGGAACTCCACGGTCACATCATCGAGGGCGAGCACCTGCCGGGTCTCGGGGCCGTAGATCATCCGCACGTCGCGGAGGGCAGCTGTCATGCCGAGGACGATCCCCGCAGATGCCGCTGCTGTCGTCAGGCCAGAGTCGGTCCTCCTGGCGCCGTACAGGACTCTGGAAGTCATCCTCGGGTATGACGGTCTCGGGCACGACGCCCGGCCGGACGGCCGCCGCTAGGGTCGGATCCGTGCTGATCCGACCTGTTCCCACGCTGCGGTGGGCGCTCGACGTCCTCCTCGCGGAGGCGGTCGGCGTCCTCTGCTGGTATGCCGCCTCCGAGTCTCCGCTGCCGCCCGCCGGCGGGGTGCACGAGCCCGCCTGGGTCACGGTCCTGGTCGGGGTGACCCTCGGTGCGCCCCTTGCGGTGCGCCGGATCTGGCCGGTCGTGGTCGCGGTGGTGGTGCTGGTGTCGGCCGGCGTCTGGCTCTCCTTGGGCGTGGTTCCCGATTACGCCTCCACCGGCCCGCTGGCCGCCGCGGGCATCACCGTCTACACCGTCGCCGTGAGCGTCTCCGGTCGCCGCAGCTATGTCGTGCTTGTCGGCTCGATCGCCACCGCGACGGCCGGGATGCTGATCGCCGGCAACTCCAAGGCCGGTCCTGGTCGCGCCGAGGTGGCATTTGTCGTCGTCGCGCTGGGTGCCTGCTGGCTGGTCGGCTGGACGTTGCGCGAACGGCGCGCGAGTGTGGCCCAGGCAACCTCACAAGCGACCGCCCAGGCGGTCATTGACGAACGCCTCCGCATCGCCCGCGAGATTCACGACATCGTCGGGCACAGCCTGACCGTCATCGCTGTCAAAGCCTCCATCGGCAGCCATGTGGCCGAGCAACGTCCGGAAGAGGCGTCGGCGGCTCTGCGGGTGATCGCGTCGACCAGCCGCGGCGCTCTGACCGAGTTGCGCCGCGCAGTCGGAGCTCTGCGCACGGAGGCAGACTTCGCGCCACCGCCCACGCTGGAAGAGCTGTCGCGACTCGCCGAGCGCGCCGCCGAGGCCGGTGTCCAGGTCGACCTGACCATTCAGAACGGTGGGACCGTGCCCGACGGGATTGCGCTCGCAGCAGTACGCATCGTGCAGGAGTCGCTGACCAATGTGGTCAAACACGTGGGCCCGACCACGTGCCGTATCAAGATTCGCGGCGGACCGGGCGAGTTGCAGATCGAGGTGGCCAACGACGGTCCTCCGGCCCGCTCCCAGACCGTCGACGGTGCCGGTCTGACCGGCATGCGCGAGCGCGTCGCGTTGCACCACGGCAGTCTGACCGCCGGCCCTCGCGCCGAGGGTGGGTTCGCTGTCTCAGCCACGCTGCCCTACGAGCAGACAGCATGAGTGCTCACACCGAAGACCCGATCCGGGTGCTGATCGCCGACGACCAGCCTCTGCTGCGGGCGAGCTTCCGGCTGCTGATCGACCTGACCCCGGATCTGGTGGTGGTCGGAGAAGCGGGCACGGGAGCGGAGGCGGTCGCCGCAGCCGAGCGCGACCACCCCGACGTTGTCCTCATGGACATCCGCATGCCGGACCTCGACGGCATCGAGGCGACCCGGCTGATCTGCACCTCGCCGACAACAGCGGCTACGAAGGTTCTGATTCTGACGACGTTCGACATCGATGAGTACGTCTTCCAGGCGCTGCGCGCCGGCGCCGGTGGTTTCCTGCTCAAGGATGTCGAGCCCGACGATCTGCTTGCGGCGATCCGGACCGTCGCCGCGGGCGAGGCTCTCCTGGCGCCCGCGGTCACCCGGCGGCTGATCGCCCACTTCGTCGGCCGGCCGGAGCCGGTCGCCCGGCCTCTGGGCTCTCTCGACGGTGTCACCGACCGCGAGCTAGAGGTGCTGTCGCTGGTCGGCCAGGGCCTGTCCAACGCCGAGATCACCGGCCGTCTCGGGCTGAGTCTGGCCACGGTCAAGACGCACGTCAGCCGGTTGCTGGCCAAGCTGCACGCTCGTGACCGCGCGCAGTTGGTGATCGTCGCCTACGAGACCGGTCTGGTGGCGCTCAAACAGCCGAAGGGAGTGGGACGTGAGACGGGAAAGCTCGCCGGGCCGTCAGGACCGTCAGACCGGCCACGAGGGTGAGCACGGCGGCGATGACCGGCAGCCAGGCCAGCATCTCGGCCCGGACAAACCGTTCACCGAGCAGCGCGCCTCCGCCGATGCCGATCTGGAAGGCGACCACGTAGACCGCCGAGGCGGCGTCACGGGCGTCGGGTGCTACGCGCAGGATCGCGGCTTGGAGGATCACGGGGATCGCGGTGAAGGTGCCGCCCCAGGCCAGCGCGGCCAGCACGGTCGGTGCCGTGCCCAGCACCGGGATCAGCAACGCCAGCGAGACGACCATGATGCCGATCAGCATGGTGAGCAACGTCCGGGGCTTGCGGTCGACAAAACGGCTGACGATCCAGTTGCCGAGCAGGCCCGCGGCGCCGTAGCCGAGCAGCAGAGCGCTCAGGCCGATGCCTTCCAGGCCGCCGTCACGGCGTACCAGGGGGGCGATGTAGGTGTAGGCCGCGAAGTGTCCGATCACGAGCACCGCCGTGATCAGGCAGACCGCCGCGACCGGGCCCGAGCGGATGATCTGCACCGAGGCCTTGAGTTGCGCACCCGCCCGGACGGCCAGATCCCGCGGCAGTGCCGGCAGTTTCGGGAGCACGATCATCAGCGCCGCCACGCAGGCCGCGCCGAGGACGGCGAGGACGGCCAGGGCGACCCGCCAGCCCAGCCATTGGCCGAGGGCGGTGCCGAGCGGCACCCCGAGCACGATCGCCAGTGAGTTGCCGAGGAAGACCAGTGCCGTGGCTCGTCCGGCCCGGTCCGGTGGCACGAGACGGGCGGCCACCGGGGCGATCGTGGACCAGAACACGCCGTGTGCCACCGCACAGATCAGACGCGACAGAGTGAGGATGAGGAAGGTTGGCGCAAAAGCGGCGATGAGCTGGGAGATTGCAAATATCGCCACGGTCGCGGCGATGAGCAGATGCCGCGGGATCCGCATGGTGAGCGCGGTCAGCGGGATGGTGGTCAGCGCCGCCACGACGGCGTAGCTGGTCAGCAACAGCCCGACGTCTGCCTCGCTGACCGACAGACCGTCGGCGATCTGCGGGAGCAGCCCGACCGGGATGGTCTCCGCGGTGACGTAGACGAAGCAGGAAGCGCCGAGGACAACGAGGGCGCCGCGGTGGTTCTGGTTCACCACAAGACAATAAGCTCTGGCAAAGAGTAAAAGAAGGGGGATCGCTGTGACGACGCGCGCAACCGAGCTGCTGCGGGTGGTTCACGCCCGGCCCGGTGTCACCCGGGCCGACGCGGCCCGGCTGATCGGTGTCGGCACCGGCGCCACCACCGAGCTGGTCGGCCGGCTGGGACAGGCCGAGCTGCTGGCCGAGGGACCGACGGCACCGAGCGGAGCCCGGGGACGCCCGACGACCGCCCTGATCCCCCATCCGCGCGGACCGCTGATCGCCGCCGCCTCGATCACCCATGAGGCCTGGCGCGTCGACGTGGTCGAGCTGGGCGGCAGCATCCTCGCCACCGCCGGCGAGGAGCTCGCGGGCCGGAGCGGCGACGAGGTGGTCGCGGCGCTGGGTGCGGCCGTGCACCGCCTGCGCATCGAGTACCGCGACCGGATCCGTGGCATCGGCATCTCGGTGCCGGGCACGGTCTCCCGCGACCTGATGCTGGATGCGAGCCAGCTGGGCTGGCAGGACGTCGACCTGGCCGTGGCCTGGCCCCGCGCGGAGATCTTCGTGGCGGGCAACGACGCTACCCTGGCCGCCTCGGCCGAGTCCCGGCGCGGGATCGCCGTCGGCGCGGCGGTGGCGCTGCACCTGCGCATCGAGGCGGGCCTCGGCGGCGCGGTCGTGGACGGCGGCCGGGTGCTGATCGGCGCGCTGGGCGCGTCCGGCGAGTTCGGCCACATGCCGTTCGGCGACCCGGCCGTCCGCTGCCCGTGCGGCGCGTTCGGCTGCTGGGGCACCGCAGTGGACGGTTCGGCCCTGGCCCGCCTGCTCGGCCACGAGACACCCCCGGACCCCGTCACGTACGCGCGGCGCATCATCACCGACCCGAACCCCGAGCCGGCGGCCGCGGCGGCAACCGTGGCCACCGCCCTGGGCCGGGGCATCGCGGGCCTGGTCAACGGCCTGGACGCCGACCTGGTGACCCTCGGCGGGCTGGGCGTCGATCTGCTGGCCGCCGCACCCGCCCAGCTCCTGGCGGCCTACGAGGCCGGCCTGATGAGTTTCCGCCGCGCAACACCCCCACCGGTCCTACCGGCCCTGCTGGGCGACAACGGCCCGATCGTCGGCGCAGCCGAGGAGGCCTGGACGGCCCTGCTGGCCCGCCTGACCTGAGGCGAAGGCGGCCGGGGCCAGGGCCGTGCCCGGGGCCGGGGGCCGGGGCCGTGCCCGGGCCGGGGCCAGGGCCGGGGCCGGGGCCGTGCCGAGGGCGGGCCGGGGCCGTGCCGGGGCCGGGACCGGGACCAGGCCGGGGCCAGAGCCAGAGCCGGGGCCAGGGCCAGGGCCAGGGCCGGGGCCAGAGCCGGGGCCAGGGCCAGGGCCAGGGCCGGGGCCGGGGCCGGGGCCGGGGCCAGGGCCAGGGCCAGGGCCAGGGCCAGGGCCAGGGCCAGAGCCGGGGCCAGAGCCGGGGCCAGAGCCGGGGCCAGAGCCGGGGCCGGGACCAGGCCGGGGCCGGGAGGGTCAGAGGGCGGCGATAACGACCGGGTCCGTTGTGTAGAACTCCGACGTGCCCGGCCGCACGCGCTGGATCGCCACGTATCCGTCGGTCAGTTGCCAGCCGTCGGGCTGCCACGCCTCGACCCGCTCGTTCGCCACGAAAAGCGGGAACGTCGCCCGTGCAGCACCCGTCGCGGCGTCCAGTACGACCAGCTGGTTGCCGGCGAGCAGCACCACCTTGCCCGCGCGAACGCCCAGGACCTGCGCTGTTCCCGCCCACCGCCACACCTCACGTCCCGCACGCGAAGCGATCACGGCACCACCCGACACCGTCAGCGCAAGATCACCGGCAACGGCGGAGCCGGGAGCCGGGACAGGCCGTCGGCCACCGGTCAGCCACACCTGTCCGGACGCGTCCCGCAGCCCGGCGCACGCCGAGCGCGCCACGTCGCAACTCATCGCGGTCGACGGCCCGGCCGGCCAGCCGCGCACCTCGTTACCCGAGATCACGTCCCACGCGCCGGCGCCGCACACGTACCGGCCACCGGCGGTCACGAAGCCGTCCGTGCAGCCCGGCGGCAGGGTGGTCGACCAGCGCTCCCGGCCGTCCTCCACCGCCCGGGCGGTCACCTGCTTGCCGTCGCTGACCAGCACACTTGTCCCGGCGACGTGCATTCCGGCGGGCGCCCACACCGCCGCCGACCCGGTGCGTCCGGCAAAACCGTCGGCCGGAGGACCGTCGGCCCGCCAGACCACTTTCCCGGTGCGCCCGTCGAGCGCCACCAGCCGCCCGTCCGACCATCGGCTGACCACCGTGGTGCCGACGGCGACCACCCCCGCCAGCCGGGCGGGCCAGCGCCGGTACGACCACAGCGGCGTGTACATCGTCTTCGCCTCGACCGGCGCATCGGCCTTGACCAGCCGCGTACCGGCGTAGACCCGGATCCGCCCGTCGACGATCAGCGGCGCCATCGTTGTTTTCCCGGTGACTCCCGCCGGGAGCGTCACGGCGACCGGGTAGGGCTCGACGGCCTCTTCGATCACCTCGGCCGGCGCCAGCACCCGCCACCCGATCAGTCCCGCGGCGGCGAGCACGAGGAGCGCGGCGAGGGCACGGGGAAGGGTCACCCAGCGACGATAGGTCAGGCGGCAGCGGCGAGGTCGTCCAGGTCACGCCGGAGGGCGCCCTCGACCGTACGCGCGGCGAGCCCGCCGAAGACCAGGGCCAGGAACCGGCCCGCCGGGGCTGTGGGGCTGCCGTCCTGCACGACCGTGACCATCGTGCCGCCGCGGTGCCGGCCCTCGATGATGGGGACGAAGGTGTAGGTCATGCGGTATTCGGCGCCGATCCCGGGGGAAGCCACGACGAAGCGTTCGGGGATCGCGCACTCCTCGACGTGGAACTCCTCGGTGATCTCACCGCCGTCGGCCATCGTGCGGGTCTCCCGCCAGACCGTGCCCGCGCGGAACGGCCCGGAGGTGAGCATCTCGACCTCGGTGACCGTCGACAGCCAGGCGCACCGGCTGGGCAGGTCGGTGAAGACACGCCACACGGCAGCGACCGGTGCCTCGACCAGCCGTGTCACTGCGACCGTGGACATAGCGTGACCTCCCGCCTACAAGGTACGGGGAGTTGTCCGTCAGCGACAGACGGTTCCGGTTACCGCGCCGAGCCCGATCGGGGCGCCGTCCGTTCCGGGCGCGGTGGCGCCGATCGTGACGGTGTCGCCGTCCTGGAGGAAGCCTCGCGTGGAGCCGTCGTCGAGCTTGACCGGCTCGGTGCCGTTCCAGGTGAGTTCGAGGAACGAGCCGGCCTCGCCGCGGGTAGTCCCGGAGACCGTCCCGGAGGCGTAGAGGTCGCCGGTGCGGACGCTGGCGCCGTTGACGGTCAGGTGGGCGAGTTGCTGGGCGGGTGTCCAGTACATCTGGGCGAACGGCGGGGTGCTGACCTCGGTGCCGTTCCACTCGACGGACAGGGACAGGTCGAGTCCGTTGCCGGGCGGGGTGAGATAGCCGGCCGGGACGGGGTCCTGAGCCACGGGCGGCACAAACGCGCCGGTCAGGGCCTCGAGGGGAACGACCCACGGCGACACGGAGGTGGCGAACGACTTGGCCAGGAAGGGCCCGAGCGGCTGATATTCGAAGGCCTGGATGTCGCGGGCCGACCAGTCGTTGACCAGGACGACCCCGAAGACGTGGTCGGCGAAATCCTCGGTGCTGATGCGGCGGCCGGGAACGCCGACGACAAAGCCGACCTCGGCCTCGACGTCGAGGCGTTCGGTCGGGCCGAAAACACCGGGTCCGAGCTGGCCCGAGGGTCGCTCGACGGGCGTACCCGAGACGACGACCGTGGCGGAGCGGCCGTGGTAGCCGATCGGCAGGTGTTTCCAGTTGGGCTGGAGGCCGGGCCGTTCCGGGCGCAGGATCCGGCCGACGTTCGTCGCGTGGTGCTCGGACGAGTAGAAGTCGGTGTAGTCGGCCACGTCGAACGGCAGGTGCAGCTCGACCTCGGTCAGCGGGATCGCGGGCAGCGTCGGGGCCAGCTCGACGATCCGGGCGCGGATCGCCGTCCACTGCGGACGCCCGAGCGCCATCAGCACATTGAGCGAAGAACGGCACAGCGCACCACCGGCCAGGATCAATTCCGACGATTCGGCCGCGGACAGGTCGAGCACGGCGTCACCCAGCCGTACGCCGATGCGCCGCACCCCGTCGGGCCTGCTGAAGACGGCGTAGGGGAGGTTGCGCAGGTCGAAGAGGGTCACTCGTAGCCGCCGTTGATCAGGCCGAGACGGATCAGCTCCGTCAGCGGCTCCAGCACGTTGCCTGCACCGAACCCCACCCACAGCGGCCGCGGCTGGTCCCGCCGGGAGCGCACCGGCTCGACCAGCGGCACCGGGTGTGTCGCGCCGAGCGCCTCGGCCACCTCGGCCACCTCACCGCCCTCGGCCGCCACCGCCGACCCGACCAGGACGTTCAGGAAGCCATGGTGGGTGAATCCAGTCTCGGGGTCGGTGTGCCGCAGCGCGTGGCGGATCCCGGCGGCGAGCTTGAACGGCAGGTCGCGGTCCCGGCAGGCGCAGATGACCGCGGCCAGCTCGACAGGCGTCGGGAACAGCTCCGCAGCGAGCCCGCCGACCCGGAACTTCGGCGCGATCCGCAGCCCGTCGGCCCGCAGTCCGGCCACGGTGTCGAGCCCGGCCAGCAGACCCCAGCTCAGCGGGATCTCGGCGTACACGTCGAGGTCGGTCTGGTCCGCGGCCAGCTCGCGCAGGGCTGCCAGGCCGGGCTGCGGGTCCTCACCGCGGCGGGCGACGGCCGCTTCGACCTGGCCCACGACGGCGCCGGCGGCCCTGAGCTTGGCGACCACGGCCGGCAGGGCGCTGATCGCGGCGTCGTTCACGACGCCGACGGCCAGGCCACGCGGAGACAGATCAAGATCAACCAACGACGAGGGTACGAGCAGAGCGCCGACGAGAGGCTCGTACCAGGAGTCGCGGTGCTTGGCGTGCGCCTCGAGGACCTCGCGGAACCCGACGATGCCCGGCGGCAGCAGGGACGCGTCATCGACGAGTCCTGCAAACAGCGGCGGCACCAGCGTTGACACGAATACTGAACCTAATGGACGCTTCGAGAGCCGGACAACACCGTCCGTAATGTCAGTTTTCTAGGGGTGGTGGCAACGATGCCGTACTACCGCAGCATCGGGGAGATCCCTCGTAAGCGGCACACCCAGTTCCGCCGTCCGGACGGCGGACTCTACGCGGAGGAGTTGATGGGCCAGGAGGGCTTCTCCTCCGACTCTTCCCTGCTTTATCACCGGTACGCCCCCACGGCGATCTCCGCGGCCGAGGTCTACGAACCACCGGCCTTCGCCCGGGCGCCGAACCTGCCGTTGAAGCCGCGGCACCTGCGCACCCACAAGCTCGACGCCGGCCCGGGTGACGCCGTGCTGGGCCGCCGGCCGCTGCTGGCCAACGCCGACGTCCGCATCGGGTACGTGGTCGCGGACCGGCCGTCGCCGCTCTACCGGGACGCGGTCGGCGACGAGTGCCTTTACGTCGAGGACGGCTCGGCGACCGTCGAGACGACCTTCGGGTCGCTGCGGGTCGGTGCCGGCGACTACGTGATCATTCCGACCTCGGTGGTCCACCGGATCGTCCCGGACGGCCAGGTCCGGATGCTGACCATCGAGGCGAACGGCCACATCGGCCCGCCCAAGCGCTATCTGTCGGTGCGCGGTCAGTTCCTCGAGCACTCCCCGTACTGCGAGCGCGACGTTCGCGGCCCGGACGCGCCGCTGCAGGCCGAGGGTGAGGACGTCGAGGTCTACGTCAAGCATCGGGCGGGCTGGACCCGGCATGTCTACGCGCACCACCCGTTCGACGTCGTCGGCTGGGACGGCTGCCTCTACCCGTGGGCGTTCTCGGTGCACGACTTCGAACCGATCACCGGACGCGTCCACCAGCCGCCGCCGGTGCACCAGACGTTCGAGGGCCCCAACTTCGTGGTCTGCTCGTTCGTGCCCCGCAAGGTCGACTACCACCCGCTGGCGATCCCGGTGCCCTACAACCACCACAACGTCGACTCCGACGAGATGATGTTCTACACCGGCGGCAACTACGAGGCCCGCCGCGGCTCCGGCATCGAGCAGGGCTCGATCTCCCTGCACCCGTCCGGCTTCACGCACGGCCCCCAGCCCGGAGCCGTCGAACGAGCCATCGGCGCCGAGTCCTTCGACGAACTCGCCGTCATGGTCGACACCTTCCGCCCGCTCGACCTCTGCGACGCCGCCCTTTCCGTCGAAGACACCGCATACGCCTGGACCTGGAACAGGTAAGGGAAAAGGGCGGGGAGCTTGTGGCTCCCCGCCCTCTCTTCCCCGGACGGCTGGATCAGCCGATGTGGTACGAGTCTCCGTAGATGGAGAAGTCGAGCGGTGTGTTCATGTCGAGGTTGCCGTTGCGGAGGAAGACGCGCTGGGCGGTGTCGATGCGGGTGACGTCGTCGTGTGCGGCTTCCTTCTTCATCTCGATGACACGCTCGTCGAGGAACGCGTTCAGCCAGGTGGTCTCGTTGCCACCCTGCGACGGGGGCTTGGCCCGCTGCAGCGCCCGGCTGCGAATCGAGCGCATGCCCTCGTAACCGTGGACGACCGAGGCGTCGTAGTAGGCGAACTGGCCCAGGGCGCGGACGCCGTCGGACTTGCCGTCACGCACCGACGGGTTGAAGTAGACGCGGTCACGCTCGGATTCCTGCGCGGCCTGGAAGACCGGGTCGGCGGCGGCCGTCTTCCAGTCCCGGGTGTAGTTCGGGTCGAGGCCCGCGTGGGAGTCGCTGTTGTTGACGTTGCGCAGCGCCGGCAGGTACTTCGCCAGCACGTTGCCGGGCTTGGTCGCCGTGTACGCCTGGACCAGCTCCAGCATGTCGCCGGTGCCGGAGCAGAAGCCGATGATGCCGGCGGTGTACCCGCGCCCGTCGCCGATGTCCTCGATGTAGGAGAACTGCGCCCGCCAGTTCAGCGACGAGTTCTCGGCGGCCGAGACGATCTGCATCGCCACGTCCTTCTTCGCCGGGTTGTCGAGGTTGACACCACCGGACGGCGGGGCGGTCGTCGTCGGTGACGTGGTCGGTGTGGTGCCGCCGCCGGGCAGCGTCCACTTCTGGTTGGCGCCGGTGCCGCAGCTCCAGATCTGGAGCTGGTTGCCGTTGGCCGAGCTGTTGCCGGTCGCGTCGAGACACTTGCCGGAGCCCGTGTTGACCAGCGTGCCGTTGGACGGCGTCCACTTCTGTGCGGCCGTACCATTGCAGTCGTAGATCTGGATCTTGGTGCCGTTGGCCGTGCCGGCCGCGGCGACGTCGAGGCACTTGCCCAGCGCCTTGATCGAGTTGTCGGTGTTGCCCACGGTCCAATTCTGGGCGCCCGTGCTGTTGCAGTCGTAGAGCTGCACCGCTGTGCCGTTCGCGCTGCTGGCGGCGGCGATGTCGACACACTTGCCACCGAGGCCCTTGATCGGACCGGCCGTCGCGGCGCTCGCCGGCATCAGGCCGTACGCGACGGCTGCGGCGGGAACCAGTACACCGCCGAGCGCGTACGCGATGGTTCTCTTGCGGAGTCGGGGGATGGTCATGGCGCTCCTCGAGTGGGGGTGAGGCGGGTGGGCGCACAGGGTGAAGCCATCGATGACGGACGTTGGGGGTTCCGTCGCCGAGGCGATGAGTGGTCACGCTAGGTCAGTTAAAGTGATTTATCAATAGCCGTCGATTGATCCCGAAATGATCACTACGGCGGGGTTTGACCAGCGCTCGGACCGGCGGCTTGTTGCACGCGGGGAACGGAGCGCGACGAAGTATTGACAGCGCAGCGGAGCGGACCTAGGTTCCAGCTAATTGTTAGCTGGTTTGCCAATTGCTCGAGGGGGCTCGGTGCCGAGACTGGCCGGATCGTCCAAGTTGCTGCGCGCCATGAACGAGAGCGCTGCGCTCGCCCACCTGCTCGAGCCGGGCATGCTCACCCGGGCCGATCTGCGCAAGCTCACCGAGCTGTCCACGCCGACCATTTCCGAGGTGCTGCGCCGGCTCACCGACGCGGGCCTGGTGAACGTCGTCGGTTACAACAGCGGCCGCCCGGGGCCGAACGCGGAGATCTACGCGGCCAACCCGGATGCAGCGTACGCCGCCGCGGTGTCCGTCCGCGACATCGGCGCCAGTGGTGCCCCTTCGGTCGTCGCCGCACTGTGCGACCTCACGGGAGCGGTGCGGGCGCGCGTCGAGTCACGGGTCGACTTCCTGCAGACCGATCCGAAGACGGCACTGGTCGACGTGGTGGCCGCGCTGCGTACCGAGGCGGGCGTCCCGGCCGAGCGCATCAGCCACGTGCAGATCGGTGTGGCCGGCTCGTACGACAGCAAGGCCGAGACGATCCGCCACGTCGACGTGCACGGCTTCGGACGGCCCGGACTGGTCCCCGAGATCGCGGAGGCGCTCGGCACCCACGTCGGTGTCGACAACGACGTCAACCTGGCCGCGGTGGCCGAGCGCCGCCGCGGTGTGGGCCGTGACGCCGACGGTTTTGCCCTGCTCTGGCTGGGCCAGGAGGGTCTCGGTCTGGCCATCGACATCGGCGGCACGCTGATGCGCGGCGCCCGCGGCGGCGCCGGTGAGATCGGCTACATGCCGCTCTACGCACCGGATTCCACTCACCGCAAGGTCGACCTGCAGGACCTGGTCGGCGGTGCGGCCATAGTCGCGCTCGCGCAGGATCACGGCGTCACCGGCCGCACCCCGCACGAGATCGTCCTCGCTGCCGCAGCCGATCCGGACGCGGCCGGGGAGTTCATCACCCAACTGGCCGACCGCATCTCGGTCGGTCTCGCCGCCGTCATCGCCGTGCTCGACCCGTCGCTCGTCGTCCTCGCGGGCCCGGTCGCGCAGGCCGGCGGGCAGACCCTGCTCGCCGCGGTCACCAGCGCCCTGCGCCGGGCCGCCCCGCTGGAGAGCACCATCGCCGTCACCACGATCGACGACGACGCCGTGCTGCTCGGCGCGCTGGACGCCGGGCTGACCGCCGTCCGCGAGGCCCTCATCGCC
Source organism: Amorphoplanes friuliensis DSM 7358 (assembly GCF_000494755.1). Classification (NCBI taxonomy): domain Bacteria; kingdom Bacillati; phylum Actinomycetota; class Actinomycetes; order Micromonosporales; family Micromonosporaceae; genus Actinoplanes; species Actinoplanes friuliensis. The sequence continues at coordinate 8,985,752 of NC_022657.1, forward strand.
TCGATCCGCGACAACCAAGCCTGATCCCCCTGCTGCACCGCCTCTGAGAGGACACCTCCCGTGAACAAGCGGATACCCCATGCCCAAAAATCGTTGATCGCCGCCGCTGCCGCCCTGCTGCTCACCGCCGCCTGCACCCCCGCTCCCAAGGAACAGAAGATCGCCGACCCGGGTACGCAGGTGTCCGGCACGGTCGAGTTGTGGCACTTCTTCACCGAGCGCGAGGCCGCCGCGATCGACACGGTGATCAAGGACTTCACCAGCACGCACCCGAACATCAAGGTGACGGTGAAGGCGGGGCAGGACGACTCGAAGATGACGCAGGCGATCGGCGCCGGCAACGGTCCCGACATCGGCCTGTCGTACTCGACGGACATCGTCGGCAAGTTCTGCTCGTCCGGCGCGTGGGTCGACCTGGCGCCGTACATCAAGCGGGACAACGTGGACCTGAACCGCCTCAACGCCACGACCCGGTCGTACACGGAGTTCGACGGGAAGCGCTGCGCGATGCCGTTCCTCGCGGACGCGTACGGGATCTTCTACAACAAGGACCTGTTCGCCAAGGCCGGGATCGCGGGGCCGCCGAAGACGCTCGACGAGCTGACCGAGGACGCCAAGAAGCTCACGGTCAAGAACCCGGACGGTTCGCTCAAGACCGTCGGCTTCCTGCCGCTCTTCGACTTCTACGAGAACGCGGCCGCGCACATGGCTCCCGCGGTCGGCGCCAAGTGGCTGACCCCGGACGGCAAGTCGGCCGTCGGCACCGACCCGGCCTGGAAGACCCTGATGACCTGGCAGAAGAACCTGGTCGACTGGTACGGATACGACAACCTCAAGAAGTTCCGGTCGAGCCTGGGTGAGGAGTTCAGCGCCGACAACGCGTTCCAGAGGGGCCAGGTGGCGATCAACATCGACGCCGAGTACCGGCTGGCGTTCATGAAGGACCAGGCGCCGGGCGTGAAGTACGGTGTTGCGCCGATCCCGACCGCCGACCCGGCGAAGTACGGCGGGGGTTACGTCACCGGCAACATCATGGGCATCTCGAAGAACGCCAAGAACCCCGAGGCGGCCTGGGAGCTCATCAAATACCTGACGACCGACGACAAGACGATCGTCAAGCTGGCCAACTCGCTGAAGAACGTGCCGACCACCACGGGTTCGTTCAGCGACCCGGGTCTGCAGGTCGAGCCCGAGTTCAAGGTGTTCATGGACATCTTCGCCAACCCGAACTCGCTGACCTCGCCGCCGGCCGCGTCGGGTCCCGCGTACCAGGAGACCTTCGGAACTTTTGTCACGAAGTGGCAGTCCGGTGACATCAAGGATCTGGACGCCGGTCTGACCGACGCCGACAAGCAGATCAACAGCGTGATGACGCTGGGCGGCTGACCGTGCGGCTGCGCCGGACGCTGACCACGTGGTCCTTCCTCGCCCCCGCGCTGATCGGCATCGTGGTCTTCTTCCTGTACCCGCTGATCTCCGCCGTGTACTTCTCCTTCACGAAGTTCGACCTGCTGACCGTGCCGCAGTGGGTCGGGCTCGACAACTACCGGCGGATGGCCGACGACCCGCTGCTGATGCAGTCGATCCGCAACACCCTGTGGATGGTCGCGGTCTTCGTGCCGGTACGCATCATCAGCGCGATCGGCCTGTCGATGCTGTTGTCGCAGTTCCAGCGGGGGGCGAGCTTCTTCCGGACGATCTTCTATCTGCCGGCGCTCGCCCCACCGGTGGCAGCCACCATCGCGTTCGTCTACCTGCTCAAGCCCGGCACCGGTCCGGTCAACACGTTCCTCGACCACATCGGCATCGAGGGCCCGCTCTGGTTCAACTCGCCGGAGTGGTCGAAGCCGTCGCTGGTGCTGCTCGGCCTCTGGGGCATCGGCGACCTGATGATCATCTTCCTGGCCGGTGTGCTGGGTGTCCCGGTCAGCCTGTACGAGGCGGCCAGCCTCGACGGCGCCAACGCCTGGCACCGCTTCCGCTACGTGACCCTGCCGACGATCCGTCCGGTGATCCTCTTCGCGGCGGTCACCGGCGTCATCTACACGCTCCAATACTTCGACCAGGCGGCGGTCGCCGGCTCGGTGGCCAGCGGGCAGGCCGTGACCGGCGGCGGCATCTCGTCGTCGTTCGGCTACCCGGAAGGCTCCACGTTCACCTATCCGCTGTGGCTCTACACGGTCGGGTTCCGCTACAACGCGCTCGGTTACGCCAACGCGATGGCGATCGCGCTGTTCGTGGTCGCCTTCGCCGTGACGGTCATCCTGCTGCGCCGGGCCAAGGCCTTCTCCGGGGAGGAACAATGACCGCCGTTCTCGAGCGTCCCGCGCCGGCGGTGTCCCCGGACGTCCGCCGGGCCCGCCGCCAGGTGCGGCTCGCCTGGATCGCCAAGCACAGCATCGCCATCGCACTGTCCATCATGTTCATCGCGCCGGTGGTCTACCTGCTCCTGCTCTCGGTGATGACCAGCGACCAGGCCCTGACCAGCGACTACTGGCCCAACACGTGGCACTTCGAGAACTACGTCCGCGTCTTCGAGGTCACCCCGCTGCCGCGTTATCTGCTCAACACCGTCATCTACGCGGTCTCGGCGACCGTGCTGATGCTGCTGTCGAGCGTGCCGGCCGCGTACGCGCTGGCCAAGCTCAAGTTCCGCGGCCGCAACGTCATGTTCCTGACGATCATCTGCGTCATGATGCTGCCGCCGCAGGTGGTGACGGTCCCGCTCTACCTGATGTGGGCCCGGTACGGCCTCACCGGCTCGCTCGCCCCGCTGATCATCCCTATGCTCTTCGGCGACGCGTTCTGCATCTTCCTGATGCGGCAGTTCCTGCTCACGATCCCGTCGGAATACCTCGACGCCGCCCGCGTCGACGGCTGCGGCGAGTGGAAAACACTGCTGCGGGTCGTGCTGCCGATGGCCCGCCCGGGCATCGCGGCCGCCGCCCTGTTCCAGTTCTTCTACGCCTGGAACGACTACTACGGGCCGCTGCTCTACACGAGCGAGAACGAGAACTCGTGGACGCTGTCCCTCGGTCTCGCCTCGTTCCACGGTGTCCATCACGTCGACTGGAACCTCGTCACCGCCGCCACGGTGCTGGCCATGGTCCCGATCGTCGTCGTGTTCTTCTTCGCCCAGAAGGCATTTGTCCAGGGCGTCACACTCACGGGGGTCAAAGGGTGAAGATCGCTGTTGTCGGCGGCGGGTCGACGTACACGCCGGAGCTGGTGGACGGGTTCGCCCGGCTGGGTTCCATGGTGTCGGAGCTGGTGCTGATCGATCCCGCGCAGGAACGCCTCGACATCGTCGGCGCCTTCTCCGCCCGGATCTTCCAGCACTACGGGCACCCCGGGAAGGTCACCTGGACGACCGACCTCGACGCCGGGGTCACCGACGCCGACGTGGCCGTGATCCAGTTGCGGGTCGGCGGGCAGACGGCCCGGATCAGCGACGAGACCTTCCCGCTGGACTGCGGCTGCGTCGGCCAGGAGACCACCGGGGCCGGCGGGCTGGCGAAGGCCCTGCGTACGGTCCCGGTGGTGCTCGACGTGGCCGCGCGCGTCCGCGCCCGCGCCAAGCCGGACGCGTGGATCGTGGACTTCACCAACCCCGTCGGCATCGTCACGCGTGCGCTGCTCGACGAGGGCCACAAGGCGGTCGGGCTGTGCAACGTGGCGATCGGCTTCCAGCGCCGCTTCGCCCGGATGCTCGACGTCGAGCCGTCGGCGGTGGTCCTCGACCACGTCGGGCTCAACCACCTGACCTGGGAACGGGCCGCCTATGTGGACGGTGTCGACCGCCTGCCCGCGCTGATCGAGAACCATCTCGCCGAGCTCGCCGCCGAGGTGGATCTCGACCCGGAGGTGCTGACGGCCCTCGGCAACGTCCCGTCGTACTACCTGAGCTACTTCTACGCCCACGATCGCCACGTCCGCGACTCGCAGGGTGCACAGACCCGTGGGCAGCGTGTCGCGGAGATCGAGGCCACGTTGCTCGAGATGTACCGCGATCCCGCCCTGACCGAAAAACCGGCCCTCCTCGGCGAACGTGGCGGCGCCTACTACTCCGAGGCGGCCGTCGGCCTGATCGCCGCCCTGCACGGACTCGACCCGGACGGTGTCCACTCGGTCAACGTCCGCAACAACGGCACGCTGCCCTTCCTGGCCGACCACGCGGTCATCGAGGTCTCCGCCCGGGCCGGCCTGAGCGGTCCCACGCCCCTCCCGGTCAACCCCCTGGCTCCCGACCTGGCCGGTCTGGTCGCGCACGTCTCCGGGTACGAGGAACTGGCGCTGGGCGCGGCGGTCCGCGGCGGCCGCCACCGGGTCTACCGGGCCCTGCTGGCGCACCCCCTGATCGGCCAGCACGACTATGCGGACGCCCTGACCGACAAGCTGCTCGCCGCCGGTGCGCAGCACCTGGCATGGGCGCGATGAGAGCGCTCTTCCTGGCCGTCGACGGCGGCAATTCCAAAACAGACGTCATTCTCGGTACGACGGAAGGCGAGGTCCTGGGCTTCGTCCGCGGCCCGACGAGCTCACCCCACAACATCGGTCTGCCCGGCACCATCTCGGTCCTGCACACCCTGATCACCGCCGTACGCGCCGACGCCGGCCTGCCCGCGAGCACGGGGATCGACGTGGTCGCGGCGTACCTGGCCGGCGCCGACCTGCCCGTCGAGGTGCAACGGCTGCACCAGGCCATCGACGGTCAGTCCTGGGCCGCCAGGACCATCGTGGACAACGACTGCTTCGCCCTGCTGCGCGCGGGCACCTCACTGCCCGACGCGGTCGCTGTCGTGTGCGGCGCCGGCAACAACTGCGCAGGCCGTACGGCCGACGGCCGCACCGCCCGCTTCGTCGCGCTGGGACCGATCTCCGGTGACTGGGGTGGCGGCCACGACCTGGCCGAGCACACATTGCGGCTCGCAGCCCGCGGCGAGGACGGCCGCGGTGATCCCACCGCACTGTCAGCCGCGGTGGCCGGCCACTTCGGCTGCCCCACGGTGGAGGACGTCAGCATCGCCCTGCACCTGGGCGACCTCGACTTGGTCCGCGTCCGCGAGCTCACCCCGCTGCTCTTCGAGGTGGCAGCCACGGGCGACCCGGTGGCCTCCGGACTGATCAGCCGCCAGGTCGACGAGATCCTGGGCCAGCACCGCGTTGCGGCCACCCGGCTGGACCTGCTCGACTCCCGCCACGCCCTGGTCCTGGGTGGTGGTGTCCTCCGGGCCCGGCACCCGCAGCTGCACGATCAGATCGTTGCGGGAGCCCGGGCCCAGGCACCCCTCGTGGAGATCAGCGTCCTCGACACCCCACCGGCCGTCGGTGCGGCCCTGCTGGCCCTGGACGCCCTCGGCCTGACCGAGGGCGCCGAACGACACCTTCGCGCGGCACTCGCCGCCGCCGAACCGGCCCCGGCGATACCGCTCACCGTCACGACCGCTGCGTGAGGACCACCAGCTCGGCCACCGCCGCGACCACCATCGCGAGGATCAGCGGGACAACACCGCCGATCAGTGCAAAGCCGAGCAGTCCGAGCGGAGCCACGGCGGTCGCGTAACAGGCGAAGGAGAGCCGGCGCGGGAGCCGGCGCAGGGCGGCGGCCACCGGCTCGTGCAGGGACCGGGACAGCCAGACGCCGAGGGCCACGAGCACCACCACACCGATGACGCCGGCCCACATGCGGGCCACACCCGAACTGGCCAGCGTCATCACCGCGGCGAGAACGGCAGCGATCAGCACGCCGTTGCTGCCGTAGAGGACGGCCTGCCGGAAGGTCTCGACGGTCGAGGCCGAGCGGTCCAGCACCGACCGGGCCGGGCGGCTCACGTCGGCGACCGGTGTTGGCGGTGCCACCGGCTCGGGCACCTGGATCTCCGCGTCGGCCAGGTTCTCCAGGGCCAGCGCCCAGCGCCGCCGCTCCAGCCGGACAACACCGACATCACGCTGGGCATCGGCGATCGCGGAGTCGAGGTCGAGGGCCTCGCCGTAGGCACGCTGCGCCAGCTCGAAAAGCCGCAGCCGGGCGGCGACAACGGCCAGCACCAGGTGCGCCTCGGCGTCGGCGGGTGTCAGCCGTACACCGGCCCAGGCGGCGTTGAGCGCGTCCTGGCCGTTGCGGGACTCGCTGAGCAGAGCGGCGCCGGTCCGTTGCGCGTACGCGTCCTCGGGCCAGGTGGTCAGGATCGAATGCGCCACCTGGGCCGCTTCCGAATAGCGCCGGTCGTCCGAGAGGGCCATCGCGCGGACCACCAGGGGACCGATCGTCCCCGGCGCGGCCGCCACGGCCCGGTCGGCGGCCGCAAGCGCATCGACCGGCTGCTCGGCGATCACGTGGACGCGAGCCAGTGTGCTCAGCAGTCCCGGCTCGTCCGGCGCGACGGCCAGACCGGCCGCGATCTCACCCACCGCCTCGTCGTAGCGGCCGAGATCAGCCATCAGGAGGGCCCGCTGCCGGTACTCCTCGGGGGTCGTCTCCGGCTCGGACTGTGAGGTGGGCTCAGTCGACACCCGTCGAGCGTAGGTCGTCTACTGCGAGATCACCTTGCGCGGGGTGAGCCGGCAGACGACCCGCACCGCTTCCGGCGGGTCGAACGTGTACGGCTGGCCGTCGTACTTCAGGCTCAGCTCGTTGATCAACTCCTTGCCGCCCTCCTCCACCAGCGCCACCGACCCGTCCACGGTGAAGTACGAGTACGGCTGCTCCGGGTCGTACGCACAGATCGAGATCCGGGGGTCCCGCTCCATGTTCCGCGTCTTCTTCCGACCGCGAACGGTGGAGAAGAGGATGTCGTCGCCGTCCCGCTTGACCCACACGACGGTGGACTGCGGGCTGCCGTCCGCGTTCACGGTGGTCACGACGACAAACGTGGGGCCGTCGAGCAGCTTGCGGACCTTGTCGGGCAGCGCAGTTGTCATGACTCCGATCCTTCCTGGTAGATGAGGGCGGTGGCGACGGCCGCGAGTCCTTCACCCCGTCCGGTGAGCCCGAGCCCGTCCGTGGTCGTACCGGCCACCGTCACCGGGGCGCCGACCGCCTCGGAGAGCACCTGCTGCGCTTCCTCACGCCGCTTACCGATCTTGGGGCGGTTCCCGATGACCTGGATCGACACGTTCCCCACCGCAAAGCCGTGCTCGCGCAGCCGGCGTACGGTCTCGGCCAGCAGTGTTACCCCCGCCGCGCCCGCCCACTCGGGCTCCGCGGTGCCGAAGTTGCTACCGAGGTCACCGAGCCCCGCCGCGCTCAGCATCGCGTCGCAGGCGGCATGCGCGGCCACGTCGGCGTCGGAGTGCCCGGCCAGCCCGGACTCACCCGGCCACATGAGGCCGGCCACCCAGCACACCCGGCTCGGGTCGAAGGCGTGCACGTCCGTGCCGATGCCGACTCGCTGACTCAGTGTGCTCACCGCGTCAGGTTACGTGGAGGAGTGCCTCCGCGATCACCAGGTCCAGCGGACGCGTGATCTTCAGGGCGAGCTCCGAGCCCGGCACACACGTGACCGGCACACCGGCTTTTTCCACCATCCCGGCGTCGTCGGTGTGCGCCTCGAGCCCGGCGGCGTGCGCGGCCGCCAGCACGTCGTGCCGGAAGCCCTGAGGCGTCTGCACGCTGCGCAGCAATGACCGGTCGACCGTCCCGAGCACCACCTCGGCCGGACCGACCTCTTTGATCGTGTCGACGACGGGCAGCGCCGGGATCACCGCCGGGTGCCCGGCCCGGACCGCCGCGGCGACCGACTCGACCAGCTCGGGTGGGGTGAGCGCGCGGGCGGCGTCGTGCACGAGCACGATGCCGACGTCCGCGGGAACGATCGCGAGCGCCGCGGCTACGGAGTGCTGCCGCTCGGCACCACCGGCCACCACGGTCACGGGCGCGACCGGGGCCAGCAGAGCACGGACAGCCTCGACCTCCGCGGCGGGCGCGGCGACGACGATCAGACGAACGGAAGGAGCCGCCGCAACACGGCGGACGGCGTGCACCAGAAGCGGCTCGCCGGAGAGCAGGCGCAGGGCCTTGGGACCGCCCGGACCGAGACGCAGGCCGGCACCCGCAGCCGGAACAAGGACCGCGACGTCACCGCGAGCATTGAGCTGCGCGGTCACGTCGCGGTCCTGTTCAGCATGTCGAACATGTGGGGGTGGAGCAGAGGTGGTGGAACGTCACGCCTCGGTGAGGACCTTGTCGAGGAGAACTTCCGCCTCGTCCTTGGTGCTCTTCTCGGCGAGGGCCACCTCACCGACGAGGATGTCGCGGGCCTTGGCGAGCATGCGCTTCTCCCCGGCCGAGAGACCACGCTCACGCTCGCGACGCCAGAGGTCACGAACAACCTCGGCAACCTTGAGCGGGTTACCGGAGGCGAGCTTCTCGAGATTGGCCTTGTAACGCCGCGACCAGTTGGTCGGCTCCTCGGTGTGCGGCGCGCGGAGGACGTCGAAGACCTTACCCAGGCCTTCCTCGCCGACCACTTCGCGCACGCCGACGATCTCGGCGTTCTCAGCGGGCACTCGGACCGTCAGGTCGCCTTGGGCAACCCGCAGGACGAGGTACTTCTTTTCCACGCCCTTGATAGTTCTAGTCTCGATTGCCTCGATGAGTGCGGCCCCGTGGTGGGGGTAAACAACGGTCTCGCCGACACTGAAAACCATAGGTTCGAAACCCCTTTCGCTGTGTCTAGGGTAACACGCTCAGGCAGCGATGTCCCACCCTGGCCGTGACTGTTAGTGCAGCTCAGAGGGCCTGTGAGCCGTCTTTCTACCGCTTGACATGCGGGCGAAGACCTGCCTCAGTGACTCAGGGTGACCACGCCGTAACCACTCGACCCAGCGAGTCGGAAATTCCGGACCTGGAGCCTTTGCGAGGTCAAGCTTATCGCTAGGGACCGGAAGGGCTCACCACTGGCGGTCGGACCCTTGCGTGGGGGAGGCTGGACGCAGGTCCCCGGCCAGGCAACACTCGTCGGCAGGGGGGAGGGTGAATCGTGGGCAGTTTGAGCGACAACGGCGGCAACTGGCCGCCCGATGGCGGCTCCCCTGACGGCCTGCCCGACTTCCCCGAGGAGTGGGGCGTCATCGTCATCCCGGACGACCTCTCGGAGTTGTCCGAGGAGGTCACAGCCGTCCGGGAAGAGCTGCGGCAGACGCAGGAGAAGACCCGGTGGGAGCGGTTCGCCGACCGTCCGGGCATGCGGTCACTGCGCCGCATCGGCGCCGCCAGCCTGCGCGCACCCGTTCTGATCATCTCGATGGCCGTCCTCGTGACCGTGGCCAGCCTCTTCGCCTCCGCCTGGCCCGGGCCGTCCCGCTCGCCCGCGACCCAGCGCACCGCCAACACCACCGACGACCGCGGCGACCGGCTGCCCGCACTCGAGCTGATCGGCACCGACGGCAAGACTGTCCCGATCCGGGGGCAATTGCCCGCTGTTGTCCTGCTCACGGACGGTTGCGACTGTGCACAGCTGATTGCCGACACCGCTGCGGCCGTCAAGCCCGGGATCACCGTCGTGACCGTGGTCGCCGGAGCCGCTCCCGGCCAGACCGGTGCCGCGCCGGCGACCGGCGCCGTCCCGCAGGCTCCGGGCAAGGTGGTCAGCGCGCTCCGCGACCCGACCGGCGAGCTCCGCAGCGGCCTCAACCTCGGCGCACCCGACGGCACTGCCGCGGCCCTCCTGGTCGACAGCAGCGGAGAGATCGTCCGGGCGGTCCCGCGGACGGCCTCGATCGAAGACCTCCGCCCCGACCTCGCCCGCCTCTGACACCGCCCGTGACAGCCTGCTGAGACGGTTAGTAGGTGCGGCTGCGGGTCACTCGCCAGCGGAAGACCGCTGGGCCGTCCGTCTCGGCCGATACCGCCAGGTAGAACTCGCTGGCCAGCCCGACCGTCAGCTCCACCGGTGACGGCTCCCCGGCGGCGGCGCACGGCACCGCCCGGCCCGAGTCCACACCCCGGGAGCTGAGCCGTACCCGGACCTGGCCGTCACCGACGCAGAGCATCACCAGCTTGTACGAGCCGCCGCGGACCCCGGTCGTTCGCTCGGCACGCTCACCCGCCGGCAGCACCATCGTCTCGCCGCCCGACTGCAACGGCAGGTCGGGCAGCAGACGTTCGACCGTCTCACGGGCCGCCGCGACAGCCACCTCGTCGCCACGGTCGGGTGCGGCCCGCACGAACCACACGACACCGGCGAGGAGCAGGACGGCGGCAAGACCGTAGAGCGTTGCGCCCCTGGTCCTGTCCCCGTCCACCCGCCAACCCTAGGACCTCTCGAGCAGGACGCCATAGAGCGTCAGGCCAGGTCCGAAGGCCAGCATCACCACCCGCCGGGGTGGATCGGCGCGGCGGCGCAGGGCGTCCAGGACCAGCAGGACCGTCGGCGAGGAGCAGTTGCCGTAGGAGGAGAGGACCTCCCGTGACGGGGCCATGGCGTCGGTGGCGAGCCCGAGCTGCTCCTCCACCACGTCGAGGATCTTGGGGCCGCCCGGGTGCACCGCCCACCCGTCGACGTCACCGATCGTCAGGCCGTTCCGGGTGAGCAGGTCGTCGACCATGGGCCGGACGTGCACCGAGAGCACCGTCGGCACCTGGGGTGACAGGCCCATGCGGAAGCCGAGATCGGTCACGTCCCAGGTCATGTGGTCGGCCGTCGTGGTGTCCGTGAGCGCGGAGACGTCGCTGACGGCGTACCCGCCGGGGGTTGAGGAGGGCGTGAGGACGACGGCGGCCGCGGCGTCGGAGAAGAGAGCGTGGGACACGATCTGCTGGATGTCGGCGCGCGGGTCGGTGGGCTGGAGATGCAGGCTGGTCAGCTCGGCGCAGAGCAGCAGGGCGGGCCGGCCACGGGCGGCCACGAAGTCGGCGGCCGTGCCGAGACCGGGCAGCGCCGCATAACAGCCCATGTGGCCGACGAAGAGACGTTGCAGGGACGGGGCCATGCCCATGTCACGGGCCAGGAGGATGTCCAGGCCGGGCGTCGCGTATCCGGTGCAGGAACAGACCACGAAGAGACCCAGCTCGTCGGCCGCCACACCGGCCTCGGTGAGTGCCCGGCCCACCGCCTCCTTGGCGAGCGGCATGGCCTCGACCTGATAGCGGCGCATCCGGCGTTCGGTGGACCAGCCGGAGACGTCCTCGAGCAGCGGGCTGACCGCCGCCTGCCGGGTGCGGACGCCGGAGTTGGCGAAGATCCGCTGAGCCAGGCCGCGCCGCCCGCCCGCGTAGTGGTCGGAGAAGAAGCCCTTCCACAGATCGTCCTGTGCCGCCGACGGCGGCAGGGCCGTACCCATCCCGGCGATGACCGCCTGACCGATGTTTTTCACTTGTGCCTCCCCAGGCTGAACCCGCCGCTGTGGTGCATACCCACGTTGGCGGTCACCATCGCGGGGCTGAGCCTTGCGAGTCGGGATCACCCCCGAGAGCTTCGACACCGAGCCAGTCCGCGCAGACGTCGGAGGTCGCCGGTTGCAGCGAGCCGGCGCGGGCGTCGCGGTAGAGGCGTTCGAGCGGGTGACCGCGGCGCATCGCGGACGTGCCGGCCGCCTCCAGCATCGACGCGGCGACCTCGGCGGCCGTGGTGCCGGCCAGCAGTTTCGCCCGCCACACCCAGCGGTTGGTCTCCGTGTCGCCGGGGTTCTCGTCGACCCGCCGGGCCGCCTCCATGACCGTCAGGTGCGCGGCGGCCACCGCGGCGTCCGCCCGGCCGATGCGGGCCCGTACGGCCGGGAGGTGACCCAGGTTGCGGGCGTTCACGTGCTCGACGGCCGCGTCCACCGCCGCCCGGGCCACACCGACGTAGACAGCCGCGTAACTCGCGACCATCCAGTGCGGTGCCAGCTGGGCGACCACGAGGGCGAGGCCTTCGACACCGCCGAGCAGCGCGGTCTCCGGCACGGTCACGTCGACGTGGACGTCGTGGGAGCCGGTCGCGCGCATGCCCAGCGCGTCCCAGGTCGGCTCGACCGTCAGCCCGTCACCGGCCGGGACCAGGAACTGCGACACCTGGGCCGGGTCGTCCGCGCTGCGGGCCGCCACCAGGTAGGCGTCGGCGTGACCCGAACCCGAGCAGAACGTCTTGGAACCCTTGATGTGGAAACCGTCGGCCGTGCGCTCGTACGAGGTGGTCAGCTGGGAGAGACGGGAGCCGGCGCCGCGTTCGCTCATCGCCACGGCGTACCAGCTGCCCTCGGCCGCCGCCCGCAGGTAGTTGTCGCGGGCCTCGAGGGCTTCCGGTGGCAGGCCGAGCGCGTCGGCCAGCTCGTTCGTCACGCTGCCCAGCGCGCCCGTGACCGAGGCGTGCATGTTGAAGACCAGTGCGGTCGCACCGTTGCCCCGGGCCAGCTCGTAGGCGATGGCCGCATAGTCGGCAAAACCGGCACCGGCGCCACCGAGGCGTTCCGGAACCATCAGACCGAAGAGCCCGGACCGGCGCAGATCGGCAAAATCGTCGGCGGGGAACGATCCGTCCCGGTCGTGATCGGCCGCCCGGGCCGCAAACCTCGGCGCGAGCCGTCGTGCTTCCTCGGCTGTCATCTGCTCTCCCCCTGTTTGCGTCCCATGCCCTGGTAGACGACCGCGGTGGACCGGGTCGGGATCATCCGTCCCAGCGGGCGCGACCGGGTGCCCTTCGGCAGGAATAACCACCTGACCAGCCCGATCGTGCTCGGGCGCAGACCACGGACCTGCAGGCGTACGCCGTGCTTGGCGCACTCGGCGGTCAGCTCACCCGGGTCGACGAACAGCTCCGGGTCGTGGATCCCGACCGGAGCCGCACCGAAGCGCTCGCCGAGCGTGACCGTGACGAACCGCCCCACCGGGGTGTCGTTGACCGTGTCGAGGACGAGCAGCCCGCCCGGGCGCAGCACCCGGCACAGCTCGGCGACCGTGCCCGGCAGGTCGGTGACGTGCTCGAGGATCTCGCCGGCGACCACGACGTCGGCCGCGCCGTCGGCCAGCGGGAGCGCCGTCACGTCACCTGTCACCGGAGTCACACCCCGGCTCGCCGACTGCTCCAGGCCCGAGCGACGGAGATCCACGCCGACGTGCCGGTAACCGAGCCGCTGCACGTGCGGCGCCAGCAGACCACCGCCGCAGCCGGCGTCGACCAGGACCGCCTCCGGGCGCTCGGCCCGCGGCACCAGCGCACCCCGCGCAGCCGCCAGCCAGTGCAGGATCTCGAAGTGTCCCCCGGGCCGCCACCACTCACCCGCCAGGTCGTCGTACTGACGGGGGTCGTTGCGGGGGAGCAAGCGCATGTGATCGAGCGTGGCATGCGCGGGTCACAACCACCACACTGCTTTCATGTCCGGACCCGTCTCTCTGCTCAAGGCCTCCCACCCCGAACCGGGCGGAGCCGTCACGCTGGCCATGACCCTGCTCGCGATCGGGGTCGGGCACCGGGGCTGGGCGGTGCTCGGCGTCGCCGCGGCGATCGGGGCCACGCAGCTGTCCGTCGGCTGGGTCAACGACTGGCTGGACGCCGACCGTGACCGGGTGGCCGGGCGCACGGACAAGCCCGTGGCCTCGGGCGTCGTCTCCCGCCGTACCGTGGGGATCTCGGGGTTGATCGCGTCCCTGGCCATCCCCCTGCTGGGCCTGCCGTTCGGCGCGGCCGCGACGGTCTGCATCACGCTCGTCGGCATCTTCGCGCTGCTCTACGACTGGCCGCTGAAATCCACGGCCCTGTCCGTGGTCCCCTACCTGGTGGCGTTCGGCCTGATGCCGGCGTTCGTGGTGATCGCGCTGCCGGGTCACCCGTGGCCGCCCGCCTGGCTGGTCGCGGCGGGAGCGCTGCTCGGCGGTGGCGCCCACTTCGCCAACGTGCTGCCGGACCTCGCCGACGACGCCGCGACCGGTGTGGTCGGCCTCCCGCATCGCATCGGCGCGACCTGGTCGCGGATCGCGGCCGGCGGCCTGTTGCTGGCCGCGACCCTCACCCTGGTCTTCGGACCCCCCGGACCACCGTCGTGGCCCGGCATCGCGGCCGCCGCGGCCGCCGTCGTGGTCCTCCCCCTCGGTTGGTACGCCGGCAGGCGCGAAGCCGCCCGTGGTGCACGCCAGGTGGCGATGTTCCGTTCCGTGATCGTCGTGGCCCTGCTGGACGTGGTCCTGCTCGTGTTCAGCGGCCGGGTGGTGTGAATGGACGGGTCGGCGTACGCGCCGGATCTACGACCTCTACGCTGATCCGAGGAGCCTTGTACAAAGCCGCGTTTCTTGGAGGACTGTGATGCGCTCGCTGGGATCCCGCCGCGCCGCCCTCGTCACGGGTGTCGCTGCGGTGGCCGCCGTCGCGCTCGCCGGCTGCAGTGCCGGCCAGGTTGCCGAGACCGCCCTGAAGCGGCCCTCGAACATGGGCGTCAACGCGGACAGCTCCGACAAGAGCGTCTACATCCGCAACCTCTCCGTGCAATATCCGGGCACGGCCGGCTACGCGGCGGGTGACAGCGCGCCGCTGGAGCTGGGCATCTTCAACCAGACCAAGCAGCCGATCACCGTGCTGGTGAGCAGCCGGCCGGTCACCGACGAGTCCGTGAAGGACGAAATCGTCTCGGCGCGGGTCATCGGCCTGTCCGGTGGCGCCGCCGCGACGCCGTCGGCTCCCTCGTCGGCCATCCCGGAGCCGTCCGGCAGCCGCCCCTCGGGCGGTCAGGACGACCAGAATTCCGAGCAGATCCCCAGCCCGGACCCGAGCGACGGGCCGTCGCCCGCCGCCTCGCCGTCCGCGGCGACCCCGGCCGTGCGCCCCGCCCGCATCGAGCTCGAGCCGCTGGGTGCGGCCACGTTCCTGCCGGGCGACAAGGAGACGCTGCAGGCTGTCGGCCTCTCCGGCAAACTGGTCCCGGGCCAGTCGGTCAGCCTCGTCTTCGAGTTCAGCAACGGTGCCGAGCCGCTCGTTCTGCAGGCCCCCGTCGCCATCCCGCTGAGCCCCGCCTCGCGCGGTCCCGGCATCCCGCACGAGAACTCCGAGGAGTAAGTCCCCGGTTTGTCGTACCACCGGGCTAGCGTGGCTGCGTGACGACTTCCCGCACCCCGTCCCGTGCCCGCTCTGAGCCGCGACCTGCCTATCAGTGCGACGCGTGCGGTCATCAGCCGCCCAAGTGGCTCGGCCGCTGCCCGGAGTGCAACGAGTGGGGCTCGATCATCGAGTCCACGTTGACCGGTCCGGTCGTCTCGGGCCGCGTGGTCAGCTCCCGGATTCCGTCGGAGCCCGCCCGTCCCATCGCGACGATCAGCGCGGCCCCGGCCAAGGCGGTGCCCAGCGGTGTCAGCGAGCTCGACCGGGTCCTCGGTGGCGGTCTGGTGCCCGGCGCCGTGGTCCTGCTGGCGGGCGAGCCCGGCGTCGGCAAGTCGACCCTGCTGCTCGACGTGGCCCAGCAGTGGGCCGCCGGCACGAGCACGCCGTCGCTCGTGGTCAGCGGCGAGGAGTCGGTCAGCCAGGTGCGGCTGCGCGCCGAACGCCTCGGTGCCCTCCACGAGAAGCTCTACCTCGCCTCCGAGAGTGACCTCGGCGCGGTCCTCGGCCACCTCGACGCGGTCAAGCCCGGCCTGCTCATCATCGACTCGGTGCAGACGATCTCCGCCCCCGGCACCGAGGGTGTCCCCGGCGGCGTGACCCAGGTCCGTGCGGTCACCGCCGCACTGGTCAGCATCGCCAAGGAGCGCGGCGTCGCGACCGTCCTGGTGGGGCACGTCACCAAGGACGGTTCGGTGGCCGGCCCGCGGGTCCTCGAGCACCTGGTCGACGTCGTGCTGCACTTCGAGGGTGACAAGCACTCGTCACTGCGCCTGGTCCGCGGTGTGAAAAACCGCTACGGCCCGGCCGACGAGGTCGGCTGCTTCGAGATGCACGAGAGCGGCATCGTCAGCCTGGCCGACCCGTCCGGGCTGTTCCTGACCCGATACAACGAGCCGGTGCCGGGCACCTGCGTCACGGTGGCCATGGAGGGCCGCCGGGCGATGGTGACCGAGGTGCAGGCCCTGATCGGCGCCCAGGTCCAGGGCTCACCCCGGCGGACGGTCTCGGGACTCGACAGCGCCCGGCTGGCCATGGTCCTGGCGGTGCTCCAGCGCCGCATGGAAAAGATCAAGCTGCACGACCGTGAGGTCTTCGCGGCCACCGTCGGCGGCATCCGGGTCACCGAGCCCTCGGCCGACCTCGCGATGGCCCTGGCAGTGGCGTCGGGCGCGCTCAACCTCGCGATGGCGCCGCATCTGGTCGCGATCGGTGAGGTCGGGCTCACGGGCGAGGTCCGCCGGGTGGGTGCAGTCGGCCGGCGGCTGGCCGAGGCGGCCCGGCTCGGTTTCCGCTTCGCCCTCGTCCCGCCCGGCTGCGGACCCGGTGAAAATGACAGCCCACCCAAGGGCATGCGTGTTGTCGAAGTCGGCGACCTGCAGAGCGCGGTGCAGTGGGCAGCCCGTGCCTCAGCCGAATAAAACTCGCCTTCCGGTTACATCGAGTGACGGTAGATAACGCTATGGAGCATCGACCGAACCGCGGCTCGTTGACCTGGATGACAGTCCGTAGAATGTACAGGTGCCGCTCGACCGCGAGGCCTCATCCCACCGCCATGCCAACGGGGCTGCTGCCGGTTTCAACGGTTCGGCAGCCCGCCCGATGACCCCTGCGACGCCCGGCCTGACCGGCGGCGGGGTCAACGCCGACCCGTTGCGCGCCAACCTCGCGCTGATGGCGCCGGGCACAGCCCTGCGCGACGGCCTCGAACGCATCCTCCGCGGTCGCACCGGCGCACTCATCGTCCTCGGTTACGACGCGGTCGTCGAGACGCTCTGCACGGGCGGCTTCGCCCTCGACGTCGAGTTCTCCGCCACCCGCCTCCGCGAGCTGTGCAAGATGGACGGCGCCGTGGTCCTCTCCAGCGACGGGACCCGCATCGTCCGGGCCGCCGTCCACCTGATGCCCGACCCGGGCATCCACTCCGAGGAGTCCGGCACCCGCCACCGCACA
Organism: Amorphoplanes friuliensis DSM 7358; assembly: GCF_000494755.1. Taxonomy (NCBI): domain Bacteria; kingdom Bacillati; phylum Actinomycetota; class Actinomycetes; order Micromonosporales; family Micromonosporaceae; genus Actinoplanes; species Actinoplanes friuliensis. Next base: position 9,002,710 of record NC_022657.1, read on the forward strand.
GCCGAGCGGGTCGCCAAGCAGTCCGGCTTCCCGGTGATCTCGGTCAGCCAGTCGATGCACATCATCGGCCTCTACGTGAACGGCCAGCGCCACGTCCTCGACGACTCGGCCGCCATCCTGTCCCGCGCCAACCAGGCCCTGGCCACCCTCGAGCGCTACAAACTGCGCCTCGACGAGGTCTCCGGCACCCTGTCCGCCCTGGAGATCGAAGACCTGGTCACCGTCCGCGACGCGGTTGCGGTCGTCCAGCGCCTCGAAATGGTTCGCCGCATCGCCGACGAAATCTCCGGCTACGTCGTCGAGCTCGGCACCGACGGCCGCCTCCTCGCCCTCCAGCTCGACGAGCTGATGGCCGGCGTCGACTCCGACCGCACCCTGGTCATCCGCGACTATCTGCCGACCGGCCGCAAGGCCCGCACGCTGGACGAGGCCCTGGTCGAGCTCGACCTCCTCACCGCCACCGAAATGATCGACCTGGTCGCGGTGGCCAAGGCCATCGGTTACCCGGGCGCTTCGGACGCCTTGGACGCGGCCGTGAGCCCGCGAGGTTTCCGGCTGCTGGCCAAGGTCCCCCGCCTCCCCGCCCAGATCGTCGAACGCCTGGTGGACCACTTCGGCAGCCTCCAACGCCTCCTCGGCGCAACCGTCGAAGATCTCCAGGCGGTCGAGGGCGTGGGCGACGCCCGCGCCCGCGGCGTCCGCGAAGGCCTCTCCCGGCTGGCCGAAGCCTCGATCCTCGAACGCTACGTCTGACCGCGCCCGCGATCGTCCGGTGGGCGGTCGAGACACCGGACCCGGAGGCTTTTCAACGCTTCCCTGCCGCGATGTGGGGCCGGCAGTTCCGATCGGCGTTCGCTGACCTGGGTTAAATCGCCCGCAGGCCGGCGTCCGGCTCTACGGGACTGCCGGCGGGGTCAGGCTGTGATGTCGAGGGCTACGGCGGCGCTGACCTTGGCGCCCAGGCGGCCGCGGAGGGAGTATTCGCCGGCGGCCGGGGCTGTGCCCGCGGCCAGGCCGGCCGAGCACTTGTTGGCCTGCTTGCCGTTCCAGGTCACGTTGTACTCGCGCTCACCGTTCGGCGGGAACGAGCGGACCTCCGAACCCTTGACCGTGCTGCAGGTGTCGGACGACCACATCTTCTGCACGCCCTGCTCGATGTAGAGCTCCTGCAGGTCGGCGCCGACGTCACGCGTACAGGTGCGGGCCGAGATGTTCTTGATTTTGAGGCGGATGGCCAGGGGCGCGCCGCGGCGGACCGTTGTTGTGCTCGGCACCGGGGTCACGGACATTTCCGCGTCGGTGCACGTGCCACCTGCGGCGGCCGCGATGTTTGCGTCGGTCGTGTCGTCGCCCGCGGGGTCGTTCGGGTCGGTGCCTGCGCCGGCTGAGGGCTTGGAGGCCGGGCCGGTGGCGGTCAGGTCGCCGGGGTCGGGGAGCGACGGGTTGCCCGCGCCCGGGCCCGGGTCCGTGAACGACGGCTCGGGATCGTCGGGCGTTGAGGCCCCGGGGGCCGGTGTGGGGCCCTGGGACGACACCGAGCCGCTGCCGCCGCGCTTCTTGGTGTCGTCGTCGCCGCCGGAGCACGACACGAACAGCACGATGACGCCGAGCAGCAGTGCGCCGAGCACCACGGCGCGGCGCCGCCAGTACACGGCGGAGGGAAGGGGACCTACCGTCGAACGCATGATGGGTGCACCGTATCCCCGTCACGCCAGCCGGACGGGCGCGACGCGCCGGTTACGCGACACCGACTCGCTTACTGATCGTTAGAGATAGACCTTGCGCTGGTAGACGGCGTGGGCACCGGCGACACGATCAAGGAAGAGTTTTCCGTCGCAGTGATCGATCTCGTGCTGCAGGGCCCGTGCTTCGAAGGCGTCGGTGGTCAGGAGGACGGCTTCACCCGTACCGGGGAGGACGGCCTCGACCACGAGGCGGCTTGCGCGTTTCACGTCGCCGGTCAGGTCGGGGACGGACATGCAGCCCTCGCGGCCGGGGCGCCAGCGGCTCGCCTCGACGACCCGGGCGTTGCACAGCACAAACGTGCCGTGGTTGGTCGCCGTTTTCGGGTGCTGGGTCACGTCCACCGCGAACACCCGCGCACCGACACCCACCTGCGGCGCGGCGAGGCCGACACAGCCGGGCGACACCCGCATCGTGGCGACCAGGTCGGCGGCGAGCTGCACCACCTCGGGGTCCAGCGGGTCGACGTCGGCGCCGACGGTGCTCAGGACGCTCGCCGGGGCGGTGACCACGGGCAGGACCTTGCCGTCGACCCCGAGAACGTCGGGTTTCCAGTCGGCCAGGGCGTCACTCACAGGACGTCCGATTCGGCGCGGCGCAGCGTGACATCGACACCCAGCTCGTCGGCGGCGAGTGCGAGGCGGGCGGCCAGCGTGTCGGCACCGCCGGACGGCACCTCGACCTCGGCGATCAGCACGTAGAGCGGCCCGGTCAGGCGGGTGGTGAGGTCGGTGATGTTGCCACCGGCCGCGGCGACCACCCGGGTGACGGCGGCGACGATGCCGAGACGGTCCGCGCCGTGGACGCTGACCAGGTACGGCTCCCCCGCAACGTCCGCGTCGGCCTCGGGGGCAACCGCCCGCACCGTGGCGAGCAGGCCGGTGAGGGGTGCCAGCGCCTTCTCGACGTCCTCGGCGGCAGGCCCGTTGCAGATCAGGGTCATGGCGAAGTGGCCGCGGAGCCGGGTCATCGTGGAGTCGGACAGGTTCGCCCCGACACCGGCGAGGGCCTCGGAGACGTCCGCGATGATGCCGGTCCGGTCGGGACCGATGACGGTGATGGCAAGCTCGTTCACCCCGGCATCTTAAGCTGGACCGGTTATGACGCTCGCCGACTCGGTCACCCAGTGGTACGACATCAACGCCCGCGACCTGCCCTGGCGGGTCCCCGGCACCAGCGCCTGGGCGGTGCTGGTCAGCGAGGTGATGCTCCAGCAGACACCCGTCGTCCGGGTGACTCCGGCCTGGCACGCCTGGATGGAACGCTGGCCCACACCCGCCGACCTGACCCAGGATCCCCCGTCCGAGGCGATCCGCATGTGGGGTCGCCTGGGCTACCCCCGCCGGGCGATGCGGCTGCACGCGTGCGCTGTGGCCATCGTGGAACGCCACGGCGGCCGGGTGCCCGACGACCTCGACCAGTTGCTCGCCCTGCCCGGAGTCGGGACCTACACGGCCCGTGCGGTGGCGACCTTCGCGTACGGGCAACGTCACCCGGTCGTGGACACCAACGTCCGGCGGGTCGTGTCCCGGGCGGTCGCGGGTGACCCGGACGCCGGGCCCGCCACGACAACCGCGGATCTCGCCGCGATGGCCGAACTGCTGCCGATCGAGCCGGCCCGGGCCGCGCGCGCCAGCATCGCCTTCATGGAGCTGGGCGCGATCGTCTGCACAGCGCGATCACCCCGCTGCGGGGTCTGCCCGTTCGAGCAGGTGTGTGCGTGGCATCAGAGCGGTGCTCCGGCGCCGGCGGGTCCGACCCGCAAGACCCAGAAGTACGCCGGGACCGACCGTCAGGTCCGGGGTCTGCTGCTGGAGGTGCTGCGGCACGCCACCGGCCCGGTGCCGCGTCAACGTCTGGACACGGTCTGGGCCGACGAGGTGCAGCGCGCCCGCGCCCTGTCCGGCCTGGTCACGGACGGCCTGGTCGAGCCGCTCGACTCGGACGCCGACCGTTTTGTCCTCGCCGGCGACCACCCGCCCCGCTTTCCACCGCTCAGTTGATCTCGAGGGTGGTCGCCAGCTCCGGCGTCAGCGGGTAGGGCTGTTCGGCGGGGAGCAGCGCCGGGTCGCGGGTCGCCTGGATCTGGTGTGCAAGATCGGTGACGTCGCGGATGGCGACCGTCCACTCGTCCACGTACCGTCCGACCGCTTCACGGCCCAGCCCGAGCTGCAACGACCGGTACGGCAGCGGCTGCAACTGGATGTTCCGCTCGGGATCCCACTGGACCCGGACCGGACTCTTCCGCAGCCGCCGGGACCAGTCGGCCTGGCTCTCCCCGCTGCCGGGCGAGTGATGGCTGATGCACGCGTGCGCGAGCGCCCACTCGAACCCGGTCCGGCTGATGTCGATCGCGAGGACGCGCTCCTGGCCGGGCTTCGCGCCCCAGCCGCAGCGGTACATCATCCACAGGAACGACGGCTTGATCCAGGTCATCCGCTCGAGCTTGAACGGCGGGACGAAGTGGCCCGCGCGTACCGCCGGTTCGGCGATCTGGACGGGATAGGCCTGGTAGACGGTGATCGTCTTGTCGGTGAAAGCGGCCCTGATCTGCCGCTGAGGAACTTCCATGCGTCCATGGTCGCGTACCGGGGCCAGCCATTTAACGGCGGAACGGCCCGGCGCCGAAGCGCCGGGCCGTTCCGATGATCGTGCTTTTTACTCCTCCGAGGCAGCCGCGCCGAGGTCGGCGGGCACTGCGTCGGGGACCACCGAGCCGCGGTCAGCTCCCGTGAAGGTGAGCTTCGACTTCTCGATGTTGTCCGGGTCGCCCTCGCAGTCCACGACCACGATCTGGCCGGGGCGCAGCTCGTTGAAGAGGATCTGCTCGGACAGGGTGTCCTCCAGGTCGCGCTGGATCGTCCGGCGCAGCGGCCGGGCGCCCAGGACCGGGTCGAAGCCCTTCTTCGCCAGGTACTTCTTGGCGTTGTCGGTCAGCTCGAGGCCCATGTCCTTGTTCTTGAGCTGGCCCTCGATCCGCGCCGTGAAGATGTCGACGATCTGAAGGATCTCCTCCTGCCGAAGCTGGTGGAAGACGATCGTGTCGTCGATGCGGTTGAGGAACTCCGGGCGGAAGTGCTGCTTCAGCTCGTCGTTGACCTTGACCTTCATCCGGTCGTAGTTGCTCTCGACGTCCTCGGACGCCTGGAAGCCCAGCGACACCGCCTTGGCCACGTCACGCGTGCCGAGGTTGGTGGTCAGGATGATCACCGTGTTCTTGAAGTCCACGATGCGGCCCTGACCGTCGGTGAGGCGGCCGTCCTCCAGGATCTGCAGGAGCGTGTTGAACACGTCCGGGTGGGCCTTCTCGATCTCGTCGAAGAGGACCACGGAGAACGGCTTGCGGCGGACCTTCTCGGTCAGCTGGCCGCCCTCGTCGTATCCCACGTAGCCGGGAGGCGCACCGACGAGGCGCGACACCGTGTAGCGGTCGTGGAACTCGGACATGTCGAGCTGGATCAGCGCGTCCTCGGAGCCGAAGAGGAACTCGGCCAGCGCCTTGGAGAGCTCGGTCTTACCGACACCGGACGGGCCGGCGAAGATGAACGAGCCCGAGGGGCGCTTCGGGTCCTTCAGGCCGGCGCGGGTACGCCGGATGGCCTTCGAGACCGCCTTCACAGCGTCCTCCTGGCCGATGACGCGCTTGTGGAGCTCGTCCTCCATGCGCAGCAGGCGGGACGTCTCCTCCTCGGTCAGCTTGTAGACCGGGATGCCGGTCCAGTTGCCCAGGACCTCGGCGATCTGCTCGTCGTCGACCTCGGACACGACGTCGAGGTCGCCGGCCTTCCACTCCTTCTCCCGCTGGGCCTTCTGCCCGAGGAGCTGCTTCTCCTTGTCGCGCAGCTGCGCGGCCCGCTCGAAGTCCTGCGCGTCGATCGCGGACTCCTTGTCGCGGCGGACCTGGGCGATGCGCTCGTCGAAGTCACGGAGGTCCGGCGGCGCGGTCATCCGGCGGATGCGCATCCGGGCGCCGGCCTCGTCGATCAGGTCGATCGCCTTGTCCGGGAGGAAGCGGTCCGAGATGTACCGGTCGGCCAGCGTCGCCGCGGCCACGAGGGCAGCGTCGGTGATGCTGATCCGGTGGTGCGCCTCGTAACGGTCGCGGAGGCCCTTGAGGATCTCGATGGTGTGCGCCAGCGACGGCTCACCCACCTGGATCGGCTGGAAGCGGCGCTCGAGAGCGGCGTCCTTCTCGAGGTGCTTGCGGTACTCGTCAAGGGTGGTCGCGCCGATGGTCTGGAGCTCACCACGCGCGAGCATGGGCTTCAGGATCGAGGCGGCGTCGATGGCGCCCTCGGCGGCACCGGCACCCACCAGGGTGTGGATCTCGTCGATGAAGAGGATGATGTCGCCCCGCGTGCGGATCTCCTTGAGCACCTTCTTGAGGCGCTCCTCGAAGTCACCGCGGTAACGGGAGCCGGCCACCAGCGCGCCGAGGTCGAGCGTGTAGAGCTGCTTGTCCTTGAGCGTCTCGGGCACCTCGCCCTTGACGATGGACTGGGACAGCCCCTCGACGACGGCGGTCTTGCCGACGCCGGGCTCGCCGATCAGCACCGGGTTGTTCTTGGTACGGCGGGAGAGCACCTGCATGACCCGCTCGATTTCCTTCTCCCGGCCGATGACCGGGTCGAGCTTGCCCTCGCGGGCGGCCTGGGTCAGGTTGCGTCCGAACTGGTCGAGAACCAGGCTCGTCGACGGGGCGGCCTCGCCCGCGGCGGCTCCGGCGGCAGCCGGCTCCTTGCCCTGGTAGCCCGAGAGCAGCTGGATGACCTGCTGGCGGACCCGGTTGAGGTCGGCGCCGAGCTTGACCAGCACCTGGGCGGCGACGCCCTCGCCCTCACGGATCAGCCCGAGCAGGATGTGCTCCGTGCCGATGTAGTTGTGGCCGAGCTGCAGGGCCTCGCGCAGCGAGAGCTCCAGCACCTTCTTGGCCCGCGGCGTGAACGGGATGTGCCCGCTCGGCGCCTGCTGACCCTGGCCGATGATCTCCTCGACCTGCTGCCGGACCCCCTCGAGGGAGATGCCGAGGCTCTCCAGAGCCTTCGCGGCAACACCTTCGCCCTCGTGGATCAGGCCGAGCAGGATGTGCTCTGTCCCGATGTAGTTGTGGTTGAGCATCCGGGCCTCTTCTTGGGCCAGGACGACAACCCGTCGCGCTCGGTCGGTGAACCGCTCGAACATGCCCTCGTGCTCCTCACGTGCCGTGCGCCAATGAACTGGCGGGGCCAGCGCACGGGTATCGGTGATACCTGTGCTCATCCACTCTATCGCCGCCGGGTGACTCTGCTGGGCCCTCGAGCCCTCTCGGGACGTCCTGCGCCGATGTTCTTCCAAACTTCGCACGCTCACGGGCTGTTCCCCACCCTTGAGGAGTACGCGCACAGCGAAATCCCCAGCACCCGAAGCTTCGTCCACAGCCTGTGGACAACACCGTCCACCCCTGTGGATAACTTACGCAAGGTCGGCGAAGAACGCGCGAAAAGCAGCAGGGTCCGTGGCGCGTGTGCGCCACGGACCCCGCTTCACAGCCCTACCGCTCAGCGGCCGGGACCCTTCGCGTGGAACTCGTCCACGATCTCCTGCGGGATCCGGCCCCGGTCGGAGATGTCCTTGCCGGCCTTCTTGGCCCACTCGCGGATCGCTTTGTTCTGCTCCCGGTCGGCGGTCGCGCCACCACGACCGCGCGCCGCGCGGCCGCCGACGACAACACCACCGCGCGCGACCTTCGAGCCCGCGCCCACGTACGGCGCGAAGACGTCCCGCAATTTCGCCGCGTTCTTGTCGGACAGGTCGATCTCATACTGAATGCCGTCGAGGGCGAACTTGACGGTCTCCTCGGCGTCACCGCCGTCGAGGTCATCGACCAGCTTGTGAATGATCTGCTTGGCCACGCGCCGTTATCCTCCCGAACACAGGTTCTCTCTCCACGCTTTTCCCGTGAACAATAACGCCCGTGCTGCGTGATCCGTCAATGGCGGGGAGCCGATTGCGGTGCGGCGATGCAAATCGTGTGACCTGCGCGGGCTACTCGGGCCGGACCAACGGGAACAGGATCGTTTCCCGAATGCCCAGACCCGTCAACGCCATGAGAAGCCGGTCGATTCCCATTCCCATGCCACCGGCCGGCGGCATTCCGTACTCCATCGCGCGGAGGAAATCCTCGTCGAGCTGCATCGCTTCCGCGTCGCCGCCGGCGGCCAGCAGCGACTGCGCCACCAGACGTTCGCGCTGCACGACGGGATCGACCAGCTCCGAGTAGGCGGTGGCCAGCTCGAAGCCCATGACGTAGAGGTCCCACTTCTCCGTCAGCCCCGGCGTCTCCCGGTGTGCGCGGGTCAGCGGGGTGGTCTCCTCCGGGTAGTCCCGCACGAAGGTGGGCGCCTGGAGCGTGTGCTGGACGAGGTGCTCGAAAAGCTCCTCCGCCAGCTTGCCCGGTCCCCACTTCGGGTCGACGCTCAGATCGACCTTTTCCGCGTACCGCTGGAGCTGTGCGAGATCGGTCTCGACGGTCACTTCTTCGCCGAGCGCCTCGGAGAGGGAACCGAACAGGGTGACAGATCGCCACTCACCGCTGAGATCCAACTCGGTGCCGTCGAAGTGGGTCACGATGTGTGATCCGGCCGTTGCGTTCGCGGCCTCCTGAATCCACTCGCGCACCTGCCGCTGCATGATGTTGTAGTCCGCATACGCCTCGTACGCCTCGAGCATCGCGAACTCCGGCGAGTGCGTGGAATCCATGCCCTCATTGCGGAAGTTGCGGTTGATCTCGAAGACGCGTTCGATGCCGCCGACGACCGCCCGCTTCAAAAAGAGTTCCGGGGCGATACGCAGATAGAGATCTATGTCGAGTGCGTTGCTGTGCGTCACAAACGGCCGGGCAGTCGCGCCGCCGTGCAGCAACTGCAACATCGGCGTTTCCACTTCGAGATAATTGCGCTCGAACAGCGACTCACGCAGGCTGCGTACCGTCGCGGAGCGGGCCCGGACCATGTCCCGGGCCTGCGGGCGGACGATCAGGTCGACATAACGCTGCCGGACCCGGGTCTCCTCGCCCAGGGGGCGGTGGGCGACCGGGAGCGGGCGCAGCGCCTTGGCCGTCATGGTCCAGGAGTCGGCGAGCACGGACAGCTCACCGCGGCGACTGGTGATCACCTCGCCGGTGATGCCGACCAGGTCACCCAGGTCGACAACACGCTTCCACTGCTCCAGGGACTCGGCGCCGACCTTGTCCAGCGAGAGCATGGCCTGCAGCTCGGTCCCGTCGCCGTCCCGCAGCGTCGCGAAACAGAGCTTGCCGCCGTTGCGTACGAAGATCACCCGGCCGGTGACGCCGACCTTGTCACCCGACGCCGTGTCGGTCTCCAGGTCAGCGTACTTCGAGCGGATCTCGGCGAGGGTCGCCGTGCGCTCGAAGCCGACGGGGTACGGCTCGATGCCCTCCGCCAGCAGCCGGTCCCGCTTCGACCGGCGGACCCGCATCTGTTCGGGAAGGTCCTCGGCGGGTTCGACGGGTACGGGGTTCTGCTGCTCGGTCACGGCACGACTCTCTGTGGAGGACAAATTTCCAGGTTCCGAAAAGCCTACTAAGGCCGTCTCAGACGTTCCGCTCATATACCATCCGCAGCCCGATCAGCGTGATCATCGGCTCGTGGGCGGTGATCGTGCGGCACTCGTCCTTGACCAGCCAGGCCAGCCCGCCGGTGGCGATGACCGAGCGGACACCACCGCCCAGCTCGGCGGCCATCAGCTCGACGATGCGGTCGACCTGCCCGGCGACGCCGTAGTAGAGGCCGGACTGCAGGCACTCGACGGTGTTCTTGCCGATCACCGAGCGGGGTTTGGCCGGCTCGACCTTGCGCAGCTGAGCGGCCCGCGCGGCCAGCGCGTCGAAGGAGATCTCGATGCCGGGCGCGAACGCCCCACCGAGGAATTCACCCTTCGCGCTGATGACGTCGAAGTTCGTGGTGGTGCCGAAATCGACCACGATCGAGGGCCCGCCGTAGAGGGCGTGCGCGGCGAGCGTGTTGACCACGCGGTCCGCGCCGACCTCCTTGGGGTTGTCGATGGCCAGCTGCACGCCGGTCTTCACCCCCGGCTCCACGATGACGTTGGGCAGGTCACCGTAGTAACGCGCCAGCATCGTGCGCAGCGAACGCAGCGCGGCCGGCACGGTCGAACAGGCCGCGACACCCGTGATCTCCACCGCGTCCCCGGCGAGCAGGCCCCGGAACATCAGACCGAGCTCGTCGGCGGTGGACCGGGCGTCGGTCTTGATCCGCCAACTGTGGACGATCTTGTCCCCGTCGAAGGTGGCCAGGACGGTGTTGGTGTTTCCGATGTCGATGCAGAGCAGCACGGAGAGGAGCCTAACCATTCATCCGGTACGGGGCGTGGCCGTCCACAACCGCAACACCGTCGACCATGCCTCGCGGACGTTTGTTCCGCCGAGTGGGCCGCCCACCCTCGGGCGGCCCAAGCTCACGTGGTGCGGGGGCGGAGGTCCATGGCGATGTCGAGGATCGGGGACGAGTGGGTCAGGCCGCCGACCGACAGGTAGTCGACGCCGGTCGCCGCGTAGTCCTTGACCGTCGCCAGCGTGAGATTGCCTGTGGCCTCCAGCTCGGCACGGTCACCGACGGCGGCCACCACCTCGCGCAGCAGGTCAGGTGTCATGTTGTCGCACAGCAGGAAGTCCGCGCCCGCCTCCACGGCTTCCACCGCCTCGGCGACCGTCGTGACCTCGACCTGCACGGCCACATCCGGGAACGTCGAGCGCACCGCCCGGTAGGCAGCGGTGATGCTGCCCGCAGCGAGCTTGTGGTTGTCCTTGATCATGGCGACGTCGTAGAGGCCCATGCGCTTGTTGGTGCCACCACCGGCCCGCACCGCGTATTTCTCCAGCACGCGCAGGCCCGGTGTCGTCTTGCGGGTGTCCAGGACCGTGGCCTTGGTGCCGGCCAGTTCGTCGGCCCACCGGCGGGTGTGGGTGGCGACACCCGACATGCGGCAGAGCAGGTTGAGGGCCGTGCGCTCGGCCGTGAGCAGCGACCGTGTCGGACCGGTGATCACCGCAAGGACGTCACCGCGGACGACCCGGGTGCCCTCCTCGACACGCTGATCGAACTCCGCGGTTCCACCCGAGGTGGCCGCGAAGACCTGGGCCGCGACCGGCAGACCGGCCACCACACCGGGCGCGCGGGCGACCAGCTCGGCCGTGTCGAACTGACCGGCGGGAATCGTCGCCTCGCTGGTCACGTCCCGCGGCGGATCACCGAGGTCCTCGGCCAGCGCCGTGTAGACGATCCGCTCGACCTCGGCCAGATCCAACCCGTCGGTCATGCCATCTCCTCGAAGGTCTGCGTCAGGTGTCCCGCGTTGTCGATCGCGTCCAGGAGGTGGCCGCGCCATTCGTCGAGGGCGTTGGGGTAGTCCTCGCGCCAGTGGCAGCCGCGGGTCTCGCGGCGTTCGGAGGCCGAGGCGACCAGTGCGCTCGCCACCGTGAGCAGGTTGGTCGCTTCCCACGAGGCGTTGTTCGGGCGGCCGTGCTGCTCACCGAGGCGGGACAGCTCCTTGGCCGTGGCCGCCAGTGAGTCGGCCGAGCGCAGCACACCGGCGCCTCGGGTCATCGAACGCTGCAGATCGGCACGGACCGCCGGGGAGACCACCCAGCCCGGGCCGCCGGCCTGAGCCACCGGGTCCGCCTGCGGGGGCAGGTCGCGGGCGATGTCGTCGGCGATGCGCCGGGAGAAGACCAGGCCTTCCAGCAGCGAGTTGCTGGCCAGCCGGTTGGCGCCGTGCACGCCCGTGCAGGCGACCTCGCCGCAGGCGTACAGGCCGGGGATGGAGGTGCGGCCGGCGAGGTCGGTGCGGACGCCGCCCGAGGCGTAGTGGGCCGCCGGGGCGACCGGGATCAGCTCGGTCGCCGGGTCGACGCCCGCCGCGCGGGTCGACGCCACGATCGTCGGGAAGCGCTGCTCGAGGAACTCCTTGCCGAGGTGCCGCGCGTCCAGGTAAACGTGGTCGGCGCCGGTGGCCCGCAGCACGCGATGGATGCCCTTGGCGACGACGTCACGGGGAGCCAGCTCGGCTAGCTCGTGCTGGCCGACCATGAAACGCTTGCCGGTCTCGTCGACCAGGTGGGCGCCTTCGCCGCGCAACGCCTCGGAGATCAGTGGCCGCTGCACCGACGTCACGCTCGCCGTCACGAACGACGTCGGGTGGAACTGCACGAACTCCACGTCGGTGACCTTCGCGCCGGCTCGCAGGGCGAGCGCGACGCCGTCGCCCGTGGAGACCGCCGGGTTGGTGGTGGAGGCGAAGATCTGACCCATGCCGCCCGTCGCGAGCACCACCGCGCGGGCCAGGATCGAGCCGACACCGTCCTCGCTGCCCTCGCCGAGCACGTGCAGGGTGATGCCGCAGACCCGGCCGTCGGACGCACGCAGCAGGTCAAGGACCAGGGCGTGCTCGACCAGCCTGATCCACGGGTCGCGGTGCACCGCCGCGTGCAGCGCGCGCTGGACCTCGGCGCCGGTCGCGTCGCCGCCCGCGTGCACGATGCGGTCGGCGCGGTGGCCGCCCTCGCGGGTCAGCATCAGCGAACCGTCGTCGTTGCGGTCGAACTCCGCCCCGATGCGCATCAGTTCACGGATCCGCGCGGGGCCCTCCTCGACCAGGACGCGTACGGCTGCGGGGTCGCAGAGGCCGACCCCCGCGATCTCGGTGTCGAACGCATGGGCCTCGGGGGTGTCGAGGGGGTCGAGCACGGCCGCGATGCCACCCTGCGCCCACCGGGTCGACCCGTCGTCGATGTTGACCTTGGTGACGACGGTGACGTGCAGACCGGACTCGCGCAGGTAGAGGGCGGCGGTCAGGCCCGCGACGCCGGAGCCGACGACCAGCACATCGGTGGTCTCGGTCCAGCCGGGCTCGGCGGCGGCCAGACGGCGGGGAAGCGCCGGAAGGTCGGCAAGATGCGACATGGGCTCAGTCAACCTCGCCCGGCCCGCGAAATCACGGCCGGGGCGTGAAGAAGTGCCGGGCGTTACTGGTACTGGACCGGCATGGCCGTGGGGCCCTTGCCCTTCAGCGAGGCCGTCAGCGTCGCCTGATCCAGCCACAGGTAACAGCGCACACCCCGATCGCCCAGCTCCCAGACGTCGTCGCCACCGGGCAGCGAGATCACACCGGCGCGGTACTGCAGGTCGGCGTCGTCGGGCACTTCGACGTACGACGCGATCAGGCTCCGGCAGCCGTCGTGGAACTTGTCCCAGTCCTTGGAGTTCTCCGGGTACGCCAGATCACCCGCATCCCAGACGCCGACGAACTCGGCGTTGTGCTTGGCCGCGCACGCCGTCGAGGGCATCGTGCCGATCTTGCCGTCCTGGTCGAGCAGCACGTTGTAGCAGGTCAGCAGCAGTGGGGACTTCGGCGCCTTGAGGGCGTTCTGGAGGCTGCCGACCCGCTGGACCAGCCCGCCGTCGTCCTCGACCGAGCTGCTGACCAGCGCCTCGCAGCGGTACCAGCGGGCACCACCGGTCCAGGCGGCCCGCGTCGGCTGGGTCACCCCGATCCAGAGCCGGCTGGTGCGCCACGGCGCTCCCACGTACACGGTGGTCTTCAGGTCGCAGATCCTGTACGCCGCGCGCGCACCCGCCGAGTCCGGTGCCGGTGGATCCGCGGCCTCGGCGGCCGGACTCGGATATTTGCCGACGTAGACCGTCTCGGTGCGGTGCTTGAGTTTGCAGTCGACCTCTTCGTACGTGGCCCGGGCCCCGAAGGTCGAGAAGTTGGCCAGGTGGCAGGTCTCCGCCACGGGCGTGAAGCCGGTCGGCGCCCCGATCGCGGCCCAGCCGTTGGTGAGGTTGCCGTCGACGCCGCCCGGATTGCCGCAGCCACCGAGCAAAACGGTCAGGGCAACTGCCAGCCCCAGAAGGGCCCGCCCGGCGAGGTGTCGCATGGAACCGAGCCTCCCGAGCGTCAACCGTGTCCGTTTTGTCGATCATAGGGCAATCGACACGGGCGACACGGCGGCTTCGGCAAGACCTTTCAGCACACTGACAGGCTCAGGCGGCCTCTCCGAGCAGGAGCGGAACGTTGTCGATCAGACGCGTGGTGCCGACCTTGGCGGCGACGAGCAGCCGCGCCGGGCCGTCCGCGGGCGCCGGCCCCAGCAGTGGGTCGGTGAGCGCCAGATAGTCCACCTGCACACCGGGCTCGTCGGCGAGGATCTTGCCGGCCGCCTCCAGCGCGCTCTCCGCGTCGCTCTGGGCCGCGCCCTCCCGCAGCGCCTGCGAGAGCGCGAGTGCCGCCTGCCGCTGCTCGGCCGAGAGGTAGCGGTTGCGGCTGGACAGCGCCAGGCCGTCGGCCTCCCGCACGGTCGGCACGCCGATGATCTCCGCGCCGATCTCCAGGTCACGCACCATCCGCCGGATCAGGGACAGCTGCTGGAAGTCCTTCTCGCCGAAGAACGCCAGGTCGGCCCGCGTGAGCAGGAGCAGCTTGGCGACCACGGTGAGCATCCCGGAGAAGTGCCCGGGCCGGCTGGCGCCCTCCAGGATCTCGCCCATCGGACCGGCGGCCAGCGTCACCAGCGGCGAACCACCGGGGTACATCTCGTCGCGGTCCGGCGCGAACACCAGGTCGACCTGCTCGGCACGGCAGGCCTCGACGTCGGCGTCGAGCGTGCGGGGGTACTTGTCGAAGTCCTCGTTCGGGCCGAACTGCAGCGGGTTCACGAAGATCGTGACCAGCACGAAGTCGCCGCGCTCGCGGGCCTCGCGCATCAGCTGCCGGTGCCCCTCGTGCAGCGCACCCATGGTCATCACGACGGCCACGCGGCCGGTCGCGGCGGACCGGGCGGCAGCCAGCTCGGCGCGGGTGTGGACGAGCGCGGTCATGAGGGGCTCCCTACGGTCGCGTGGGCGAGAACGTCGAGCAGCAGCGCCGCATCCTGCGGCCGCAGCCTTCCTGCCGCGATGGCACGGTCGGCGGTGCGCCGGGCCAGAGCGAGATAAGCCGGTACGGACTCCGGCGCGAGGTGGTCCAGATGTTTGCGTACCGTTCCGGCGTCACCGCGCGAGACCGGCCCGGTCAGGGCGGCGTCCCCGAGGAGCAGCGCGTTGTCCAGCGCCGCGTGCAGCAGCGGCGAGAGCACGGTCGCGGGGTCCTCGACACCGGCCGTCCGCAGCAGGTCGGCAGCCTCGTTGACCAGCGTGACCAGGTGGTTTGCGCCGTGCGCGAGGGCCGCGTGATAGAGCGGGCGAGCGTCCTCGGCGATCCACTCGGGGATGCCACCGAGATCCGTGACCAGGCGCGAGGCGAAGGCCCTGTCCCGCGCGGTGATGCCCCAGGCGATGCCCGGCAGCCGCTCGAGGTCGGCGTCCGCGCCGGTGAACGTCATGGCCGGGTGCAGGGCGATGCCGTCCCGGTCACCCAGAACGGCCAGACCGTGCGCGCCCGAGGTGTGCGCGACGACCGTGCCGTCACGCAACGAGCCGGTGGCTGCCAGACCGGACACGACACCGGCCAGATGATCGTCGGGAACGGCGAGCAGCAGCAGATCGGTGGCGGCGCGGGCGACCTCGTCGGCGGGACGGATCTCGGCGTGCGGGAGAAGGCGCCGGGCGCGTTCGCGGGAGGCGGCGGAGACGGCTGCGGCGGCGACCACGTGATGTCCGGCGGCCTCGAGGGCGGCGCCGAGCACGGCACCCACCCGTCCCGCGCCGACCACACCGACGACCAGGGAAGAAGCACGCTTTCCGGCGCGCTGCACAGCGCTCATAGAAAGATCCAGTCCTCGCGAAAGGGGGTACCGGTCGATCGCAAGTATGCGCCGACGTAACACGCTCGTGACAAGAGCGTGTGAACAACTGCACGGCCTACATTGACAGCGTGACAACGGTTGGCTGGCGGTCCGCGATGACCCGGGCGCTCTACGGTCCCGGCGGCTTCTTCACCCGGGCGGCCACGGGCCCGGCTGACCATTTCCGGACGAGCGTCCACGCATCGCCGCTCTTTGCCGGCGCGCTGCTGAGGCTGATCCAGGAGGTCGACGACGCGCTCGGCCACCCGGACCACCTCGACGTCGTCGACGTGGGTGCTGGTCGCGGCGAACTCCTGACCGCTCTCGATGCCCTGGTGAACGGCAGCGACCTCCGGGAACGGGTCCGGTTGGTGGGCGTCGAGCTCGCCGGACGACCGGACGGGCTGCCGAAGGAGATCGGCTGGCGCGCGGACATCCCGGACAGCGTGACCGGCGTGCTGCTGGCCACCGAGTGGCTGGACAACGTCCCGCTCGACCTGGCCGAGGTCGACGCGGACGGCCGGCTGCGCCAGGTGCTCGTCGACCCTGACACCGGTCTGGAGACACTCGGGCGTGATCTCGACGCCGCCGACCGGTTCTGGGCGGCGCGCTGGTGGCCGGACGCCGGACTCGGGGACCGCATCGAGATCGGCTGGCCCCGGGACGCCGCCTGGGCCGAGGCCGTCAGCTCGGTGCGGCGCGGCTGCGCGCTGGCGATCGACTACGGGCATCTGCGCAGCTCACGGCCTCCGCTCGGAACGCTAACCGGGTTCCGGGACGGGCGGCAGATCGAGCCGGTACCCGACGGGAGCTGCGATGTCACGGCTCATGTGGCGATCGATTCCGCGGCGGTTGCGGCCGGGACGGCGTACCGGATCATCGGGCAGCGGGAGGCCCTGCGCGGTCTGGGGGTCGACGGCGGGCGACCACCGCTGGCCCTGGCGAGCACGGACCCGGCCGGATATCTGCGCGCGCTGAGCGCCGCCGGCGCGGCCGCCGAGCTCACCGACCCGGCCGGGCTGGGCGGGCACTGGTGGCTGCTGCACGAGGTGGGCATCGAGCTTCGTGGGAACATCTAGCCGTGAGTGACTTGCGGGAGATGACCGTCGGGACCGGGTCCGGGCTCGACACGGCCGACATGGTGCTCAACATCGGCCCGCAGCACCCGTCGACGCACGGCGTGCTGCGGCTCAAGCTGACCCTCGACGGCGAACGTGTCGTCACCTGCGAGCCCATCGTCGGATACATGCACCGCGGCGCCGAGAAACTCTTCGAGGTGCGCGACTACCGGCAGATCATCGTGCTCGCCAACCGCCACGACTGGCTGTCGGCCTTCTCCAACGAGCTCGGCGTCGCCCTCGCCGTCGAACGGCTCATGGGCATCGAGGTCCCTGAACGCGCAACCTGGCTGCGGATGGCGCTGGCCGAGCTCAACCGGGTGCTCAACCACCTGATGTTCCTCGGCTCGTACCCGCTGGAGATCGGTGCGATCACACCGATGTTCTACGCGTTCCGCGAGCGCGAAACCCTCCAGGCCGTCATGGAGGAAGTCTCCGGCGGCCGCATCCACTACATGTTCAACCGCGTCGGCGGCCTCAAGGAAGAAGTGCCCGCGGGCTGGACCAGCCGGGCCCGGACCGCCATCGACAAAGTCCGCAGCCGCATGCCCGACATCGACAACCTGGTCCGCAACAACGACATCTTCCGAGCCCGTACGGTCGGAGTCGGCGTCCTCACCGCGGAACAGGCAGCGGCGTACGGCGCCTCTGGACCCGTGGCACGAGCCAGTGGCCTCGACATCGACCTGCGGCGCGACGAGCCCTACCTCGCGTACGACCAGCTCGACGTCCCGGTCGTGACCCGTACCGCCGGCGACTGCCACGCGCGCTTCGAAGTGCTGCTCGACCAGGTGTACGCGTCACTCGACCTCGCCCAGGCCTGCCTCGACCGCGTCGACCGGATCAGCGGACCGGTCAACGTCCGCCTCCCCAAGGTCGTCAAGGCACCCGAGGGCCACACGTACGCGTGGACGGAGAACCCGCTCGGCATCAACGGCTACTACCTGGTGTCCCGCGGCGAGAAGACCCCGTGGCGCCTCAAGCTGCGCACCGCGTCGTATGCCAACGTCCAGGCGCTGGCGACGCTGATCCCCGGGTGTCTCGTGCCGGACCTGATCGCGATCCTCGGGTCGATGTTCTTCGTCGTCGGGGACATCGACAAGTAAGGGCCAGGCTACCAGCGGCCGTGTTCGTCCCTTTGATCCGTGCCGTAGTAGCCGCCGGTCTCGGGCCGGCCCTGCTCCGACTGGGGCCCGAAGGTGACGTAGCTGCCGTTGTCGATGTAACCGGACGTTCCGCCGCTGTGATAGGCGCCGGTGCGGTCCTCGGTCAGCGGGACGCCATAGCCGTAGCCTGTCGCCTCGTAGCCGCCGTCTTGAGCCTGATCCGCCAGACCGTAACGACCGATGTCCGTGCCGGTGTCGGGGGCCGCGTGCCGCCGTGACGCCCGCTGCGGGGCGGCGTCGTTGCTTCCGGCCTGATATTCGACAACCGGAGCGCTGTCGTAGCCGGTGCCGCTCCCGTAGCTGGTGCCTACACCTGCACCGTTCGCATTGCCGGCGCCGGTGTAGTCCTGGCTGATGGCGTAGTCGCTGCTCGTGGCATAGTCGGCGCCGCCCGCGTAGCTGCTGCCGGCGGCGTAGTTGCCGTCAGTCGCATAGCTGCCGCCAGTCCCGTAATTGCCGCCAGTCGAGTAGCTACCGCTGGTGGCGTAGTCGCTGCTGCCGGTGCGCTCGCCGCCGGCCGCAAAGTTGTCGCCGCCGGTGCGCTCGCCGCCGGCCGCAAAGTTGTCGCCGCCGGTGTGCTCGCCGCCGGCCGCATAGTTGTCGCGGCCGGTCGCCCCATAGTTGCCGCTACCGGTGTGCTGGCCGCTGAGCGCGTAGTTGTCGCCGCCCGTGTGCTCGTCGCTGAGATAGTCCTCGCCGCGGGTGTAGTCGGCGGGTTGGGCGGCGGCGTATTGCGGGGCCGCTCCGCTCTGGTCCGCCCACGCCGAGCCGGGATCGTAACCGCCGCCATATTCGGCGCCGCCGTAAGTGCCACCGCCGTATTCGGTGCTGCCGCCGCGGCCCACGCTGTCCTGCTCGCCGCCGCTATCGCCTCCACCGCCGTCATATGCGCCGCCGTATCCCTCGCCGCCGCCATACGTCGCGCCGCCAAGCGCCCGGCCACCGCCGTGGATCCCGCCGCCGCGGGACTGGTAAGCGGCGTCAGGATGCACGCGGTCTGCATACGCGGAGTCCGGGTAGGTGGCTTCCTGCCGGCCAGGGCTCCCATATGCGGAGTCCGGCAAGGCCGGAAGCGGAAAGGCAGGCCCCTGGTGGCTCGGATCGACATAGGCCGGATCCGGGAAGGAAGCTTCCGGATAGCCCGGGTCCGCAAAGGCAGGATCCGCGTAGGCACCTTCCTGATGGTCGAGGTTTACATACGCGGGGTCCGGGAAGTCGGCACGCGGATGATCAGGCATGCGGTGGGCGGAGCTCGCAGATGCGGGGTCCGGCAAGGCCACGTCGGGGTAGCGCAGGTCTGCGAAGGCAGAATCCTGGTAGTCAGCATCCACGTAGGCCAGGTCCGAAAAAGAGGGATCCCCGTAAGCCGGCGGGGGATACGACGACACCGGCTGCGGAACAACGGCGGCGCCCCGCTGACGCGGAATCGAGCCCGCTCCCACCGGCCCGGCACCCACTGACGCCGAGCCCGTCGAGACAAAACCCCCCGTCGCAGGCCCGGCCGATGCAGAACCAACCGGAGCCGAACCCACAGAGGCCGAACCCACAGAGGCCGAACCCACGGAAGCCGAGCCCATGGAAGCCGAGCCCACTGACGCCGAACCAACCGACGCCGAGCCGACCGACACGGAACCTACTGACGCGGAGCCGACCGGCGCGTAACCCGCGGATGCGGCACCGGAGGCCGAACCACCCAAGACCGAACCCGAAGAGCCGCCGCGCACCTGTGCCGCCCCCATCGGAGCAACACCCCCGGACACCGACGCCGAGGCAACAGCCGGAATCCTCGCCACCGAAGTCTGCCCAGGCGCCGGCTGCGGAGTAACAGTCCCCGCCGCACGCCCACCAATCGTATGGCCAGGCGCTACCCCACCCCCACGACCACCCGAAGTCTGACCCGGCGCCATCGCACCCGCGCGGCCACCCGTGGTCTGTCCCGGCACCGCCCCGCTCGCACGACCACCTGTTGTCTGGCCCGGGGCCGTCCCGCCCACACGACCACCCGAAATCTGGCCCGGCGCCATCGCACCAGCGCGGCCACCCGAAGTCTGGCCCGGCGCCATCGCACCACCGCGGCCACCCGCGGTCTGGCCCGAGGCCTCCCCGCCCACGCGGCCACCCGAAATCTGACC
Organism: Amorphoplanes friuliensis DSM 7358; assembly: GCF_000494755.1. NCBI lineage: Bacteria > Bacillati > Actinomycetota > Actinomycetes > Micromonosporales > Micromonosporaceae > Actinoplanes > Actinoplanes friuliensis. The sequence goes on from NC_022657.1 coordinate 9,022,673, forward strand.
GGGCGCCATCCCGGCCGCGCGGCCACCCGTGGTCTGGCCCGGCTCGGGTTGGCCTTGCGCAAAAGCCGCCGCCGGGGACCCGCCAGGCCGCATGCGGCCCATCTCGTCCTGGAGGACCTGGACCCGGTGGCCTGTGGCCCGGGCTGCCGCAGCGACCTCTTCGCGGATTTCCTCGCGCAGGTCACCGACCTCGGCCGCGACCCGGTCCTCGACGTCCATGCGGTGCAGGACGGGGTCGTTACGGATCAGCATGGCGGCGCCGATCAGGACGACGCAGACGGCGATGAGCAGGACCGCGAAGCGGATGGAGTTGTTGCTGCCGCCGATCAGCACGACGATGGCGGCGACCGGGGCCAGGCCGACGCCGGCCCAGATCAGGGCCGTGAGGAGGCGGGCGGAGTGCGGCGCCTCGGGGTCCCGGTCAGGCATGGTGGCAGATGCTACCGAGAGTGGCGCCCGTCACGAAACGGGCAAACGCCGGGCACCGTGTCACGGTGCCCGGCGTCCGGGATGTATCAGCAGGTCATCAGCCGGCGGCGAGGGCGCCGTCCGAGCTGAAAACGAGGCCGACGCTGATCGTGCCCTGCTTCAGACCGGTCTTGGTCAGCGGACCACCGGCGTCCAGCGAGCTGAACTTGCCCGCCTGGAAGCTGTAGGTCTCGACCAGGCCCTGCTGGCACTTCGGCCGCTGCGGGCACTCCGGCGGGCCGCCGAGGACGGTGGCGGCACCCGAGCACTTGGCCGCAAGGTCCGACAGTGTCTTCACGCCGTACTTGGTGGTGAACGCCTCCGTGGTGGCGAACGCGTTCTGGTCCTGCGCCGCGGACGGCTTGCCGAAGACCAGGCCGGCCTTCTCACCGAGGGCGGTCAGGTTGGTCATCGTGGTGTCGATCTGCGGCGACGACGGGTCCTTGGCGTCCTTGCCGTCGATCTTGCCGGAGAGGAACGTCGCCAGCGTGGCGGCGTACTCGGGGACGACGTCGATGTCGCCCTTCTCGAGCGCGGGCTCGTACAGCTCGCGGTTGCCGATCTGCTGGACCTTGACCTTGTAGCCGGCGGCCGTCAGGGCGATGTTGTAGAGCTCGCCGAGGGTCGCGTTCTCGCTGAAGTTGGCCGCGCCGACTGTGATGTCGCCGCCGGGGCCCTTCGTGATGCCGCTGGTGATGCTGTTGGCCGTCGCGAACTCCTCGGCCGCGGCCTTGGACGACTTGCGGTCGATGTCGACGGCCTTGTTGAGCTCGATCAGCTTCGTCGTGTCCAGCGCCGCGGAAACCTTGTCGAGCGCCGCGATGAGCTCGGGCGACGAGGCCTTCTTGTTGATCGCCGGGACGATGTTGTCGGTGTTCTGGAGGTTCTTGTCGTCGGTGAGGACGACGAGCTTGTCACCGGCGACCGGCGCACAACCGGCGGAGCCCGCCGCGTTGCTGGCCGGGGCTTCGGTGCCCGAGGAACCGGAGTCACCACAGCCGGCGAGGATGACGGCGGCGGTCATGAGGGTGCCGGCCGTCAGGAGCAGGTGTCGACGCATACTGCCGCCTTCTGTGTCCCGGCACGGCCTGATCGGCCGCGCCGCGTGTCCGACGGGCAGTCGGTTTCGATGCCCGTGTGATGTCAGTTGTCGGCCGCCCGGAGGCGGCCTCGATTCATTCCTACCCGCTGGGTCTGACAACTTCTGTAACGATGCGGGACCGTTACCCAGCCGGTGCCGCAGCGGTCGGCCGGCGACGGCGTTCCGTCCGCAGTCCCGGCGGTGTCACCAGTCGTTGTACGCCTGCGAGGACCGCTTCCACCAGCAATGCGAGGAGCGCCACAACGATTCCGCCGGCCACGATCTGCCCGCCGCCGCCGTTGCTCATGCCGATGCCGAAGCCCGCGGAGATGATCTCGCCGAGCCCGCCACCGTTCACGAACGCGGCCAGCGCCGCAGTCGCGACCACCTGGACGGCCGCCGTCCGCAGTCCCGCCGCGAGATAGGGCACCGACAGCGGCAGCTCGACCTGGCGCAGCACCTGACCGCCGGACAGCCCCATGCCGCGAGCGGCGTCCCGCGTTTCGGGATCGATCTGCCGCAGTCCCGTGTACGCGTTCGCCAGGAGGGGTGGGACCGCGAAGACCGCCAGGGCGACCACGACGGGGGGTTGACCGAAGCCGAGCGGCGTCAGCGGCAGGATCGTGAGCAGGGCGAGTGTGGGGATGGCCAGGGTCAGGTTGGCGAAGGTGATGACCCCGCCGCCGCCCCGTCCCCGGTGGCCGAGCCAGATGCCGAGCGGCCAGCCGATGACACACCCGAGCAGCACCGCCCAGAGGCTGATGAGCAGGTGCTCCTGGAGCCGGTCCAGCAGTCCGCCGGGGTTGGTCCAGTTCAGCGGGTCGTTGAGCCAGATGTAGCCCTCGTGGAAGTAGTTCACGACTTCCGCTCCCTCGTCCACGGGGTGAGCAGGCGGCCCACACCGGCCAGGAGCAGGTCGAGGACCAGGGCCAGGGCGACGCAGAGCAGCGTGCCGGTCATGATCTCGGCCTTGTAGAAGTTGTTCCGGAAGCCGCCGAGGATCATCTCGCCGAGACCGCCCTTGCCGATCAGCGAGCCGACCGTGACGAGCGCGACGGTCGAGACGGTGGCGAGGCGCAGACCGGTGAGGATGCCCGGCAGCGCCAGCGGCAGCTCGATGCGCCACAGGCGGCCGAACCGGCCGTAGCCCATCCCGGCGGCGGCGTCACGGACCTCCCCCGGGACCTGCGTCAGGCCGGCGAGGGAGTTGCGGACGAGCACCAGCAGGGCGTACAGGACCAGGGCGATCAACACCGAGGTGTCGCTCGTCGTACCGACGGCCGGGGCGAGAAGAGCAAGAAGCGCCAGGGAAGGGATCGTGTAGAGGACGCCGGAGAGTGCAAGAATCGGGCCGGTCAGCGGTCGCCACCAATAGGAGACGACCGCCAGCGGCAACGCGACGATCAGCGCGATGATCACTGCACGGGCGGTCAGACCCGCGTGGAACTGCAGCGCGGTGAGGATCTCGCTCGCGTTGTCGTGGACATAGCGCCAGGAGAACCACGGATTTCCCGGCCCGTCATCAGCGGGGGCGGCCAGGGGCCACGCAGGCGCCGGGGCCCTCGACAGGAAGGACATACGTGGACGCTACCGCGATCAACGACTCCGGCGCTGGCCGGACCGCGGCGTCTATCACGCTCGAGAACCTCGGCAAGGTCTATCCGGACGGCACGGTGGCGGTCGGCGACATCAGCCTGGACGTCGGTGCGGGTGAGCTGGCCGTGCTCATCGGCCCCTCCGGCTGCGGCAAGTCGACCGTCCTCCGGATGATCAACAGGCTGATCGAGCCGTCGAAGGGCCGCATCCTGATCGACGGTGAAGACGTCTCGACGCAGGATCCGGTCGAGCTCCGCCGCAAGATCGGCTACGTGATCCAGAATGTGGGACTCTTCCCGCACCAGACGATCCGTACCAATGTCGGAACCGTTCCGAAGCTCCTGGGCTGGGACCGGAAAAAGATCAAGTCACGCGCCGACGAGCTGCTCGAGCTGGTCGGTCTGGACCCGGGGCGCTACGCCGGTCGTTACCCGCACGAGCTCTCCGGTGGTCAGCGTCAGCGGGTCGGTGTGGCGCGCGCCCTCGCCGCAGATCCGCTCGTGCTGCTGATGGACGAGCCGTTCTCCGCGGTGGACCCGATCGTCCGCGGCCGGCTGCAGGAGGAGTTCCTGCGTCTCCAGGCCGCGGTCCGCAAGACGATCGTGCTGGTCACCCACGACATCGACGAAGCCGTACGCCTCGGCGACCGGATCGCAGTGCTGGCCGAGGGCGGCCGGCTCATGCAGTACGCGAGCCCGGCCGAGCTGCTGAGCCACCCCGCCTCGCAGGCGGTGAGCGAGTTCGTCGGCACCGACCGCGGCATCCGGCGGCTGGCGGTCACGCCGGTCCGTGGCGCGATGCGCCCGGTCGGTCAGATCGAGGAGATCGACCGGCTGCCCACGGTGGAGGCCGGCGGCACGCTCTACGACGCGCTGGCGGCGATGCTGACCAGCGACTCGCTCAACGTCGTCGTGGTCGAGGACGGCAAGCCGGTCGGCGCGGTCTCCCGGTCGGCTCTCTTCGACGTGCCCAACGAGGAAGCCGCCGCTACCTCCGCCTGACAGACCGCAGCGCGACCGGAGGGGGGCTTCCGATCGCGCTGCGGGTGTGGCGCGGCGTTGTGGGGGCCAGGTTGGGGGTTCCGGTCCACAGGTCGCGCCCCGGGGCGGTCCGGCCAGCACGGGCCGGACCTGGGGTGAGGGTCAGTGAGTGCCGCGGCGTCCGCCGAGGGTCGCGAGTCCGATGATCCAGCCGACGAAGAGGCCGTAGGTGGCGCCCTCCCCGGCGGTCCGGAACGCGCCGAGCAGCGACGGGTTGGCCAGGAACAGCGTGGTCAGCAGGGCCGCAAAACCACCGGCGAAGATGTACGCCGCCCAGCCCGCGAAGAACTGGCTGATCGTGCCGCGGGCCCGGGCCAGCTGGGAGCCGGGCAGCAGGTAGAGGAAGAGCAGCGTCAGCACGACGACGAGGATCGCCTTGAGGTCGCCGATGATGATCGAACGCAGGGAGTCGTCGGAGTCGAAGCGCCAGTGCGGCCAGGCGAGCAGGCGCAGCCACCAGCCCCCTGCGGTTTCGGGGTTGGTGTTGTCGGTGACCCAGTCGGAATACCAGGGGCTGCCGAAGACCAGCACGAGTATCAGTGCGGCGACCGTGCCCGCCCCGGGCGCGGTTTTGTAGCGGTTGGTGAGAGCCATGAACCCGCTATTTCCCAGCGGATTCCGGTCACCAAACGCGGCGGAACTGATATCCGTGAATGTGTGCCTTGTGAAAAATCAGTGCTTTTGCAGGTAATCGATGAACGCCGCCCGCAATAGCGGCTCCTGCTCCCCGTACCCGTGTCCGGTCAGTTCACGCCACAATGCGACCGCTTCCTCGATCGTCGGCCCGACCGTGTTCGGGGCGCCGTCCAGCGAGGACGCTTCGTCGGCGTCGGGCAGGTGCTTGAACACCGACCAGAAGAAGCTCAGGTCACGCCGCTCCCGGGCCTTCGCGAAGGCGCGCTCACGCAGCTCCTCGGTCGGCAGGGCGTCCAGCTCGGCGAAGGTCGAATCGGTCATGCCGCCAGCATAGGGCGAACGGCCCGGCGTTCAGCGGCCACTGCCCCAAGGCCCTTCGTCCCAGCGCAGAGGTGCGCCCTGCTGCTGTGGCGGTGCTGCGGCCGTCGGCAGGTCCGGCGTCCACGTGGTCCCGGACGAGGCCGCCGCGTTCCAGTCCTCACCGACCATCGGTACGGGCAACGGCCGCCCGTACGTCTCGACGAGCCGGGTGACGATCAGGCCGCCGCCGATCGCACAGGCCGCGATGGCGAACAACGCGATGTCGAAGTTGCGCCTGTCCGCGTAGTCGAGGAACAGCGCGATCCCGGCCACCGCGAGGAGAGTGCCGAAGATGCCACCACGCCGGCCGTAGGCGCTGGTCCCGGCGAGCAGAGCGGCACCGAAGGCGATGCCCGTCCACTCGAGCCCGGTGCCCGGTGTGATCGGAGCGGTCGACCCCGCCGCGATCAGGATGCCCGCACCGACCGCGAACACCGACGAGAGGATCAGCGAGACGAGCACCGGGAACGCCGAGCCGGCACCGCGGCGGCGAGCCGGGTCCCCGGCCTGGCGCAGGCCGCCGACCATCCGCCGGATCGGCCCGACCGTGCCGAGCGCACCACCGATGACAGCCAGCAGTGCAAAGCCGCCGAAGAGGTAGAACGCCTGGTTGGACGGGTCGTAGTCGCCCTGCACGGTGACCGGCACGGTCCGCAGCTGGTTGTAGACGATGACACCCATCGCCGCGCCCAGGGTCGCGGCCCAGCCCGGAACGTGCAGCACGATCACGAACAGGCCGATCACCAGACCGCCCACCGCGGCCACGATCAGCGCCGGCACAGCCGCCTTGACCAGGCCGTCGTCGCCGTTCTCGGCGAAGTGCAACGCCGCGGCGAGCGCGATCGGACCGACCGCAAGATTGGGTACGCCCGCACGCAGCGTCAGCCCGGCCCCGAGGGCGAGCAGCCCGATCGAGGCACCCGAGATCAGCAGGCTGTCGAGGGCGGGCCGCCTCAGGCTGGCCGGGTCGAGCCGGTAGAGCAGGTAGGCGATCGCGGCGACCGCCAGCAGCAGGACGATCTCCCAGCCGATGTGGATGCCGAGCCGGTCGCGACCCGCGTCGTCCACCTCGTCCTGGCGGACCGGCTCGGCGACCGGCTCGGTGAGACGGGTGCCGGTGTCGTCGGGGTCGAGGTCGCGGCGGCGGGCGCGAAAATCGGCCGCACCGAAGCCCGTCCGGTACGCGGCCGGGTCGTTGTCGCCCTGGTCGTCGGTATTACGACGATATGTGGTCTCGTCGTAGGCCATCTCGCGCACCTCCTCGCCGCGGCACAGCATACGGAAACGAGGGGGCCTCGGTTCAAGTCCTGAAAGGGCGGAAGGTCAGGACCGTCCGGCCTGTCTGCCCGACTCGCCCCCGCCCTTCTGATCGGGTTGCTCCGGGACCCGGCACGACCGCTCGAGCCACAGCGCAGCACCGACGAGCGCCAGCGCCGCGGCCACACCACCGACGGCTGCCGGGACGTCGTCGCGGGCGGCCCGGGTGGGCTCCAGCGCCAGCCACGCCAGCAGACCGGCGGAGAAGCCGCCGAACAGCGCGCCGGCCAGCGACGACGCCTTGGCGAGCACCACAAAACGAGCCACCGCGAGCGGGTCGACTCGGGGTGCACCGGGCTTGCGCTGGATCCGGGCGCTGGTGTTCTGCGCGAGGACCGCCTCGGCGATCGCCAGCGTGGCCAGCACGATGATCGGCAGCCACGGCAACCGCGGCATCTGCGTGTAGAAGGCGCTCAGCAGCAGCCAGCCCACCGCGGCGGCGGCCAGCCCGGCGACCACCAGCATCGAGAGACTGGTCGGCCGCATCGACGGGTCGGGTGCTCCACCGCCGGGGTTGCTGCTCACGCCAGTGACTCTAACGGCAGATCGGGCCGCGGGGTCAGAGCGTTCGCGTCGGCGGTCAGCTCCGGGGCGTTCAGCAGATCGGTCACCCAGCCGTGTCCGGGCAGCTGGGCGTAGGGCTGCAGGTCCAGCCAGGGCTTCAGGACAAAGGCCCGCAGATGGGCTCGCGGATGCGGCAGCGTCAGCTCCTCGTCGTCGCTGAGCACGGGGGTGTCGTCGTCGCGCCAGACCGCGATGACGTCCACGTCGAGGGTGCGCGGCCCGAAACGCCGCTCCGGATCACGGGCCCGGCCTGCGGCCTTCTCCAGCTCCCGCACGCGGTCCAGCCAGCTCCTCGGATCCGCCGCCGGGTCCACGGCCAGCACGACCGCATTCAGGTACGCCGGTTGGTCGGCATCACCCCACGGCGGCGTCTCGTAGACCCCGGACATCAGCACCGCGCTGTCGCCGAGCTGCGTCACGGCCTCTTTCAAATACGCGTAGCGGTCGCCGAGGTTGCTGCCCAGCGACAGGATCGCCCGGGTCATCGGGTGCGCCGGACGGTGACCGCCACGTCGGCGAACTCGTGCGGGATCGGCGCCTGCGGCTTGTGCACCGTGACCGTCGCGGCGGCAACCCGGCCGTCGGCGAGGCAGACGGTGACGAGCCGGTCGGCCAGCGTCTCGATCAGGTTGACCGGCTCCCCCGCGATCACCTCGGCGAGACGCCCCGCCAGCTCGCCGTAGTGGACGGTGTCCGTGACGTCGTCGGTGGCGGCCGCCGGGGCCAGGTCCAGCTCGAGGACGACGTCGACCACGAAGTCCTGCCCGTCCCGCCGCTCGAAGTCGAAGACACCGTGGTGACCCCGGACCTTCAGGCCGCTCAGCGTTATGCGGTCACTCACGGCGTACCCCCGGAACTTGATCTTTGGAAACGCGGACGGCCGGTGGCGCGCCACACGGCCAGGGCGTCCGCGGTCGCGCGCACGTCGTGCACCCTGACGCCCCACGCGCCCGCGGCCACGGCCAGCACGGACGTCGCTATCGTCGCTGCTTCGCGGCCGTCGACGGGCCGCGGCTCGCCGTCGGGGGAAGCCAGGAGCCGGCCGAGATAGGTCTTGCGGCTCGCCGCGAAGAGCACCGGGTGGCCCAGGGCGACAAGCTGATCGAGATGCGCGCTGAGCGCCCAGTTGTGCTCGGCGCGCTTGGCAAAACCGATGCCCGGATCGAGGATGAGCCGGCCGGGATCGACGCCGGCGGAGACCGCGTCCTCCACCCGCTGAAGCAGCTCGGCGCGAACCTCCGCGACAACGTCGGTGTAGGTGGCCAGGTCGAGCATCCGGCGCGAATGACCACGCCAGTGCATGAGGATCCAGGGGCAGCCCGCGTCGGCGACGACGGTGGCCATGCCCGGATCGGCCAGACCGCCGGAGACGTCGTTGACCACCACCGCGCCCGCCGCGAGCGCGGCCGCGGCCACCTCGGCCCGCGTGGTGTCGATGCTGAGCGGCACCCCGGCGCGGGCCAGCTCGGTGACCACCGGCAGGACCCGTGCGATCTCGGTCGGGCCGTCGACCCGGTCGGCGCCGGGGCGCGTGGACTCACCACCGATGTCGATGATGTCGGCACCCGCCCGGCGCAGCGCGAGGCCGTGAGCGACCGCCGCCTCGACGCCGGCAAAACGGCCACCGTCGGAGAAGGAGTCGGGGGTGACGTTGAGGACGCCCATCACGACCGGGTGATCTTGCTGAAGCAGCAGGTCGCCACTGACCTGCGCGGTCGTTGCGCTACCGATCGGATCGCTCACGGGAAGACGGTACCGGGCAGGCACTCTTAGAACATATGTTCGACATCACGTGACTCATCTTCAGTCATGTCTTTACCTTCGGTAACGAATCGGGCAGCTTGTAGGTAAGAAGTACGGGCCGTACTCTTCAGACCTGGGCATCATTGAAGGACCGAAGAGAGCAGACGGGCTTTGGGTAGGACAGGAGCGCCCTGACCAGCTCACTCGACGCGGTGAGCTGGAAGTAGCACCATATGGGCGTTGCTGTCAGCGAGGCTTAACAACTGCAGTGTGTTCGGCGCCCTCACGCCGGTCACCCGGGAGGTTTACCGATGATCGCCACAGAGCTCGTCGCGCAGGTCGCGGCAGCCCTCCAGCAAGGCACCCTGGCCGCCCCCGAACCCAAGGGCATCAACACCGAAGGTGTCGTCACCTTCTTCGCCAGCAACATCGCACCGATCCTGCTGGCCATCCTGGGCATCATCTTCATCGGCCGGGCCAGCCGCGGTGAAATTTCCAAGGTCCTGACCAGCTCCGCGATCGCCATCGTCGGCCTCGCGTTCATCGCCGGCGCCGCGACGCTGTTCTTCGTCGGCGACTACCTCATCAGCCTCATCTTCACCTGAGGCAGCAGGCGGACATATGCGGCTGCGCACCGATGACGACATCTACCGGGCACGCCTGGTCTACCTGGGCCCGCCCGGATACACCCTGCCCATGCACCTGCCATATGCGCAGTACGGGATGTTCGTCCTCCTAGTGCCATTGTTCGTGTTTCTGCACTATCTGCTGACGTGGGAGTTCGACGCCTTCCCCGCCTGGGAGATCGCCCTGGCCATGGTCACGACGTCGTACGTGTTCCGGCACGTCGATCCGGACCGCCCCGCCCGGATGGTCATCCGTACTGCGCTCACCGACTGGCGCCGCACCCGCGAGCCCGCCGTCGAGCAGCGCGACCCGAGACTTGTCGCTACGCGCATCAGGGTTCGGGAGGAGTTGGTATGACCAGTTTCGCCTCTCATGCTGCATGCCCGAACGGGGCCCGTTCATGACCGCTACCCCACCGCCCGGGCATTCCCGCGCGGACGCCTCCTCTACGGGCAGGCAAAGTAACGGTGTGCGACCGGACAACTACTCTGCTGACGAGAATCAGGAGCAGGTGCCCGGTCCGGGACACGGTGCTGTGGCGGTCTTCCAGGCCCCGCAGCCGGTGCGGCCGCGTGTCAACGGCACGCCGCCGGTCGACCCGATGGACATCGATTCCCCGTTCCTCGACCTGTTCCCGGGGGGTCCCGCGCCTGCCTCGGGTCCGCCGGCCCAGGTGGAGCCACCAGCCGACGACCCGGACGTCGACTTCGACTTCGGGTTCGACTTCGACGGTGCCGACGAGCGCCGTCAGACGTCCGCGCCTCCGGCCACCTCACCCCCGACCGCCCCGCCTGCGTCTTCCCCGGCACCCGAGATTCATGCGTCCCCGCCGGCCGAGACCGATTCGTCCGTGCCGTCGCCGTTCGTTGCGGGGCCGTCGGCTCCGGAGCCGTTGGTTGCCCCGGCCCCGGGCGTCTTTCCCGCCGGCACGCGGCCGGCCGACGCGCCCGTCTCGCCGTTCATGCGGGCGCCCGTCGGACCCCAGGCCGACTTCTTCGACGAGCACGAGGCGCCGGAGTCCGACTTCGAGGACTGGCCCGAGGAGGCCCGCCCCGGCGCGCTGCCGGCCGTCGCCTCCCCACCCGTCGCGTCTCAGCCGCGACCGGTCTCGGCCCCGCCCGTGCAGTCGCCGCCGCTCTGGCAGACGGCTGCTCCCGGTGTGACGCCGGTCGGCGCGGTCGAGCCGTACGCCCCGGCTCTGCCTCCGGTGCCCGAGACGCACGCCGAGCTCCCGGCGACCATGCCGGAAAAGGCACCGGCAAAGCGTCGCGAGAAGGCGCCCGCCAAGCGCAAGAGCCGCAAGGAGCCCGCCAACCTCCCGGCGGTGCGCGAAAAGGCGTCACCGCTGCGGCCGCACAAGCTCAAGTTCAGCGACCGCGACCCGTCCATCGAGCTGGAGATCAGCGAGATCGCCGGGCACCTGACCTTCACCCAGAGCACCGTCACGGCCTGGTATTCCCTGCCCGAGGTGCGCTGGGCGTTCCGGCCCGACGCCGAGCGCGAGGCGCTGCTCTCCGCGATCTCCGAGCAGTACGCCGGCCTGGCCGGTTTCCGGCTGCACCTGCGCCGCACCAACCGCCCGTTCCCGGCCGACGAGTGGGCCCGCACGGTCGACTCGTTCACGGCGAAGCCCCTGCCCGACGTCAGCGGTGCGACGTCCTGGTCCGACCACCTGGTCGCGGCCCAGCGGCACCTGCTGTCGGTCAACCACGCCGAGGGCCAGACCTACCTCGGCGTGACCTTCGCCCGCCGCTCGCTCGGCGACACCTTCTCCGAACGCATCCTGCGGATGTTCGGCAAGGGCACCTCCGACGGGGAGCGCCGCAAGCTCGGCCGGACGGTCGAGCAGTTCGACGAGGTGCTGAACGCGTTCGGCATGCGTGGCCGCCGGGTCACCCCGCAGGAGCTGGAATGGCTGCTGTTCCGGTCGGTCGCCCTCTGCATGGCCCCTCCCGGCCCGCTCTCCCCGATCTCCAACGGACATTGGGAACGCGGTGACCTGCTGGCGCTGACCGAACAGGTCGAGCGCTACCGCACCCCGTATGGATCGACGGTCAAGCTGGTCAACCGCATGACCGGCGAGGAGCGGCACGTCGCCGTCCTCTCGGTGGGCCGCATGGAGCCGCTGGAGATCCCCGAGAAGCACGAGCCGTGGATGCACTTCCACGAGCGCCTGCCGTGGCCGATGGAGCTGTCGTCGCGCATCGACATCCTCGGCTCCAACAGCTCCTTCAAGAACCTCGAGCACCGCCTGCGGATGATCCGCTCGCAGCAGCTCGATTACGCCGAGCACGGCATCGACGCCCCGCCCGAGCTGGAACGTCTGGCCAAGCGCGCGCTGGTCATCGGCGACGAGATGACCACCGGCCTCCCGGTCGAGTCGGCCCGCGCCCACGGCTGGCACCGCATCGCCGTCGGCGGCCGCACCCGCGAGGAATGCCTCGAACGCGCCCGCCGCCTGATCCAGCTCTACTCCCGCGAGCTGCGCATCTCCCTGCAGCACCCGAAGAACCAGGACCAGCTGGCCCGCGAGTTCATCCCGGGCGAGCCGATCGCCAACACCGGCTACGTGCGCCGCATGCCGGTCAAGCTGCTCGCCGCGGCGCTGCCCCAGGCCGCGTCGACCGTCGGCGACCGCCGGGGCGACCTGATCGGGCGTACGGCGGGCACCTGCCGGCGGCCCGTCTTCCTCGACCTTCACTTCCCCATGGAGGTCCGCGAACGGTCCGGCCTCGGCGTCCTCGTGGCCGAGCCCGGTGGTGGCAAGTCGACCCTGATGGGCGCCCTCGGCTACCTGAACGCCCGCCGCGGCGTCCAGGTCACCCTGCTCGACCCGTCCGGCCCGCTGGCCCGGCTGTGCGCGATGCCGGAACTGAAGCCGTACTCGAGGGTCCTGAACCTGACCGGCTCGGAGCAGGGAACGCTGGCGCCCTATGCGCTGATCCCCACCCCGGTCCGCACCGAGTTCCCGACCGGCACCGGCGGCGACCGCGAGTACGAGATCGCCGTCTCGAACGCCCGCGCCGAACGCCGCATGCTGGTCCAGGACATCTGCTCGATGCTGGTCCCGCCCCAGGTCGCCAAGGAAGCCTCGACGGCAACGCTGCTGCGCCACGCGGTCCGGCAGGTCCCGGCCGAGGAGACGTCGACCCTCGATGACGTCGTCGCCACCCTGCAGTCCCTCGACGACAACGGCAAAGAGCTGGCCAACCTCCTGCTGGACACGGCCGAGATGCCCCTGGCGCTCCTGTTCTTCGGCCGCCCACCAGCACATCTTCTCGGCGCTGACTCGGCCCTCACGGTCATCACCATGGCCGGCCTGCGCCTGCCCGACCTGAAGATCGAACGCGAGTACTGGTCGGCCGAGGAATCCCTCGCCCTCCCGATGCTCCACACGGCCCACCGTCTGGCGGTCCGCCGCTGCTACGGCGGCTCGATGGCCTCCCGCAAGATGGTCGGCCTCGACGAGGCCCACTTCATGGAAGGCTGGCGCTCCGGCCGCTCGTTCCTGGTCCGCCTCGCCCGCGACTCCCGCAAGTGGAACCTCGCCGCGTTCGTCGCCTCCCAGAACCCCCGCGACATCCTGGGCCTCGACGTGCAAAACCTCGTGTCGACCGTCTTCGTCGGCCGCATCGCCGAAGACCAGGAAATCGCCTCCGAAGCCCTCCGCCTCCTCCGCGTGCCGGTCCACGACGGCTACGAAGCCACCCTGGCGTCGCTGTCCCAGGCCGACACCTCAACCTCCAACCGCCTCGGCTTCCGAGAATTTGTCATGCGAGATGTCGATGGACGAGTCCAAAAAGTCCGCGTAGACGTGTCATACGTAGACGGGCTGCTCGACTACCTCGACACCACGCCTGCGGCGGCCAAAGCAACGCCGACGGCACTCCCGTCTCTGTCCGACCTGGAGGTCTGAGATGGTACGGCGGACGTGCGCAATGGTTTTGACCATCATGGTGGCACTGGTGGCGAGCATCGCCTGGGCAGTGGCCGCCCCGTCCGCCGCAACCGCCGGCCCCCTCCAGGCCCCCGGCGGCGCCTGCAGCACCGAGGAATGGAAAAACGATCTCCGAGGCTGTGTGGACCGCCTCACCGACGTCGCCGGCGACCGGGCGGAGTGCCTGAAGCCCCCGACACCGAGTGCACCCGACTCGGGTCTGGCCGGCTGGTTCGCGGAGCGTCCGGAGTCGTCCACCAAGAACGGTCCGCAGGGCATCTACAGCCAGTACGGCTATGCGGGTTACAGCTACACCACCTATGACCTCGAGGGCGGCTGCGCCTCGACGCTGATCGACCCGGAGTACAAGTTCGAGACCACTGTCGCCAACGGCGAGTTCATGATCGCCACCGCGGTCATCGGTGCCTCGAACGCCCTGCGCGAGCGGGCCTGGGATCCGCAGGCGTTGTGGGGATGGGCCGACCCGCTGGTCGAGCAGGCCACGAAGGCCGTCTACGAGAAGGTCTTCAGCGTCTTCGGAGTCATCACTCTGGCCGTGGTGGGGTTGTATCTGATCTGGCGGTCGCAGCAGGCCGACATGGGAGCGGCGACAACAACCGCGGGCTGGGCCATCTTGGTCATGGTCGCGGTGACAGCGATCGCGGCCTGGCCGGTCAAGTCGGCCAACATCGCCGACCAGAGTTTGATCACCACTCTGGGCGTGGTCCATGATGCCGTCGGACCACGGCCACAAGACGGTGATGCCACCGCCGGATGCAAGCTCGGAAAAGCAGACGCATGCCAGGACAACCGGCCGCCGGCGGTGCGTGCCAGTGACACGGCGACCGACACGATGCTCTATCGCAACTGGCTGCGAGGGCTCCTCGGGTCAGCTGACAGCGTCACAGCTCAGAAGTACGGCCGGGCGCTCTACGACGCGCGGTCGTTCACCTGGGATGAAGCGCAAAAGATGCGCGACAACTCGGACACCCGGAAGCCGACCATCACTGCCAAGAACGAGCAGTGGGAAAAAGTCGCCCAGCAGATCCAGAACGAAGACCCAGAGGCCTACGAGTACCTCCGAGGTGTCAACGGGATGGATCGGGTCGGCGCGGGCTTCATCGCGGTTCTTGCGTCGATCATGTTCGCCATGTTCGACCTCACCGCCTCGCTCCTGGTGCTGCTCGGATTCCTGATCTTCCGGTGGGCAGTCATCGCGGCGCCGATTCTCGGCACCGTCGGGCTCCTGCGACCGGCGAGTTCCGGTATCCGCCGCCTTGCCAACGCCGTCGTGGCTGCGATCTTCAACATCGCGCTCTTCGGCACCGGCGCGGCCATCTATCTCTTCGCCGTAGACCTGATCATGAATACGGCCAGCCTGGCCGGCTGGCTGCAAGTGGTGCTCGTGTGGCTTTGTGGCGTGGTGGGCTGGCTGCTGCTGCGCCCGTACCGCCGGATCACCCAGCTCGGCGGCAAGGACAGCACCTCGGCGATCACCTCGGCCGGGTCCTGGCACCGCAGGTTCTTCCGCGACATGCGCGAGGCCGCCAAGCTGGATGTGGCCGATGCCGGTGGCACCAATGAACCGCGGATCGGCAAGAGCCGTGGTGTCTACGTGGAGCAGACCAACCTTCGGCCCGAGGCGCGACTCGAGGATCCGGCCCATGCCGCCCTCAGCCGGAACAATCCGGCGGCGCCCAGCCGCGAGGTCACCGCACCCGGTGGCCGCCCGGACGGGAACGAGTCGACACGCGACAGCGCTCCCAACCCGGATCACCGGCCGGTCCCGGTGACGGCCTCGGCCGCCAAACAGCGGCGCAGCTCCACCTGGACCGAGCCGGATGTGACCGAACGACCTGCCTCCTACGCGATCTATCGGCCGGAGACCGGGAGTACAACCCGCGAACCAGCCTCGCCCCGAGTGCGCACCGAGGCGAAGTGATCCGGGATGCCCAGGATTCTCGAGCGCAGCCTCACCGGTCTCTTCCGGTCCCGCTGGGGTGTCGCCGTGGTGATCGCCGTGCTGGTTCTGGCCGTGGTCGGTATCGGCCGGCTCTTCTCGGGCACCAATCCTCAACCGCCTCTGACTGATGCTGTTCCCACCGCACCCACGGTCAGCGTCGACCCGAGCCACGACGACGACGGTGTCATCGTCGACGACGAACCCCCGCCTGAGCCCAGCACCCGGCCAGGAACGGCGAAGCCAGAAGCCGTTGCCTACGCCTTTGCCTCGGCGTGGGTCGACCACAAAAACGTCTCCGCAAAAACATGGCACAACGCTCTGCTGCCGAACGCGACCAAGGATCTCGCGGATGAACTGGACGGCGTCGACCCGGCCGACGTGCCCGCCGATCGGGTCGTGGATCGCCCGACGCTCGTTCCGCTCGGTGACGGCCTGGTCAATGCAGTGATCACCGTCGACTCCGGCAAGCTCACCCTGCAGATGGTCGCACCCGACGGGCGTTGGCTGGTGGACGGCGTCGACTGGAACCGTTCATGAACGTCCCTAGGCCACGCAAGGTGGCGCTGCTGGTCGCCCTGGTGGCCACCCTCGCGTTGCTCTGCTGCGGCGGCAGCGTGAGTGCGCTGCTCCTCGGCGGGTTCGGAGACGACAGCGAGGATCTCAAGCTGACGTCAGCGGGCTGCGGTGCCGCCGGCCCGGTCGACCCGGAGTCCAAGCTGCCGCGCATCCGGCCCTACGGGCCCAACCAGATCAAGAATGCCGCGATCATCATCAATGTGGGCGCCAAGATGAAACTGCCGCCCCGGGCTTGGGTCATCGCGGTGGCGACGGCGATGCAGGAGTCGCGGCTCACCAACCTGGGCCATCTCGGCGAGCGCAACGACCATGACTCCTTGGGTCTGTTCCAGCAGCGGCCGAGCAGCGGCTGGGGAACGCCTGACGAGGTCACCGACCCGGAATACGCCGCGACGAAGTTCTACGAAAAGCTCAAGAAGGTCAAGAACTGGGACGACCTCCCGTTGACCCGCGCCGCGCAGCGCGTCCAGATCAGCGCCTATCCCAGCGCCTACGCAAAACACGAGCCGATCGCGACCCAGATCGTGAATGCGCTCGCGGACGGCGCAGCGAACGCTGTCGGCGATTCACTTTCGATGGTCTGCGCCTCGGCCGATCAGGTCTCCGCCTCCGGTTGGACCAACCCTCTCGCCAAGAACGGCAAGGGGAAACACAAGTCGGTGGTCGGATCGGGGTTCCGCACGGCGAGCCGGCCCTCCCACCAGGGCGTCGACCTGATCGTGGGCACCGGTACGCCGGTCCGATCGGTGGCGAGCGGTGTCGTTTCCCGGATCAAGTGCGACGAGACCTTCAGCGGGAAGAAGGACTGCGACGTCGCGGGCTATCCCGGCAAGGGTGGCTGTGGCTGGATGCTGGAGATCCGGCATGCTGGCAACATCATGACTCGTTACTGTCACCTCGTCGAACGGCCGGATCTGCAGGCCGGCCAGGAGGTTGCCGCCGGTCAGGTTGTGGGTCTCAGCGGCACGAGTGGTAACTCGTCGGGGCCTCACCTGCACTTCGAGGTACACCTCAACAATGACCGGTCCAGTAAGAGCGCGGTGGATCCGGTGCAGTTCATGGCCCAGCACGGGTCGCCGCTGGGCGGGGCGGGATGACCGGCGAATCAATTCCTGATCCATTCGCCGGATCCGAGTGGACGCAGGAACCCCCACGTCCCGTTGTGCCCACTCCGGCGACCATGGGTGGCCAGTTGCGCGGTCGGCGAGTCCTCATCGGGTTGCCCGGTCATGGCTGGCGAGCCGACCTCCGCGCCGACGAGAAGGTCGTGCAGGGCAGCCGGACCTATGTCCCGGTCATGCCCGAGGCGGAGTGGTACCGCGCCGAAGCCGAACAGACCGAGGTCTTCGCCCCCCTCGTTCCGGTTGAACGGGTCTGGGTGGAGGAACTGGGTATGGCGGGAACGCCGGCCAAACCCGGCGATGTGATGTCTCGACTGGTGTCTCTGGACGAGCCTCCGCGTCGCAATCCCGTTGCTGCCTTGGACGCCGATGCACTGACCGGCCACCGCGTTGTGCAGCTTCTTGAAGACGGTGGCGAACGACGCGAACTTCGAGCCGTCACGGAGTTGCACACCAGCGCCGAGGGCGACATCTGCGCCCGGGTCGCCACCGAACTCGACTGGTACCGGTGGGGTTGGAGCGGGCAGGCGCCACGCACACTCGAAGTACCGGTTCACCTGCTCTGGATCGAATGATCGGTCAGGGGATCGGGGTCGCTCCGCAAACTCGCCATCCGTCCTGGTCGACCATTGCGAACTGCCACGAATCGGTCGTTCGTTCGCTGCCATCAGCAATGATCCGGCGAACGTCGGTGGAAACGGTGGTCTTGCCTCCCTCTTCGCGCACAGTGAGGCTGGTCCAATCCACCCGGATCCCGATGGAAAAACGCTGCTCCCGACTCTGGATGTCGGTTCTGAAGGCATCGATCTGCGTCAGGTCCGCGCCTGACTTGCAGGTGAACAGAGCCGCTTCCTCATCGTTGCGGTTGACCAGGTAGGCGCGCAGGAAGCTGTCGACCACCGCGTCCGGTGCGGTTCGCTCGATTTTGGTGGCTTCGTCATAGAACGAAATAAATACTCCCACCCCGCCCAGGCACAGGAGCGCGAGGATTCCCGCGGCCATGGCCAGGAAGAGGCGCAGCCGGCGGTTTCGGGGTTTGGGGGGTGGGGGTACCTGCCCCGGCTGCGGGACCGCGGGCTGCGGGGGCGGGTTGGTGTGCTTCACAGCACCCAGATTAGTGCGTTCGGGGCGCAAGTTCCGCTGTGGACCGGTGCGTACGGGTGGATCGCTCCGGAGGGACCGGCCCGCCGGGTGGAAAGCGGCGCCCGTACTGGGAAGATTGGGCGGCGGGCCGTGCAAGGTACGGTTTGAGCGCACAGACGGAGGTGGGGCGGTGGAGTCGACGGGGCGTACCGATCAGGCCGCTGCCCTGCACCGCCAGGCGGAGGCTGCTGTCGAAGCTGCCGCGGCGGCTTTGGAGTCGCAGGCGCCTGCCGCCGCCGATTCGCTCGAGCAGCATCGGCTGGTCGAGGAGTTGCGGGTGGCGGCCGGTGAGCTGGCTCCTGGCTGGCTCGGGGCGCCGCTGGATGCGCAGTCGGCGAATACCCCGCTCGGGGGGAATTATCCGCCGCAGTTCGTGCGGCTCGGGGTGGCGCAGCCGCTGGACGACGCGCGTTTTCCTGCCGTGGTGCCGTTGCTCGGGACCGGGCATCTGACTGTTGACGCCGACGCGCGGGATCCGCGGGTGGCGGGGCTGTTGCGGAGTTTGCTGCTGCGGCTGCTGGCTGCCGCGCCCGCCGGGTCGTTGCTTGTCCGGGCCGTCGACTGCATGGGGGGCGGCACCGTGTTCTCCCCTTTTGCGGCGTTGGCGGATGCCGGCCTGTTGTCGCCGACGGCCACGGACCGCGACAAGCTCCGCGATGTACTGACCGAGGCCGAGAAGTGGCTGCGGCCCGTGCGGGGCAGTGCGGTGCGCCGGGGGCGGCGCGACCGCATGATGCTGCTGGTCATCGCGAGCCTGCCTGAGCTCACCGAGGGTGCCGACCTGGTACGGATCGCGGCGCTGGCGCAGCAGGGGCCCGAGTCCGGCCTGCACCTGATCGTGGCCGGTTGGCCGCCGCCGCCGTTGACCGCCGAGACGACGCAGGCGCCGTTGCCGCGGACGACGCAGGTGTCGCTGCGTAACCCGTACGCCGTGATCGGTAATCCGCCGGGGGTGACGTTCGGGTCGATCCCGGAGGCGGTCTGGTTGAACGCGCCGGTCTTCCTCGACGACGATCCGCCGCCACATCTGGTCGACACCGTCTGCCGGGAGCTGGCCGCACATTCGGCGGCGGCCTCGCAGGTGACGCTGGCCGATCTGTTGCCGGAGCCGTCCGAGGAGATCTGGAGCGGTGATGCCGCCGACGGGCTCGGGACGACCGTGGGGCACGACGGTGACACGCCGGTGGTGCTGCGCTTCAACGACTTGACTCCACACTGGATGGTCGGCGGGCGGTCCGGCGCCGGCAAGACCGCCTTCCTGATCAATGTCCTGTACGGCCTGGGCACCCGCTACAGCCCCGATGAGCTGGGGTTGTACCTGCTCGACTTCAAGGAGGGTGTCTCCTTCGCGGAGTTCGTGCCGACGCAGCGGGACCGCACCTGGCTGCCGCACGCGCGTGCGGTCGGTGTCGAGTCCGACCGGGAGTACGGCCTGGCCGTCCTGCGCGAGCTCGACGCGGAGATGACGCGGCGCTCGGTGGCGTACAAGCGGGCCGGGGTGACACGCTTCGCGGACCTGCGCGCGGTCGCCGCCGAGGAGGGCCGTGGCCGGCCGATGCCGCGGATTCTCTGTGTCATCGACGAGTTCCAGGTGCTGCTGGCCGGGAACGACCCGATGGCCGGTGAGGCGGTGCAGTTGCTGGAGTCGCTGGCGCGCAAGGGCCGGTCGTACGGCATCCACCTGATCCTGGCCAGCCAGACGGTCCTCGGCGTCGAGGCCCTGTACGCCAAACGTGACTCGATCTTCGGGCAGTTCCCGGTGCGGATCGCGCTGCCCGGCGGCGGGGACGTGCTGGAGCCCACGAACGACTCAGCGGCCGGGCTGCCGCTGGGCACCGCGGTCATCAACACCGCCGGCGGGCTGGGCGGGCCGCGGGGTGCCACGCGCGGCCACGAACGCATCGTGCGGTTCCCCGATCCGCATGCCGACCGCGCCGTGCTCAGCGACCTGCGGCACAAGCTCTGGGGTGCCCGCGATCCCGAGTCCGCCGCGCCGCGCATCTTCGCCGGTTACGCCCATCAGCATCTGGCCGACGACCCGACCTACCGGGCCGCGCTCGCGGGCCGGGCCGGGCGTCCCGCCGCGCTGGTCGGCCGGGTCATCGACGTCAACCTGTCGACCGCCACGTTCCCGCTCGACGCGTCGCCGGGGCGGCACCTGGCCATCTTCGGGTCGCGGCCGGACGGTGCTCAGGTGCTCGAGGCCGCCGCACGCAGCGTTGCCGCGTTCCACTCACCGCGTACGGCAAGGTTTGTGATCTCGTCCTTGGTCGCTGAGGGTGACGAGATCGCGAAGGATCTGGCGGTCGAGATCGGGCACCGCCAGGAGGTCGTCGTGGTCGACGCGGCCGGGCTGGCCGCGGAGATGGACCTGGAACGGCCCGGCTACCGGATCGTGTTCGGCATGGACGCGATCAGCCCGGGCACCCTGCCGAGGCTGCGACAGGTGCTGCGGGAGGGTCCGAGCCGCGGCGTGCACCTGTTGTCGTGGTGGCGTGGGCTGCGCCGGTTCAGCGAGGAGACGGGTGGCAGCGCGGGCCGGGAGGACGTCGCCGGTCTGGTCTTCCTGAACATTCCGGGGCAGGACGTGTGTCTGATGCTGGGCAAGTCGCTGGACTGGCAACCGCGGGAAAATCGCGCGCTGCTGCACGACCGGCACACCGACCGGACCTCGACGGTCGTGCCGTTTGTCGAGCCCGAGAGTGACGCCGCGTGACTGACGAGCAAGGCCCCTGGGCCGACTATGTGGCGGCCGCGCAGCGTCTCGACGCCGTGCGGCGGGCCGCGACCACCGCGGCGAGCGAGCAGGTCGCGACGGTCCAGGCCGCCCAGCAGGAGCTCGCTTCGGTACGCGCACGTCTGGCACCGCAGCACGCCCGCCTGATGCAGGACCTCGGTGTGCCGGCTGCCACGCTGACACCCCAACCGGCCGAGCAGGCGCTGGCGGCCCAGAGTGTCGCCGCGGGCCCGGAGGCCATCCTGGCGGTGTTGCGGCAGGCCCGTGGCACCGCGGACGCGGCCGACGCGGCGATGCTGCAGTCAGGCGCGGCGACCCCGTGGCGGCCGTGGGCGCGCAACCTTCTCGTCTACGGCCCGTTCGCGGCGGCCGTGCTGATCGTCCAGATCGTGCTGTACCTGGTCGCACCGTCCGGCTCGCTGCCCACCTACGCGTTGCTGTGCGGGCTGAGCATGCCGCTGCTCGCGTTCGGGCTGGGCTGGCTCACGATCGGTTTTGTCTACGGTGGCGGCCAGGCGAAGGTCGACCGTACGCCGCTCGTCGGCGCGATCGCGTGCCTGACGCCGGTGCTGCTGACCTGCATGGGCGTGGGACTGCTCGCATTTATCCGGTAGAGGTGGGGAGCTGAGATGGCCAGCGTCGAAGAGGTCAAGGCGAACGTGGCCGCGTCGGTGGACGGCACCCAGCGGGCCGTGGCGAGCATTCTGCAGGTGTCGGACCAGCTCGACGAGGCCCTGACCCGTCTGCGGATGACGGCGATCGGCTCGTTCCACCCGTCGATCGCCATGGCGATCGCGCAGCTGGAGCAGGCCCGCAACCGCCTCGACGAGGCGCAGACGCTGGCTCGGTCCGCGATGGACAGCGCCGACGCCTACCGCATGATCGTCTAGGCCGGGTCCGGCAGAGCCGCGGTGAGGTCGACCTCGATCAGCTGGCCCTTGTAGCCGAGCGCGGCCACCCCGAGCAGCGTGCTGGCCGTGGTGAACGCGGGGGCCAGCTCGGAGGCGAGCAGCCGGTCCCAGACGCCGGCGAGGACCGAACTGTCGGTGCTGACGACGTAGACGATCGAGCGGGCCACGTCGGACGGCTGGGCGGCGGCCGCGGCGAGCACGGCGAGGCAGTTGGTGATGACCTGGTCGGTCTGCGCTTCGTAGTCGCCCGGACTGCCGACAACCTGGCCGGAGAGGTCGAGCGGGCACTGCCCGGCGAGATGGGCGAGGCGGCCGGCCGACGTGATCGTCACGTGGCTGTAGCCCGACGGCTCGTGCACGGTGGAGGGATTGAACTTCGAAAGCATCGGGCCAGTATGGCGAAACGGGCGCAGATCAGCGCGCGTTTATCAGCGCCATCGCCTCGGCGCGGACCTTGCCGTCGCGCTGGAACGCACCTCGCACCGCCGAGGTGACCGTGCGGGCGCCGACCTTGCGGATGCCCCGCATCTCCATGCAGAGGTGCTCGCACTCGAGGACGACGATCACGCCGCGCGGGCTGAGCTTTTCCATCAACAGGTCGGCGATCTGCGAGGTGAGCCGCTCCTGCACCTGGGGCCGCCGGGCGAAGACCTCGACGAGCCGGGCGAGTTTCGACAGGCCCGTGATGCGGCCGTCGACACCCGGGATGTAACCGACGTGGGCAACACCCTTGAACGGCAGCAGGTGGTGCTCGCAGAGACTCATCAGCTCGATGTCGCGGACGAGCACGAGCTCCTCGTGGTTCGCCTCGAACGTCGTGGTGAGCACCTTCGCGGGGTCGACCCGCAGGCCGGCGAACAACTCCGCATAAGCCCGGGCGACCCGGGCCGGCGTACGGATCAGACCGTCGCGGTCCGGGTCCTCACCGATGGCGATGAGGATCTCCCGGACCGCTTTCTCGATGCGGGCCAGGTCGACGGCCTGCTCGACCGGCGTACCGGTGAGCTTGCCGTCGACCAGACGCGCGGCGAGGTAGTCAGGCTCGTCGGAGTCGCTGGGCTCCGTCGCGCTGCCGTCGGTGATCAGAGGTTGCCTTCCACCGAGCCGTTCGGCGTCGAACCCGTGCTCGGGCTGCCGCCGCCGACGGCGACCTGACCGTCGGCCTCAGCCTGCGCCTTGAGCTTGTCGCGCTCGGCGGGGGTGAGGACCGGCGGTGCCTCGGACGGGAGGCGCTTGCCGAAGCCGTTGAAGGGTGCCATCGGAGGACGCTTCTGCACGCGGGCGCAGATGCGGTTCATGTCCTCCTGGGTGATGGTCTCCTTCTCGATCAGCTCGAGCACCATGTTGTCGAGGACGTCGCGGTACTCGACCAGGATCTCCCAGGCCTCGTCGTGGGCCAGCTCGATCAGCGCCCGGACCTCGGAGTCGATGTCCGCGGCGACCGAGTCGGAGTAGTCCTTCTCGTGGCCCATGTTGCGGCCCATGAACGGCTCGTCGCCGCTGGTGCCGTACTTGACCGCACCGAGCTTCGAACTCATGCCGTACTGGGTGACCATGGCACGGGCCAGGCCGGACGCCTTCTCGATGTCGTTGCCGGCACCGGTGGTGGGCTCGTGGAAGACGAGCTCCTCCGCGGCCCGGCCACCGAGGGCGTACGCCAGGGTGTCGATCATCTCGGCACGGGTCTGGGTGTACTTGTCCTCGGTCGGCAGGACCAGGGTGTGCCCGAGCGAGCGGCCACGGGGAAGGATCGTCACCTTGTGCACGGGGGCCGAGTGCGGCAGCGCGTACGCCACCAGCGCGTGCCCGCCCTCGTGGTAGGCGGTGATCTTCTTCTCGTTGTCGCTCATGGCACGGGTGCGCCGCTCCGGGCCGGCGATGACCCGGTCGATCGACTCCTCGAGGAAGTAGTTCGAGATGGCCCGCTTGTCGTTGCGGGCGGTCAGCAGCGCGGCCTCGTTGATCACGTTGGCCAGGTCGGCACCCGAGAATCCGGGGGTCCGCCGGGCGACCGAGTCGAGGTCGACGTCGGGCGTGAACGGCTTGCCCTTGGCGTGCACCCGCAGGATGGCCTTGCGGCCTTCCATGTCGGGGTTGTCCACCGGGATCTGCCGGTCGAACCGGCCCGGGCGCAGCAGCGCCGGGTCGAGGATGTCCGGCCGGTTGGTGGCGGCGATGAGGATGACGCCACCCTTGGTGTCGAAGCCGTCCATCTCGACGAGCAGCTGGTTGAGCGTCTGCTCGCGCTCGTCGTGACCGCCGCCCATGCCGGCACCGCGGTGGCGGCCGACAGCGTCGATCTCGTCGACGAAGACGATGGCCGGGGCGTTGGCCTTGGCCTGCTCGAAGAGGTCGCGGACCCGGCTCGCACCGACACCGACGAACATCTCGACGAAGTCCGAACCGGAGATCGAGTAGAACGGCACGCCGGCCTCACCCGCGACGGCTCGCGCCAGCAGGGTCTTACCCGTACCGGGCTGGCCGAAGAGCAGCACGCCCTTGGGGATCTTGGCGCCGAGTGCCTGGTACTTGGCGGGGTTCTGGAGGAAGTCCTTGATCTCGTGGAGTTCCTCGACGGCCTCGTCGGCACCCGCCACGTCGGCGAAGGTCGTCTTCGGCATGTCCTTGGTCAGCATCTTGGCCTTGGACTTGCCGAAATTGAGGACCCGGGAGCCGCCACCCTGCATCTGCGACATGAACAGCAGCAGCAGGATGACCAGAATGGCGATCGGCAGCAGGTTGACCAGGAGGCTCAGCAGAATGCTGTCCCCGGACACCTTGGCGTCGATCGTGCCGGTGATCCGGCCCGCGGTCTTGGCCTCCTGGACGTCGTTCCAGACCTCATCCGTCAGTTCGTACGGATACTGGGTCTCGATCTTGTCCGTGGACTTGCCGTCGAACCGTTCCGGTGTCGCCAGTTCGAGCTGGAGCGTCTGCTCCTTGTCCTCCTGGATGACCTTCTTGATGCCGGGCTGGTTGAGTCGCTCGAGGACGACCGAAGTATCAACTCGCTGGTAGCTCGGACCACTGGTGAAGAATGAGCTCAGCGCAATCGCACCGATGATCACCAGAATGATCCAGACCACCGGGCGGCGGAAGAAACGCGTACGTTCCATACTGTTGTCGGGCGCCTGATGCGCCCGGACCCTCCTGATCGGCGTCCTGGTCACCTGGGTTGACGAGTCCCCGTCACCGGGCGCCGTCGCAGGCATCCGGATCGCGGAGACGCTGCCGTTTCAATAGCCTGAGGCCGCTCCGGCAAACCACACCGTCGCGACCGCTACCGATCCGACCCCTCCGGCGCTCGTGACACTGCGCCATCGGTCACTCGACCGTACACCGTGGGTGCCGCTCGCGACTGCGTCAGCCCGGGCTGCGGAACCCTCACGATCACCGCCCGTTCATCCCGACGGCGCCGCCAAATACCTACAAAGGCGGACAATACAGCGCACCGTCTGACCGAACACCCGATTTCTGAGAGTCGGCTGGGAGTACGTTCAGCTACGGGCGTACACCTCGGGTTTGAGCACTCCGACGTACGGAACCTCGCGGTAGCGCTCGGAGAAGTCGAGTCCGTAGCCGACCACGAACTCGCTGGGGATGTCGAAGCCGACGTACTTGGTCGGCACCGGCACCTTGATCGCGTCGGGCTTGCGGAACAGCGCCACGACCTCGACACTCTCCGGCTGACGCGACTGCAGGTACTTCATCAGCCAGGACAGGGTGAGACCGGAGTCGACGATGTCCTCGACGATCACGACGTGCCGGCCGGTGATGTCGCGGTCCAGGTCCTTGAGGATGCGCACCACCCCGGAGGACGTGGTCCCCGAGCCGTACGACGAGACGGCCATGAACTCCATCTCGGAAGAAGGGCCCTGCCGGCCCAGCGCACGCGCAAAATCCGCCATGAACATGACCGCGCCCTTGAGCACGCAGACCAGCAGGATGCCGCCCTCGGCGTCCGCGTAGTCCGCGGCGACCTGCTTGGCGAGCTCTTCGGTCTTCTCGCGGATCTGCTCCTCGGAGATGATCACGCGGTCGATGTCGGCGTCGTACCAGGAGCCGTCTGCCATGCGCCTAGCGTGCCGTATGAAGATGGCCTCGCGTGGCCGGGGGCTGCGGTCCGTGCCCGGACAAGCGCAGGTTATGGGGTGAATCCCCCCAAGAAGTCGGCGGTAGCACCACAGACCGTGACAACTGTCACAGGGCAACCCGGACGAGGTGACCCTCCCGGCGCCCGACGACGATCCCGTCGGGCAACGAGGTCGGCCCTTGCCCGTGCCACGCCGTGACCAGGGCGTCGAGGGCGACGACGTGCCGATGGGCCAAGGCCGAACCGGGCGCGCCCAGCTCCTTGGCCCAGGCGTGGAGCACACGGCTCCGGATCGCGGCCGGCAGCGCGGCCAGCGCCGGGACCGGCAGGCCGGCCGGGGTCCGCACGGCGGCCAGGGCCTCGGCAGCGGCCGCGTCCAGGTAGTCGACGTCCGCGGCGACCAGCGCGGCCGTCCGGGCGAGGTTGGCGACCACGGCCGGGCCGAGGGCCGCGATCAGCGCCGGCAGAGCATCGGCCCGCACCCGGGCCCGGGTGTAGGCCGGGTCGGCATTGTGCGGGTCGTCCCAGGCAGCGAGCCCGAGGGCGGCGCAGGCTTTGCGGGTGTCGGCGCGGGTCACGTCGAGCAGCGGACGCACGAACACACCCTTGCGGAACGGCATCCCGGACAGTCCCCGCGGGCCGCCGCCGCGGGCGAGGGCCAGCAGCACGGTCTCGGCCTGGTCGTCGCGGGTGTGCCCCAGCAGGACCGTGCCGGCGGTGTTTCGCTCGGCCGCGGAGGAAAGCGCCTCGTAGCGGGCGTCCCGCGCGGCCGCCTCCGGCCCGCCGGGTCGGCCGCCCACGTCGACGGTCGCGACCTCGACCGGGTCCAGGCCGACGGACCGTCCCCACTCCGCCACTGCTGCGGCACGGGCGGCCGAGCCGTCCTGCAGGCCGTGATCGACCGTGACCAGTCCGGCCCGGATGCCCAGACGCGGGGCGACGAAAGCCGTCGCGGCGGCCAGGGCCAGCGAGTCCGCCCCGCCCGAGCAGGCGACGAGGACGGACCCGGACGGGCCGAGAGCCCGCCGCACGGCAGTGCGGATGGTCGCTACCGGAGGCGGGATCCTGGCCATCCGGTCACGCTACGTCGCCAGGCCGACCGGACCGTGCACCCGCGCCACCCAGGCGTCCGGGTCGCTCAGCTCCTCGGTGCGCGGCAGCGTCAGCGGCGAGCTGAAGATCTTGTTGAAGCCCTCCATGCCGACACGCTCGACCACCCCGTGGACGAACTTGTGACCCTCGGCGTACTGCCGCATCTTGACCTCGATGCCGAGCAGCCGGCGGATCGCCTTTTCCAGGGGGTTGCCGCTCTCGCGGCGCTGGTTGAACTTCGAGCGGATCGCCTCGACCGACGGGATGACCTCGGGCCCGACGCCGTCCATGACGAACTCGGCGTGCCCCTCGAGCAGCGTCATCAGCGCGGTCAGGCGGTCGAGGACGGCCTTCTGCGCGGGCGTCTGCACGATGTCGATCACCGACGAGCGGCTGTCGGGGTCGCGCAGCGTGTCGGACAGGGTGGCGACTCCACGGCGCATGCGCTCGAGGATGTGCTCACCGTTCTGTGAGGCGTCGACGAAGGCCTGGACCTCGCCGAGGAAGTAGCCCCGCATCCACGGCACGGCCGTGAACTGCGTGCGGTGGGTCACCTCGTGCAGGCACACCCAGAGCCGGAAGTCGCGGGGATCGGCACCGATCTTGCGCTCGACCTCGACGATGTTCGGGGCGTTGAGCAGCAGCTGGCCCTGCTCGGAGGAGAACACCTCGAACTGCCCCAGCACGCGGCCGGAGAGGTAGGCCAGCACGGTGCCGGCCTGCACCCCGGTGACCCGGGAGCCGATCGCGTCGGCCACCGCGCCCGGCTGCTTGTCGCCGGAAAGGCGCGTGACCAGCGGAATGATCACCTCTTTGAGGCCGGCGATGTTGACCGCCGCCCAGTCCTTGCGGTCGACGACCCGCACGGGCGGGGGGTCGGCCTGGGACGTCAGCCCCGTGTAGGCCGCGACGTGGCCTGCTGCCTCGTCGGTCAGGTCGCGCAGTTGAGCCACCACCTGCGTGGCTTCTTCGTAGGACACCGCGGGCCCGGACTTCGACAGCGCGCCCGCGGTGGCGGCGGCCAGGTCCCAATCAACGAACTGCGCCATGCAGACCACCGTACCCGCGCCGATCCAGCGGGCGTCCCTGAGAAAACCCCTAGGTGCACCCGCAGGTCACGAGCTTCGCCGCGATCTTGTCCAGCGCCTGACGGGCCGCGCCGGACTCACCGGTGGCATCCGCCATGATCGCGAAGACCAGCAGCCGGCCGTCCTTGGTGACCACCTGGCCGGAGATCGTGTTGACCCCGGTCAGCGAGCCGGTCTTGGCCCGGACCAGCCCCTGGCCGACCTTGTTGGGCGACGGTGTGGCGAACCGCGTGCGCAGCGTCCCCGACCAGCCGGCGACCGGGAGGCCGCCGAACATGGCGCTCAGCTCGGGGTGCTTCCCGCTCGCGGCCAGCGTGAGCACGTCGGTGAGCAGCTTCGGGCTGATGCCGTTGTGCCGGGACAGACCGCTGGCGTCGTAGAGGTTGGCCTCGTCGCCGGGCAGTTCCAGCTCGCCGAGTTTGGCCACCATCGCGGCGGCGGCGCCCTCGAACGAGGCCTCCTGACCGGCGGCCAGGGCGACCTGCCGGGCCATGGCCTCGGCGATCACGTTGTCGCTCTGCTCGAGCATCCAGTCGACGACGTGCACCAGCGGAGGTGAGTCGACCTTGCCCAGCTCGGTCCCGGGCGCCGTCGAAGGCCCGGTGGAGGCGGGCGTCTCGGCGGCCGCCGGCGCCTTGCCCTTGGCCACGGCACCGGACGGCAGTCCGAGCTCCTTGGCGAAGGCCCGGCCCGCGGCCATCGCCGGGTCGTTGAAGCGCGGATCGCCGCCGAAGTCGTTGTGCACCGGCTTGATCCGCCCGGCGTTGGTCATCAGCGACTGGATCCGCGACACCTGGCCACCGGAGATGACGTCGCTGTCCCAGCCCTTCGCGGTCAGGGGGCCGGTGTAGAGCGAGGTGTCGATGATGACCTTGGTCGGCTTCTGCCCGGCAAGCGCCTTGGAGACCTGGTCGGCAAGCTTGTCGAGCCGGGCCGCGCCCGGGAACTGCCCCTTGGCGTTCACGGACAGCGTCGGGTCGCCGCCGCCGATCAGCACGACCTCACCGGGGTTCGGACCGGCGACGACACGGGTGCTCAGCCGGTAGGCCGGTCCACGGGCGGCCAGCACGGTCGCCGCGGTCAGCAGCTTGGTCGTGGAGGCGGGTGTGGTCATCGTGTCGGCGTTCTGCTCGAAGAGCGACTCGCTGGTCGCGGTGTCGACCACCGACACGTTCACCTGATTGCCGAGCGCGGGCGCCTTGACGAGCGGCCCGATCGCGTCCTTCACCCCTTCGGGGGTCGGCGCGGTGCCCGTGGTGTCCACCGCGGCCAGCACCGGAGTCGGCGTCGGGTCGGGTGTCGGGGCCACCGTGGGCGCCGTGGTCGGTTCGGCCGCCAGCCAGCCCTCGACCGGTCCCGGCCGCACGACCAGCACCCCGGCTGCCGCAATGACGACAAACACAACAACTGCAAGAACCGACAGAACGACGGTACGCCGCGACGAAGACGTACCCGGCTGCGCCGCTGACGCCGGGGCGGCTGCGGGATCCACCGGGCCCGGGGATCCGCCTCCGGGCTGATCCGCCGGTCCGGCCACAGGCGCCTGGGGCTGCGGAAACTCTTGTGGCGGCGGTGGCTGCGGAGCACCGGTGTTGACCGGGACCGCAGCACGGCCGTACGTGGTGCTTGCGGGACGTGGTGCTTGCGGGTCGTGGTGCCGCCGGTGCTGCTGGTGTCACCGGTGCCTCTGGTGCTGCCGGTGACGGCACACTGGCCCGCCCTACCGGCGAATGACCACTTTTCGACCCCGACACGCCGTCGTACTCAGGAGTGTTCTGTGAATCTTGCCTCCCCACGAGCCCCTCCTCCGTACGTGGCGTCAGACTTAGGGGAGACTACAAACATCCGGCACACCGGTGCGCGCGGATCCTCGGGGGGCCTCTTCACGCTCCCGCTCCGTCGCCACGCCCTGCCGGGTCCGACTGCGGGGCTAACAAGGGAGCGAACGATGGATTTCGACGTTTTGGTTGAGATCCCCAAGGGTCAGCGGAACAAGTACGAGGTCGACCACAAGACCGGCCGGATCCGTCTGGACCGGACGCTCTTCACCGCGACCCAGTACCCGGCCGACTACGGGTTCATCGAGGGCACCCTGGGGCAGGACGGCGACCCGCTCGACGCCCTGGTGCTCATCCAGGAGCCGACGTTCCCCGGCTGCCTCGTGCGGGCGCGGGCCATCGGCATGTACCGCATGACCGACGAGAAGGGCCGCGACGACAAGGTCCTCTGCGTGCCTTACGAGGACCCGCGTCAGGAGCACCTGCGCGACATCCACCACCTGGGCGAGTTCGACCGGATGGAGATCCAGCACTTCTTCACGGTCTACAAGGACCTCGAGCCGGGCAAGTCGGTCGAGGGTGCGACCTGGACCGGTCGTGTCGAGGCCGAGGAGGAGATCCGGGCGTCGTTCAAGCGCGCGGAGGCCGCCGAGCACCACGACGAGGGTCACTGATCTGACACAAAACGCGGCGGCCGGGCATTTTGCTCGACCGCCGCGTTTTTGCGTCGTCAGATGTTGATGTTGCTGGCCATCCCGTAGAGGCCGAGAACAGCGCAGGCAACGGGGATGACCGCCACCACGGCAAGGGTGTCGAGCACGTCGGCGAAGCGGCCCAGGTAGGGCGACGGCGGCCGGCGGGTCCACGTCGCTCCGGCGGCCACTGTCCCCAGGGCGACCAGCAACGCCGTCACGGCAACACCGAGGAGCATCGCCTCGCCGGCGGTCCAGAGCAGATCGACCCCCAGGGCGAAGAGCCCGAACAGCCCGGCGGAGATCAGCGGCAGCCGCTGCCGCTGCGTGACGAACAGCCGCGAACGCAGCAGCAGCGCCGCCACGGCGAGACCCATCAGGATCTGCGCGGACAGCCCGCCGGACGAGGCCAGCACCACGAACGCACCCATGCAGAGCAGCGCGTGGCCGATCAGCATGCCCGTGAGCAGCTCCTCGGTGCGACTGACCGCGGCGAAGACCCGGGCCCGGTCGGGACGCTCGCGAGCGGCGTCCAGGGCCGCATCGCGCGCCGGAGCACCGGTGAAGCCCTGCTCGGCCTCGCTGCCGGTCGGCAGGGTCACGGGCGGCGTGGGCATCTTGCCGAACCGGATGGCCAGCAGCGGAAGCGCGCCGATGCCGCAGACCAGCAGCGACAGCAGCACGGAAGCCGCACCGGCGGCCGAGGTGAGGAACCCCGTCAGAGCGGTCAGCGCCCCGAAGAGGCCGACCATCACTCCCGCGGCGAAGACCCGGAAGGACGCGGCCACACCGACCCCGCCCAGCGCGGCGACCAGCAGCAACGCCACCGACCCGGCCAGCAGTTCGGGGCCGCCGATCCACGGCAGCAGGCCGAAGACGCCGGCCCGGTCACCGTCGCCGGACGCGACCAGCGCCGCGCCACCCGCGAAGGCGTACGGGAGGGCACAGCCACCCAGGACAGCCCCGGCACGCGCGTCGCCGTACGCCCGGGAGGCCGTGATGCCGGCCAGCGCGAGCAGCAGGCCGACACCGAGCCCGAAGAAGGCCGCGCCGCCCCAGGAAGCGCCGGCGGCGAGCACGGCGAGCAGGCCGAGTGAGAGCAGCACCGCACAGCCGACCAGCGTCGCGGTCCTGGTGGAGGTGGGTGTCCAGACCGTGCCGCGGCGGCGTGCGCCCTCGGCGATGGCCTCGACGACGTCGTCGTACTCGAGCTCGGGCCAGTTGTCGCGGGCCGGGACGAGGTGCAGCACCTCACCGTCGCGCACACCCTGCGGGAAGAGCCCTTGCGCGGTCGCCAGCGCGACGCCGTCGGTGCGGCGCAGCAGCCAGCCTCCGTGCTTCTCACCGTCGTCCGCCAGTCCCTCACCCGCGTGCCGCAGCACCTCGGGCAGCAACTCCGCGAGCGGCACGTGCTCGGGCAGCGCCACATCGACCCGGCGCTGCGGAGCACTGATCGTGACGCGAGCCAATCCAACGCTCACGATGTGCCGACCTTTCCCATGCCGTTATTCCCATCGATGGTGACGAGGCTGCGGAACGAGGGGGACTTTACCTATCCTGAGCCCTGCGCGGTGACCGGTCGCCGGTCGCGCGGACGGGGCAAGCCACCACCCGCCTAAGTGGATTATTTACGCAAAGGCTGTTGGTAGCGGACGAAAGGGACAGTTTCCGAATGAGCACGGTGGTGATCAAGCGGGCCGCACGGCGCCCCGCACCGGAGATCCCGGCCGGCGAACTCGCCGTCGATCCACCACCGGAGATCCCGCAGGCGGTCGGCGGGCGCTGGACGCAGGCGATGATGGTGCTGCCGATGCTCGGCGGTTCCGTCGCGATGGCCATGATGATGGGCCGCGGCGGTGGCGGTGCTTTCTCCTATGTGGTCGGTGGGCTGTTCGGCGTCTCCTCGCTGGCCATGCTGGCCACCTCGTTCGGCGGCGGTGGTGCGCCCAAGAAGGCCGAGATGATGGCCGCCCGCCGCGAATATCTGCGGCACCTCTCCGCGCTGCGCCGCCGGGTCCGCGACACCGCCAGCAAGCAGAAGATCGGTCTCTTCTACCGCCACCCCGACCCGGGACAGCTCTGGTCGACCGCCGACAGCCACCGGGTGTGGGAACGCCGCCCGGCCGACCCCGACTTCGGTGTCGTGCGGCTCGCCGTCGGGCCGCAGACGCTGGCCACGCCGCTGATCCCGCCGGTCACCCGGCCGCTCGAGGACCTCGAGCCGATGACCGCCGGTGCGCTGCGCCGCTTCCTCGACGCCTACTCGGTGGTCCCCGACCTGCCGGTCGCGGTGTCCCTGCGCGGCTTCGCGCGGGTGTTCATGCGTGGTCAGGGCCCGGCCGGTGAGGGCGACGCCCGTGCCCTGACCAGGGCCGTGCTGGCCCAGCTGGCCGTCTTCCACGCGCCCGAGGACCTCATCATCGCCGTCTGCGCCGGACCCGAGCGCCGCGCGATGTGGGAATGGGTCAAGTGGCTGCCGCACAACCTGCACCCGTCGCGGACCGACCGGCTCGGCCAGGTCCGGCTGGTCGCCAGCGCCGGTCCCGACCTGGAAAAACTGCTCGAGGACGTCATCGGCAACCGGCCGCGGTTCAACCCCGCCGGTGTCAGCACCAACGGCCCGCACGTCGTGATCGTGCTCGACGGCGCCGACCTCAAGGGCGCCACACAGCTCGACGACGGCATCGACGGCGTGACGGTGCTCGACCTCGACGACGTGCCACCACGCCTGCTCGACCGGTCGCTCCTGGTCCTGGAGGTGAAGCCGGGCAACGCCGGACGGCGGGAGCTGCACACGTACGCGATGGATCACGCGGCGGACGTCGGCATGCCGGACCGGCTCAGTGAGGAAGAGGCCGAGGCGGTGGCGAGGCGGCTCGCGCCGCTGCGGCTGGCCGCGATGTCGAAGAACTCCGACACCCCGATGGCCACCGAGATGGGCCTGCCCGAGCTGCTCAACCTGGGCGACCCCGACACCTTCAGCGTCGCGCAGGCCTGGCTGCCCCGGCCCAACCGCGACAAGCTGCGCGTGCCGATCGGCCTCGGCGCCGACGGTGGCGCGATCGAGCTCGACCTCAAGGAGTCGGCGCAGGACGGCATGGGCCCGCACGGCCTGCTCATCGGCGCGACCGGCTCGGGTAAATCCGAGCTGCTGCGCACGATGGTGCTCGCGCTCGCCGCAACCCACTCGTCCGAGACGCTGAACTTCGTGCTCGTTGACTTCAAGGGCGGCGCGACCTTCTCCTCCCTCGACCGGCTGCCGCACACCGCCGCCGTCATCACCAACCTCGCCGACGAGCTTCCCCTGGTCGACCGCATGGTCGACGCGATCGACGGCGAGCTGATCCGGCGTCAGGAGCTGCTCCGCAAGGCCGGCAACTACGGCAGCCTGCGCGACTACGAGAAGGCGCGGGCCGGTGGTGCCGCGCTGCCCCCACTGCCGTCGCTGCTGGTCATCTGTGACGAGTTCTCCGAGCTGTTGTCGGCCAAACCGGACTTCATCGACCTCTTCGTCCAGATCGGACGGCTGGGCCGCTCGCTCGGTGTGCACCTGCTGCTCGCCAGCCAGCGCCTCGAGGAGGGCCGGCTGCGGGGGCTCGACACGCACCTGTCGTACAGGATCGGTCTCCGGACCTTCTCGGCCCTGGAGTCACGGGCCGTGCTGGGTGTGCCGGACGCCTACGAGCTGCCGCGCTCGCCCGGCCACGGATACCTCAAGTTCGGCACCGAGCCGCTGATCCGCTTCAAGGCGGCGTACGTGTCGGGAGCGTTCCGGAAGGCCGGCAGCCGCGGTCTCGGCACCGCCCGCGACGGGTCGGCGCCGCAGGTGCTGTCCTACTCCACGCACTACCTGCCGGCGCCCAAGCCGGTGAAGCCCGCCGCGCCCAAGCCCGAGGAGCTCGCCGAGGGCGAGAGCCTGCTGGACGTCATGGTCGACCGGCTCAACGGCCAGGGACCGCCGGCACACCAGGTGTGGCTCCCGCCGCTGAACCAGTCGGCCGCCCTCGACGAGCTGCTCGGCCCGGTCACCGTGGACCCCGTCCGCGGCCTGGCGTTCGCCAACCCCGAGCTGCACGGCGCCCTCCAGGTGCCGATCGCCCTGATCGACAAGCCGCGCGAGCAGCTGCGCGACGTGATGTGGCTCCAGCTCGGCGGCAGCGCCGGCCACGTCGCGGTCGTCGGTGGTGCCCAGTCCGGCAAGTCGACGGCGCTGCGATCACTGATCTGCGGTCTCGCGCTCACCCACACCCCCGCCGAGGTGCAGGTCTACTGCCTCGACTTCGGTGGCGGCTCGCTCGGCACACTCAAGGACCTGCCGCACGTCGGCGGCGTCTACGGGCGGCTCGACTCGGTGGGCGTCCGGCGTACGGTCGGCGAGGTCTCGACCCTGCTCAACGACCGCGAACGGCGCTTCGGCGAGCTCGGCGTCGACTCCATGTCGTCGTACCGGCGGCGGCGCGCGGCCCAGGCCGGGCTCAACACCGGCGCCGACGCCGACCCGTTCGGTGACGTGTTCCTGGTGGTCGACGGCTGGTCCACGCTGCGCAAGGACTACGACGAGCTCGAGTCCGTGATCACCGACATCGCCACGCGTGGTCTGTCGTACGGCATCCACGTGGTGACCAGTGCCCCGCGCTGGATGGACTACCGACCGGCGATCCGCGACCTCTTCGGCTCCCGCGTCGAGCTGCGCCTCGGCGACCCCACCGACTCGATCGTCAACCGGCGCGCGGCGATCAACGTGCCGGAGAAGGCCGGTCGTGGCCTCGTCGAGCACCCGACCGACAAGAACAAGAGCCTGCACCTGCTGACCGTGCGGCCCGAGCTGAGCGGTGCGGGCGAAACGGCCGCGCTGGTGAAGATGATCGCGACGAACTGGAGCGGGGCGCCGGCGCCGCGTGTGCGTTTGTTGCCGCCGTCCTTGCCGTACGCCGACATTGATCTGGACAGGTCCACCGGTCTGCGCCTGCCGATCGGCATCGCCGAGTCCGACCTGCAGCCCGTCGAGATCGACTTCTCCGGCGACCCGCACTTCCTGCTCTTCGGCGACGCCGAGTGCGGCAAGTCGTCGTTCCTGCGGGCGCTCGCGACCTCGGTCACGCGGCGGTTCGCCCCGGAGGAAGCCCGCCTCATCCTGGTCGACTACCGGCGCAGCCTCATGGACCTCCCCGAATCCGACCACCGCATCGGGTACGGCATCCAGGCCGCCAAGACACTCGAGCTGATGGAGTCCGTCGCGGGGTACATGGAACGCCGCCTGCCCGGCCCGGACGTGACCGCGCAGCAGCTGCGCGAACGGTCCTGGTGGAACGGCCCGGAGCTGTTCGTGCTCGTCGACGACTACGACCTCGTCGCGTCGGGGCCGACCAACCCGCTCACACCGATCCTGGAATACCTGCCCCAGGCCCGCGACGTCGGCCTGCACCTGATCGTCACGCGACGGGCCGGTGGCGCCAGCCGGGCGATGTACGACCCGGTCATCCAGCGGCTGCGGGAACTGTCGTCGCCGGGCCTCGTGATGTCGGGACCGAGTGACGAAGGTGCCCTCATCGGACCGATTCGTCCCACCCTGATGCCACCTGGCCGTGGTCGATTGATGACACGGCGTGAGGGCATGCGGCTGATCCAGTTGTCGCACCTGCCGCCGTACTGACGGGCAGGGTCTTTCGGGCACACATCCGGTGCGATCCGCATCGACAGACCCCAGCGACAAAGCGCGGATTCGGAGTAATCTCCCACCATCGACCGTCCATCATCAGAATGGTCATGCCGCCCGTGAGCGCTGTGAGCGAAGCACCGAGCGCGTCCCGCCGAGTCCGGCGTGACGTCCCCGCACGCCGTCCGGCCTGCGACGGTGCCCGTTGGTGAACGTCCGGAGCCTGCCCGTCCGGCTGGCCGCGACCACCGCCGCCGCCGGACTGTGCGTCGGCCTGAGCGGCACGCCGGTCCTCGCCGAGACGGGCGGCCAGCCGCCCCAGGCCGTTCCGCTCGCCAGCCCGTTCGCCAGTCCCCTCGCCAGCCCCGAACCCTGGGTCGGCGACTCGGTCCGCGCCGAGCAGTGGCACCTGAAAACCCTGAACGTCGCCGGCGCCTGGACCTACTCGATGGGCGCGGGCGTCACGGTCGCCGTGATCGACTCCGGCGTGGACTCCGACCACAAGGACCTCCAGGGCCAGGTCCTCCCCGGCCTCGACCTAGTCGACCCGGACGGCGACGGCGACACCGACCTCGTAGGCCACGGCACCACGGTCTCGGCGATCATCGCCGGCCGCAGCGACGACGACGCCGGCGTCGTCGGCATCGCCCCCAAAGCCAAGATCCTCCCGGTACGCGTCCTCGACCGCGAGAACCGCTACGACGACGCCATGATCGTGGCCAAGGGCGTCCGCTGGGCCGTCGACCACGGCGCCCGCGTCATCAACCTCTCCCTCGGCGGCAACGGCAGCAGCCCCGCCCTGGCCGCCGCCCTCGACTACGCCTTCGCCAAGGACGTGGTCGTCGTCGCCTGCACCGGCAACGCCAGCACCTCCTCGTCCTCCGGCGTCTGGTATCCCGCCCGCGAACCCGGCATCCTCGCCGTCGCCGGCATGGAAAAAGACGGCGACATCCTCTGGTCCGGCTCGATCACCGGCAAAGAAACCGTCGTCACCGCCCCCGCCACCCAACTGGTCGGCGCCCGCCCCGACGGCTACTGGCGAGTGCAGGGCACCAGCTTCGCGGCCCCGATGGTCTCCGGCACCGCCGCCCTGATCCGCTCCCGCTGGCCCACGATGTCCGCCGGCGAAGTGATCAACCGAATCATCAAAACAGCCAAGGACCGCGGCGCCACCGGCCGCGACCCCCAGTACGGCTACGGCATGGTCGACCCGACCGGCGCCCTGACCGCCGAACTCCCGACCGTCCTCCGCAACCCCCTCGACACGACGGCGTCGCCGGGCATCGCCCGCTTCGGCAACGCCCCGATCTCCGGCCAGGCCCAATCCGCCCCGGACAGCGCCGCAGCGGGCACGGTCGGCACCCGCCTCCCCGGCCTCAACGCCGGAACCGCCGCCCGCGCCGGCGACCCCGCCGCGACCGGATCGAACCACGGCTGGTGGGCGGCGGGCCTGCTCTTCCTGCTGTCCGTCGTGGCAGCGATCTTCACGGTCCGCCGCTTCGCCACCATCGCCTAACCCACCCCGCAGCCACCCCAGCCCGGCGCGGCCCAGCCCAGCGCCGCCCAGCCCAGCCCAGCGCGGCCCAGCCCAGCCCAGCTTGCCCGGCCCGCACAGCTCACCGCTCGGCGAGCCGGTGGTCAGTGGGCCATCCGCATCGCAGCATTCGGCGGTTGTCACCAGGCGTGGACGACAGGCCCCGGTCGACGCTGGGCGGTCCTCGATCTTGGCCTGGCCCTCAAGCGGCAGATCCGCGCAGCAAGCCGCGCCAGACTCTGCCGCTCGCCTGACTTCGGCACTCCGGCCGCAGACCGAACCGACCGCAAGCGAACGGCCACGAGGGCCACCGGTCGCAGTGGCTCCGCCGATCGGCCGCATGGTCAACACAACTTCCCTGGAGTCGGGCCTACCCGGGCTCGCCGAAGGCCCAACATCAGGGAAGTTGGGTCGATGGTCCACAACTGCTTCGCCCCGCCACCGCACCGACGGCAAACGCCGCCTCCACCGCTCGCCCGCACGGTGAGGGAAGGCCAAGCAGGTGAGGAAGGCCAAGCCACAGGTGA